>CAYXMK010000023.1:5148-21034 GCA_964465905.1 uncultured Ignavibacteriaceae bacterium | reverse complement strand
CGAAGCCCGTCAGTCGCTCGAAACGCTCCGAGCTGCAGGTCCAGTGCGCAGCCAGCAGGTCTCGGACTTTGTCCAGGTTCAAGACCGGCGGGCGGGAACCGAACCAGGAGATACATTCTGAGACGCAGGCGGCGGCGTAGACGAGGGGAGACGGTATCGGAAGGAAGCGGGGCGTGGTGTTCAGGAGACGCGAGATAATCGCGATCAGGTCCTCGTATGAGTGTCTGATGCCGTCCGTGATGAAGTACGTCTCGCCGGTAGTTCTCTCGTCGAGGGCAGCGGTCAGAAGCCCGCGGGCAAGATCGTGCACGTGAAGAAGACTCAGCGTCTTTTCCCTCGGCCCCATGATCGGCGCGATGCCCCGGCGGATCCACCGGAACATTTCCAGGACGTCTCGGTCGCGCGGTCCGTAGACGGCCGGCGGTCGGATGATGACGATCGGGAGCTCGTGGCTGAACGCATGACACGCCTTCTCCGCCTCCAATTTGGAAAACCCGTAGGCTGTGATGGGAGACGGGGGAGTCTGTTCTGTCACCGGGAGACCGTCCGGGCTCGGTCCCACGGCGGTGAGACTGCTGACGTGACAGAACTTCCTGAGCCCTGACACGGCAGTTGCCGCTCGGAGGAGGGCGCGGGTGACGGTGACGTTGTCATGCAGGAATTGTGCGCCCGTGCGGGCTTTTGTCCGGCCGGCAATGTGGAAGAGGTACGCGATGCCGGCGAGCGAAGAGCGAAGAGAAGGGATGTCTGTCAGATCGACGGAGAGGATTTCGACCGGCAGGTCGCGCAACCAGCCACTCTCTCGGTGACCCGGTCGAACGAGACAGCGCACATCGAACCCTTCCGCAAGGAGGAGCTCGACAGTATGGCTTCCGACAAATCCTGCTGCACCTGTGACGGCGACCTTGATGGCGGGTTCCTTTCGATTCGTTGACTTTACCGGCTTATTGAAGTATATTCAAAACCGATTTGAGATTCAAAAATCCGCCAGTTCTTTTCCTACCAACGAGAGACGGAGTCCGTTTTGGACCTTTTCGAGAAGTGTCGCGGCTTCACCCGCGCCGACGAGACGAAACAACGGGGAGTCTACCCCTACTTCCATGCCATTGAGGAGAGCGAGGGACCAGTGGTGCGGATCGAAGGGCGGAAGATCGTCATGGCCGGTTCCAACAATTACCTCGGCCTTACCGCGCATCCCAAGGTCAAAGAGGCGGCCATCCAGGCCGTGAAGAAGTACGGTTCGGGCTGTTCCGGTTCCCGCTATCTGACCGGCACACTGGATCTCCACGTTGAGCTGGAAGCGCGTCTGGCGAAGTTCTTCGGAACCGAGGATTGTCTCCTGTACAGCACGGGCTATCAGACGGCCCAGGGGATTATTCCCACACTCGTTCAGCGCGGGGAATACGTCGTGTCGGATAAGGACAACCACGCCTGTATTGTGGCCGGGTACCTGATGGCGGCAGGGGGGAACTCGCTTGTCGACGCTTCGTCGCAGACCATCGTCCGCTACAAACACAACGACATGAACCATCTGGAGGCGGTCATCTCCAAGCTTCCGCTGGACGCTCCGAAGCTGATCGTGTCGGACGGAGTCTTCAGCACGTCGGGGGAGATTGTCGATCTTCCCCGCATGGTGCCGGTGGCGCGAAAGTACAACGCCCGGATCCTGCTGGACGACGCGCATGCGGTGGGGGTGATCGGAAAAGGGGGGAGAGGAACCGCAAGCCACTACGGCTTAGAGAAGGATGTCGATCTGACCATGGGCACCTTCAGCAAGACCTTTGCCTCGCTGGGGGGGTTCGTTGTGGGCGAACGGTCTGTGATCAACTACCTGAAGCATCACGCCCCCGCCCTGATCTTCAGTGCGAGCCCGACGCCGGCGTCGGTGGCATCCGCGCTGGCGGCGCTCGACATTCTGGAGCAGGAACCTGAACGCATCGACCGTCTCATGCGAAATGCGCGGAAAATGCGAAACGGCCTCCGGGAGATGGGCTACCGTGTCGGAGAGCACGACTCGGCCGTCGTTCCGGTCATCATCGGCGACACGGATCTTGTGCTCATCATGTGGCGCAAGCTGTTCGACGCGGGAGTGTTTGTGAATGCCTTCATCCGTCCCGGGGTTCCCCCCGGCCTGGAGATGCTCCGTACGAGTTACATGGCAACCCATGAGGATGTGCACCTGGACGCTGTGCTGGAAGCATTCCGCAAGGTCGGCAAGGACGTCGGCGTGCTCTCCTAGCGTCGCAGTACAGTCTTTCAGAACTGCGCAGGGGGTTCTTCTCCCGCGCGGCGTGGATCGCTGCAGGCCAGCGCAGACACGCAGTCTACCTCCATCGTCCCACATCCGCCTCGCGTGCTCATGAGCACTACGACGATCCGGCCTGTCCGAACGCGCAGCGACATTCACCGCTTTGTCAAGTTTCTCTGGACGATCTACGACGGGAATCCCGCGTGGGTTCCACCGCTCATCATGGATCGGAAGAAACTCATCGATCGTGCCAAGAACCCCTTCTACCGGCACGCCGATGCGGAGTTCTTCATTGCCGAACAGAACGGCACCATGGTGGGCCGTATCGGCGCCATCGTCAATCACCGGCACAATCAGGAGCATCAGGACAAAGTCGGCTTCTTTGGCTTCTTCGAATGCGTCAATGACAGAGAGGTTGCCGGTACGCTCGTCGACGCCGCAGCCGGATTCCTCCGCCGTCACGGGATGACCTCGATGCGCGGGCCCGCCAATCCATCGGTGAACGACGAGTATGGCATGCTGCTGGAGGGGTTCGACCTTCCGCCGATGATCCTCATGCCCTACAATCCGCCGTACTACCTCGACCTGATGGAGGCGTGCGGGTTTGCGAAGGCGCGCGATCTCTACGCGTACGAGCTGACCCAGAAGACGGTGTATACCGAGAAGCTCGAGCGTGTGACGAGGGCCGTGCGCGAACGTCACCGCCTCACGTTCCGGTCGATCGATCTGAGCAAGTTCCATGAAGAAGTGGAGCGGATCAAGCAGGTGTACAACGCCGCCTGGATGAAGAACTGGGGGGCCGTTCCCATGACGGACGAGGAAACCGACGCGCTGGCGAAGGACCTGAGGCCCATCGTCGTGCCCGACCTCGTGTTCTTCGCGGAAGTCGACGGAAAGCCGGTGGGATTCGCTCTCTCGCTCCCCGACATCAACGTGGCCCTCAAGTACAACCGCCGAGGGTGGCTGCTGCCGGGGGTCCTCCGGCTCTTCCTCCATCGAAGAAAGATCCATTCTGTCCGCATCATTGCCCTCGGCGTACTGCCGGAGTACCAGGCATCCGGCGCGGCGGGTGTGCTGTTCTTCGAAACGGCTCAGCGGGCTCTGCGGCTCGGCTACGAGATCGGTGAGGCCAGTTGGGTCCTGGAAGACAACACGAAAATGGTAAGAGCCGCCGAGCTGATGAACGGACGTCTCTACAAGAAGTACCGGCTGTACGAAAAACCCATCTGACCGCGAACGACGCAGAGGCATCCTACCTCGAACCTCGAACGGAGACCACCATGCCGATCAAAAAAGCAGATACCATCTGGATGAACGGGAAGCTGGTGAAGTGGGATGATGCCCGGATCCATGTGCTCTCCCACGTTGTGCATTACGGCTCGAGTTGGTTCGAAGGGATTCGCTGTTACCAGACGGCAAAAGGCAGCGCCATCTTCCGGCTTGAGCCGCATATCAAGCGGCTCTTCGACTCCATCAAGATCTACCGCACGCAGATCCCGTATTCGAAGGAACAGATTTCTGAAGCCGTGCTGGAGACTGTCCGTGCGAACAGGCTGAAGGCGTGCTACATCCGACCCATCGTCTATCGCGGTTACGGAGAGATCGGGGTGAACCCGACCGGCTGTCCGGTGGATGTGGCCATCGCCGTCTGGGAATGGGGCGCGTATCTCGGCGACGAGGCGCTGCAGAAGGGGATCGATGCCGGTGTGACCTCGTGGCAGCGTCCGGCACCCAACACCCTTGCCACCATGGCGAAATCGGGCGGCAACTACCTGAACTCCCAACTTGTGAAGCTGGAAGCGCTCGCCGGAGGGTACGCCGAGGGAATCGCCATGGATTCTTTCGGCTTCGTCAGCGAAGGGAGCGGAGAGAACATCTTCCTGGTCTGCGACAAGAAGCTTTACACGCCGACGATCTCGTCCGCGCTCCTCCCGGGAGTCACCCGCGCCTCCGTCATCCGGCTTGCACGCGATCTGGGGTACGAAGTGACCGAGATGAATATTCCCCGCGAAATGCTGTTCATTGTCGACGAAATCTTCCTGACCGGCACGGCGGCGGAAATCACGCCGGTTCGTTCCGTGGACCGGATTCCGGTGGGGACCGGAAGCGTGGGCCCCGTGACGCGGCAGCTTCAGGATGCGTTCTTCGACATTGTGCGAAACGGTAACGACAAGTATCAGTGGCTGACCTTTGTGACGTGACGGAGAGCAGGCCGGCCGTCATCCGGAGACGTTGAGAAAGGATCATCCATGGTTGTGCCAAAGTTCGTCGGCGAGAGCGCCATCTGGAAGAATATCTTTTCCGGGCTCGGGGTCAAGAAGGGGTCGACCGAGGAAGTCTTGAGAAACGTCCCGGCATTCTCGGAACTGAATGCCCGGGAACTGAAAGAGGTGGCCGCCATCGTGCATCGGCGGGAATACCGAAGCGGCGAACCGGTCTTCGCCCAGGGAGATCCGGGACTGGGCATGTACATCATTCAGGATGGAGAAGTTTCGATCCTCCTCGAAGACAAGGAGGGGCGCAAACGGGAACTGGCGGTGCTGACCGATGGGGATTTCTTCGGTGAGCTCGGGCTGCTGGACGAATCCCCCCGCTCTGCAACGGCTGTCTGCCGCACGGACTGCCTCCTGATCGGCTTCTTCCGGCCAGACCTGTTCGAGCTGATTGAACGGAAGCCGGGCCTGGGCATCAAGATCGTGCTCAAGCTGTCCGAGATCGTGGCGGCGCGTCTGCGGAAGGTCGATACCGAACTCTCACGCGCGAAACATCAGCTGGAAATCCTCCAATCACAACAGGGAGGGAGTGATGGCACGAACAAAGGCTCATAGTGCTAAGCCGGCAAAGGCCGCTGCCGGACGGCGCAAGGCCAGAACCATAGCCCTGCGGCGCATCCTCGTCCCCATCGACTTCTCCGAACATTCCAGGAAGGCCCTGCAGTATGCGGTTCCGTTTGCGCGGCAGTTCGGGGCGTCGCTCGATCTCCTCTATGTCGTGGAACCCACGATCTATCCTGCCGATTTTAGCTTCGGCCAGGTCGGATTCCCGAACGTGGAGGAAGAGCTCCGGCGGCGCGGTGCTGCAGAGCTCGACGACATGATCAAGAAGGAAATCGGTGCGAGGGTCCGCGCACGTAAGGCGATCCGCACAGGGAAGGCATTCTATGAGATCAATCAGTACGCCGCGGAACACGACATTGATCTCGTGATCATCGCGACGCACGGTCACACGGGCATCGAGCATGTGCTCTTCGGGAGTACAGCAGAGAAGGTGGTACGCAAGGCCCCGTGCCCGGTGCTCGTCGTGAGGACCGGCGGACACGAGTTCATTCGCTGACGGAGGCGGTGACGGGCGCGGTTCTGGCAAGGCCCCTCGTGCTGCGGCACGGGGGGCCTTGATGCTGTACGCCGCTCCCTGCACGCTCAGCGGTCGCGCTCAACGACGAACCGGACAAACTCCAGGAGGGCCTGGCGTGCCGCCGACGGCGAGACCCCTGTCAGTTGCGAGCGGGCTGCGGCGGCATACTCCTCCGCCTTTGCCGCTGCATACCGGATACCGCCGTTGCGGTCGGTGAAATCAACGAGCCACGACACATCACTCCGCCTGGCCCCGTTCTTGATGAGCGACAGGGCGCGCGAGGACTCCGAACGGCCTGCATTCCGCAGCGCGGCAATGAGGGGAAGCGTGAGTTTCTTGCCTTTGAGGTCGGTTCCCGTGGGCTTTCCGAGCACGCCCTTCCGCCCGACGTAGTCCAGCAGGTCATCGCGTATCTGAAAGGCCATTCCTACCGCTTCTCCGTACCGGCGGAGAGCCTCCTGAGCGGCTGCGTCGGGTGTTGCGCTCACGGCCCCGATTTCTGTGCACGTCGCGAAGAGGGAGGCCGTCTTGTCACTGATGATCTTGAGGTAGGTGGCCTCGTCGTTGTTGAGCTGGCGGGTCTTCTGAATCTGCAGAAGCTCCCCTTCGCTCATGCGCCGGACGGCTCTCGAGGTGGCGCGGAGGAACGGATACTCGTCATGCTCGATGGCGAGCAGGAGCCCGCGCGCGAGAAGGTAATCCCCCATCAGCACCGCGACTTTGTTCTTCCAGACAGCGTTGATGGAAGCGAATCCCCGGCGCGTGTCGGCGTCATCAACCACGTCGTCGTGCACGAGCGTCGCGGTGTGGAGGATCTCCACCAGGGTGGCTCCTCGGTACGTGCTCTCGTTGATTTCCCCGCAGGCGCGGGCACTGAGCAGCACGAGGATGGGGCGGACGCGCTTCCCCTTCTGCCGGACGATGTACCGGGCGATCAGATTCACCAGTCCCACGTCCGATCGCATCGTCTGGCGGAAGAAACGATCGAACACGCGGAGTTCGGCTTCAACGGGCTTCTTGATCTCGTCCAGGGACGCCGTGGGGGTCTGCAGCAGCATCATGCTCCGTCCTCCCCGGCCGGCAGCGGCGTGTCGCGCTCGAGGGTCGGGCGTGAAGCGATCTTCGCGATGACGATGCTGATTTCATAGAGGCCCAGCATCGGCACGGCGAGGAGCAGTTGGGTGATGATGTCGGGCGACGGCGTGACGACGGCCGCCACGATGAGAATCGCGACCAGCGCATGGCGACGGTAGCGCTTCATGAACGCTGGGGTCAGGAGTCCCATCTTGGCCAGGAAGTACGAGATCATGGGGAGCTCGAAGACGAGTCCGGCTCCAACGAGGAGGGTCAGCACGAAGCCGATGTAGTGATCGATGGAAGGATTCAGATCGATGGACTGCGTGCCGAAATGAGCGAAGAAGTTGAGAGCCGTCGGCAGCAGCACGAAGTAGGCGAACGCCACGCCGGCGAAGAAGCAGAGCGACGTGAAGGCAACGATGCGGGCGATATAGAAGCGCTCTCGGGGAAGCAGGCCCGGTGCAACGAAGCGCCAGATCCAGAAGAGGGTATTGGGCATGCTCAGAATGAAGCCCGCGATGAGTACGGTCTGCATATAGAGGAGGACGATGCCGTACGGCGTCAGCACCTGCGACCGCATGCCCGCTGCGCGCAGGGGCTTCATGAGGATCTCGTGCACGAGGAAATCCGAAAAAATGCCGCAGAGGATCGTCGCGACCACAAGTCCTACGAGAGCGCGCACGATGTGCCACCGCAGTTCCTCCAGATGCTCGAGGAAGGACATCTCGGCCGCGTCCGCGGGAGCATCCGATGGTTGCCGGAGGCGGAAGAGAGTGTGAAGGACGCGGTTCATCCGGAGCTCCCGGATTCCCGAAGCTCGGCGTAGAGGGGAAATCGCTGGCAGAGCGATGCAACGTCGTGCAGGATGGCAGCCGTTGCTGCGGCGTCCGAGCGCCGGGTGATCGCCCTGTCGATGAGATCGGCGATGATGACCATCTCGGGCTCGTTCATTCCGCGCGTCGTGACTGCCGGGGTACCGATGCGGATGCCGCTCGTGATGAGCGGAGACTTGTCGTCGAAGGGGACCGCATTCTTGTTCACGGTGATGCCCGCCCGGTCGAGCGCCTCCTGGGCTTCTTTGCCGGTCACGTTCTTGTTGCGAAGGTCGATCAGCATCAGGTGGTTGTCGGTCCCCCCGGAGATAATCGTGTAACCCCGCTCCACCAGCGCTGCTGCCAGGGCCTGAGCGTTCCGAATCACGCGGCGCGAATACTCCACGAAGGAGGGCTGCAGGTTTTCGCCGAAAGCCACCGCCTTGGCGGCAATCACGTGCATGAGCGGTCCTCCCTGAATGCCCGGAATGACCATCGAGTCGATCAGTTCCGACATCATCTTCTTCCGGCCGCTCTTGGGGGCGACGGCGCCGAAGGGATTCTCATAATCCTTGCCGATGAGCACAAGTCCGCCGCGCGGTCCGCGCAGGGTCTTGTGCGTTGTGGACGTGACGACGTGACAGTGCGGCAACGGATCGTTCAGCAGCCTGGAGGCGATCAAGCCGGCGGGGTGTGCGATGTCGGCGAAGAGGAAGGACCCCGCCCTGTCCGCGATCTCCCGGAAGGCGCGGTAGTCAATGTTGCGGGAGTACGCACTGGCGCCGACGGTGATCATCTTCGGACGCTCGCGCAGGGCGATCGACTCCACCTGATCGTAGTCGATCCGGCCCGTCTCCCGTGAGACGCCGTAGGCGACGAAGCGGTACAGCTGACCGGAGAAATTCACGGGCGATCCGTGCGTGAGATGACCACCGTGGGAAAGGTCCATGCCCAACACGGTGTCGCCGGGCTTGAGGAAACTGAAGTACACGGCCATGTTGGCCTGCGAGCCGGAGTGCGGCTGCACGTTGGCGTACTCGGCGCCGAAGAGCTTCTTCACCCGATCGCGGGCGAGGTCCTCTGCCACATCGACGTATTCACACCCCCCGTAGTACCGCTTGCCCGGATACCCTTCCGCGTACTTGTTGGTCAGGACGCTCCCGAGCGCTTCGAGGACGGCAAGACTGACGAAGTTCTCGGACGCAATCAGTTCGAGTTTCTCATGCTGCCGGAGGATTTCGTTTCGAACGGCCGCGAAGACCTCCGGATCGTGCTTCTGCAGATGTTTCATGACGGACTGAGACTCCAGAATAATCCGGCGTTCAAGGGGTACGGCGGTGCTCTCACCGGGCCGTCGGCGCCCGCGTGTTACCGGTCGTGTTCGCGGGCGTGGATCTTTTCGACCCGCCGCTGGTGACGCCCTCCCTCGAAGCTGCTTGTGAGGAAGGCGCGTACGATGTCGGCCGCGACCTCCCAGCCGATCAGTCGCTGGCCGATGGCCAGCACGTTGGCATCGTTGTGTTGGCGGGCGAGCCGGGCGGCGGTTGCGGATTCGCACGCTGCCGCTCGGATCCCCTTGTGCTTATTCGCAGCGATCGACATCCCGACGCCGGTCCCGCAGACGAGGATCCCCTTCTCGCATTCTCCGCGGGCAATGGCGGAACACAGGAGGTACGCCCAGTCAGGATAGTCGGTGGGCTCGGATGACGCCGGGCCGTAGTCCCGGCAGGGCAGATTCATTTCGGAGAGAAGCGCCTTGATCTTCTCCTTGTACTCGAAGCCGGCGTGGTCACTGCTCAGGCCGATCATACTCGTTCCTCGGGCCTCTCCTCCAATGTGATCCGGGCTTGTGTCCCTTCATCGAACGCCCCCGTACGGGCTTCCGCCTTCGGACGCGCCGCGCTAGAGTGATGGGACAGCGACAGCTTCGTCAATCCACGTGTAGCAGTCCCCCCGAACCTCCATCTTTCCGTCCTTGATGAGGTCCTTGTGGAAGAAGTAGTCTTCCTTGAGGGGAATCAACGTCTTCAACTCGGCCATCCGCTGGTTGGCCTGTGCGGTGAGACTGGGATCCACCTGCTTCGCCCGTTCGAATTTGGAGTAGGCAAGCTGGTAGACAAGCTTGTCGTTGATGTCCAGCCGCTCCCAGTCTCCTCCTTTGCTTTCGCGGACGCATTGTTCGACGGCGGCCTTGTAGATTTCGGCAAGCTCCATGTACGGCTGTCCCCAGTTCTTTTCCCGCTGGGCCGTGCGGAGGGCGTACGCCTTGGCGGCGCTGTAGTTCCTCATCTGGCGGTAGCATACCGTTATGTTGATGTGGTTCTCCCTCAGATTTGGATCGAGCTTGAGGGAGGTCTCGTAGGAGCTGATCGCGATCTTGTATTTCTCCTGCCGCTGCTGGGACTTCGCCAGCTCGTTCCAGTAGGTCGCGTTCTTCGGCGACTTCTTCACAAGCTTCTGCAGATGCTGTTCGGCCTCGACCCACTGCTCGGCATCCCGGCGTGCCCTGGCGGCTTCCCAGATCTTCTGCTCGTTTTCCGGGTCGCGGGCAAGATCCTTCTCGGCAATGGCGACAAGCTCGGTGGGATCGCTCAAGAGCAACTTCAGGCGTTCCAGGGGGATCGAGCTGTCGGGATGCTGCTGCTGCGCCCTGCGGTAGAGCTCGATCGCCTTCATCCGGAGCGAAGGATCTCCGTTGGAGTTCTTCACGTAGAGAACGCCGAGACGATCGATGTAGCTGATGTCGGTGCCGGCGAAGTCGAGACTCACGGCTGTCTCATACGCCGTAATGGCTTCCATCTCGCGGCCGGTGTAGTAGTTCTCCAGCGCATAGCCCTTGCTCAACCAGAACGGGGCAGCCCGATCAGGCACGTGCTCAATGCCGAGATCGTAGATCATCAGCATGGTGTCTGCGTAGGCCATTCGCCCCTCGGTGGAGTCCTTCTGGTAGAAACTGAAGTAGCAGTCGGCGAGCTTGGAGAAGACGGCCGCCTTGAACCGCTTGGGATCGAGTTGTATCACCTTCCACCCGTACGGCGCCGCAGTCGCGAACTCGCCGTTCTTGTGGTACTCATAGAAGAGACTCCAGTTCTTCATGAGTTCCTGCATATCCACCTTCTGCTGAACGGCTGTTCCGTTCTGAGCGCTGAGGAGGGAAATCGCGGCGGTCAGGAGAAGGACCGGTACCGCATGTCGCAGGGCAGTGGGAGTCTTCATGATTCGACCTTCCGAAATGAGCGATGTCTAATCCTCAATGAGATCCATGAACCATTCTTCCCCTCCGACGACGGAGAGGGAAACACGCAGGAACGTATCCTGCACGAGCGGGGCATCGGTAACGCCGCGGCGCCCTCCCTGCAGACCGATGTTCAGGTACGCGAGCGGTCCGATGGGCACGCCGACCCCCGCCGTCACCATCACTTCGCTGATCAACTGGTTGGACAATTTCAGATTGCCGGTCGTGTAGGCCGCTCCGAGCCGGTAGTACAGGCGATCACCGAACGCATAACGATCCCGGGCCGGCCGGAACTCAATCCCTGCCCCGGCACGCCAGCTGTCCCTCATCATGTCAACGTTGGGCTGCGAGAAGAAGTTCGCCGAACGCCAGCGCTGGATCATCACGTCGGCGGCCAGAAGCACCCGCTCGCTGACGACGTAGGCCGCGCCCACGCCGAAACGCGACGGTATCCGCGTCGTGCCCGAACGGACGAGTGAGGTATCGCTGAAGGAAGTCGAAGTAACGAGACGCTCCTCCCGGACGTCGAGGGAGGCGGGAGAGGAGTAGAGAATGCCCAGATCCAGCGCCTCCAGCCGGCGAATCCCCAGCAGCGTGCCGACGTTCCGCACGACGAGGCCCCCGCTCACGAAGAATCCCGAATGGAACCACGATCGGTCAATGTTGCTGTCGGTGAACAGAGGATCGAGAAAATCGATCTGGTGAATCTGACGGATGCGGCCGTAGAGATACTGGAGACCGGCTCCGGCCACAATCGACGGGGAGAGCCGGAACGATCCGCTGAGGGAAAGCGTGGAAAGACCTCCCGACCCGTGGAATACCTGGCTGGCCTCGGAACCTCCGGCACTCTCTGTTCGCTTGATGGCGTACAGTACGCGGCTGTACGGGCCGGCTCCGGCTGCGAGGACCGCCCCGTGCGCGGCGTCGATGGGAATGGCCACGGCAAGGCCCTGGAAGTCCCCGCGACTGTACCCTGATGTGGCCGAGGCATCCGACGAAGAAATGTAGGCGTACTCAAATCCCCCCCAGACCCGCGTGCGGGTGATGGTGTGCAGCGTGGCAGGATTCAGCATGCTGACGTCATCGCCCGTGACGGCCAGCGAAGCCATACCCATGGCGAATCCCGCGCTCCCGACCGGCAGGGTCAGGTCACCGATGCCGTAGCGAGAATACGTGGGGCCACCAGCCATCAACGGCCAGGAGAGAATTGCGGCGACGGCCAGGACGGCGATGAGCGGACGCAACCGTATCGGGAAATGGAGAAGCATGAGCTACTGCGTCTTCGAATAGAGTATCGTCAACGTGGGTCGAAGCGCCGGATCGAAGGCGCCGACCCCGTACAACGCGAACACCTCAAAGGAGCTGACTTCGTTGGCCGCCGCAATGCCGAGCTTTCTCGCCGTCGATCCTCTCAGCCATGCACGAACGATGTCGGTGACGATGAAGCGATAGTGCATCCGGCCGCCGACCTGAACCGGCGGCTCATTCAGACGGCTGGTATAGTCCTGGAAGCCGCTCTCCGACATGTACACCGCCTGAAGGGAGTCGACCGTGAAGCGGTTGAACTCGGAAGCTGTTGCATCGAGGACAACCTGCAGGGTTGCTTTGTGGATTGCAGGATAAGGCGGGAGACCTGCGAGCGAGAATTCGACGACGCCGCGGTATCCGACGCCGCTCCGAACGTACATCCTGTCAGCAGAAGAAGCCCAGCTGGTGTCAGCCATCGAGGTGACGAACCGGTCGGTCCCGCTCCTGAGAATCACCGTGTCGATGCGTGCCGTGTCGGACCGCAGGTATGTGATCCGGAGAAGTGGACGGACGTTCTCCTGGAGATCTGCGAACCGGCCGAATCCGTAGATGACGCCGTTGTTCGTCGGCTCCAGCGCGATGCCGTAGACGGAAATGTCCGTCGACGCAGCCGCCCGCAGCCATTCGTTCACCATCGCCGTATCCAGAGGTGCAATGACCGTACCCGAGTCTCCGAACACGGAAGAGGATGCCTCGCCGACCGGAAGCGGATCCAGGAAGCCGGCAACCATGATTGAATCGTAGGTCACAGAGTCGGCGGTCCACGGAGCGGCGATCTTCCGCACGCGGAAGGAGAGAGGAGCAGCTTCATTGCCGAAGACGTAGAGGGATTTCAGCTCAAGCTCGGCTGTTTCGACGGCGAGGCCTGCCAGCGTGTCGGGGATGGAGACGAATCTGAGGATTGACCACGCCTCAACAGATCCTGTGCGCCCTACCATGATACGATCGGCCAGGTAGGCCTGGAGCCCTGCCCGTGCTGACGAGGAGGATGTGGAAGCGAAGGACGCGCTGTCCACCACCAGAAGGTCTTCCGGCGGGAGCAGACTTGCGCCGACGGGGGAGGGATCGTCCATGCAGGAGCCCGTCAGCAGGGCACAGGAGAGGCAGAGAACAACTCCTGCCCATCCACGTGCAGATCTGACCTTTGTCTTCCGGCTCCCATGCATCTTCAGCTCGTCTTCTCTCTGTGAACTCCACAGTCCGTTTTTCGTCAACTGCCAATCCTTCTGGCACAAGATCAGTGCCGACGATCTTTCACTGCCCAGAACGGGCTTTCAGAGCGCATGAGGCAGGGATCTCAAGGTGCACAGGGATGAGCATGCGGAAAAAACGAGAATCTGCATACCCAACGTGTGCCGCTTTGGCGACACCTGACCTGTATTCTCTACAGTCATGCGACCGGAGGGAGTACCTGTCAAGAGTCCGAAACACGCGCCTGTCCCTGCATGCTCAGGCCTGTTTCAGCACCTCTCGGTAGAGGTTTGCATATTCCCTGGCCGAATGTTCCCAGGAGAAGTCTCTCGTCATGCCGTTCCGCATCAGCTTCTTCCATTCCTCTGGCTGCTGATAGACTCTCACTGCTCGTTGGATCGTCTTGAGCAACTCCCGGGCGTCATATTTCTCAAACTTGAATCCTGTTCCCTTCCCGTTTGCCGCGTGGTCTTCTACCGTGTCATCCAGTCCGCCGGTTGCCCGGACGATCGGGACGGTACCGTACCGCATGCTGTACATCTGATTCAGGCCGCACGGCTCGTATCGGGACGGCATCAGGAACATGTCACTCCCGGCCTCCACGAGATGGGCGAGTTCATCGTCGAAGCCGAAGAAAAGTCCAATGTGCTTCGGGTGCTTCCGCTGTATCGTCTCGAACTTCTTCTCAATTTTCTTGTCGCCGGATCCCAGCAGCACGAACTGCACATCGAGCTTGACCATATCTTCGAGGATTTCGAGCACCAGGTCAAATCCCTTCTGGTCCACGAGCCGGGAGATCGCGCCGATCACCGGGACGTTCTCGCGAAAGGGGAGTTCGAACTTCTGGGTGAGCGCCTTCTTGTTGTCCAGCTTGGCTTCGAGGGATTTGGCGTCGTACTTGCGGTAGATGATGGCGTCGGTGGCAGGGTTCCAGATATGGTAGTCGATGCCGTTCAGGATGCCGAAGAGTTCCTTCCGCCGGTGCTGCAGCAGACCGGTCAGGCCGGCTCCGAGCTCCTCCGACTCGCAAATCTCCTGCGCGTACTTCTTGCTCACGGTGGTGATCACATCCGCGTAGTAGATGCCCGTCTTGAGGAAATTGAACTTGCCGTAGGCCTCCACGCCGTCGGGACGGAAGACCTCGGCCGGAAGCCCGGTCTTCAGGAACGACTCATGCGGAAACGCACCCTGGTACGCCATGTTGTGAATCGTGAAGATGCACTTCACAGGTTTGAAGAACTCGTCGTGCGCGTAGACGGTCTTCAGGTAGGCGGGAATCAGCCCGGTCTGCCAGTCGTTACAGTGGATGATGTCCGGCTGCCAGCCCAGTCGCTTGAGCGTCTCCAGGACTCCGCGGGCGAAGAAGATGAACCTCTCATCGTTGTCCCGATAGTCGGTCTTGCTCGTCGGGCTCTGGTAGATGCCGTCGCGGCCGAAGTACTTGGGACTGTCGAGAAAGTAGACCTGGACTTTGTCCTTGAGGTTCGAGATGAATGACGATTTGACGTTCGTGATTTCCGTGGTCGTGGCGACAGGGACCGGGATCTCCTTGAGGCGGATCACATCGTGGAGCTTGAACTTCCACTCGCTGATGAAACGATACCGTGGCATGATGATGCGGATCTCATGACCAAGGTCCTTGATGGCTTTGGGGAGAGCACTGCAGACGTCGGCAAGTCCTCCCGTCTTCGCGAAGGGCTCGACTTCGCTGGAGGCAAAGAGGATGTTCAGCGGTCTCGACATGAATCCTCGGAAAAAGTTGGAAAAACCAAGCCAATGTACCCATTTTTTGCCTCCCCCGCAAACCATATCCCGTGCGATATTTTTCCGTGCGCATTCCACCGTCGCGAGAACGCCTTGACTTTGCGCCAGTGAATGGCTATTTTTGCAGTGTCATCTTGTGCAACGCGGAGCCGACGGCTATCGGGACTTGGTAAGGATTTGTTTTTCAGGCAAGCAGGCGGGCAGATTGCCCGTGTGCATTGGACTGTGAACGGATCCTTCCCGCGGCGGTGTCCCGCGATCTCAAAGAGTCCGACCGAACGGGAAGAAGACGTGCCCGTTCGGTCTTCTTTTTTCTATGCGAAACCTCGCCGTCACTCTCCTCAGCGTGATCCTGGGGCTCGAGCCGCTGCTCGGGCAGGTACAGCCTCCTGTCTCGAGCATTCGCGACGAGGGAGGGACGGTACTCGTTGAGCTGCAGTTCCGGTTCTGGATCGACCGCGTTGGCCTCGAAAACGGTACGTTTGCTTCCCGAGCCCGATTCGTCGGTGAGTCGGGCTATGAAGTTGATGCGGCGGGTCTCATGCACCCCCTGGCCGACGTGTTGGTCCCTGTTCCTGGCACGCCGACCGGCGTCTCACTCCTCGAACTGGATGCTGCTCACGAGGAGGGGCTCCTGATGGTGCCGGAGCCGCGTATCCTTCCGGATCCTCAGTTCGGCGGGGAGTTTGCCTTTCCTGTTTCTGCGCCGCCGCGCGGCACCGAGCAAGAGAGGAACAGTGTAGAGCTGGTGGGTTCGTTCCGCGACGGAGAAAGGACGTTTGCACACATCCGTCTGCGCCCTGTCGACTATGATCCCGCCGGCAATCGCACCCGCCTCCTGACCCGCCTGCGGCTCCGCGTGACGGTCCAGCCAATGCCCGCGGCGAGGCTCAAGTC
>CAYXMK010000023.1:0-5138 GCA_964465905.1 uncultured Ignavibacteriaceae bacterium | reverse complement strand
CCCCTTTCAAGACGGGGAGTTGGTGGGAAATGGATGTCCGGGATGAGGGCATCTACCGCATTGACCGGCAGATGCTGGCAGCCGCCGGCATTG
The DNA here is from genome assembly GCA_964465905.1 of uncultured Ignavibacteriaceae bacterium. GTDB lineage: Bacteria > Bacteroidota > Ignavibacteria > UBA10030 > UBA10030 > CAYXMK01. Next base: position 5,045 of record CAYXMK010000023.1, on the reverse strand, counting down.
ACGTCGGCGGCCTGGATATCCAGACGATCCGCGTCTTCGGAAACGGCGGGGGAATGCTCCCCGAACAGCTCTCCAGTCCTAGACCGGACGGTCCGCGGGAGGTTGCGCGCCTCATCGTGGACCGGAACGGGAACAACCGGCTGGATGCGGATGATGCCGTCCTTTTCTATGGAGCATCCACGAAGTCGTGGCGATACGATCCGGTTCGGAGGACATTTTCTCACTTCATCAATTACTATACGGACGTGAACCGTTACTTCCTGACCGTAGGGGGTGCAGTCGGAAAGCCGATGCCGTCGGTTGCCTCAGTCGATGCCGCGCCCACCTATCTCCCCGGGGATTTTCCGGGGGGGGTGTTTGTGGAAGAAGAGCGGTTCAATCTCATCAAGTCGGGGCGCCAGTGGTACGGGCAGACCTTCGATCCGGAAAGCAAGACGGCGGTTGTCGTCACACAGCTCCCCGGTTTGGTCACTACGAAGCCTGTCGAATATCGTTTCGTCTTTCTGAGCCGTTCTCCCAACAATGAGAGCTTTGCGATTGAAGAGAACGGCCAGTTCCTGGGACGTGTGCCGACGTTCCGCGTTGAAGTGCGGTCCATCCAGGGCAAATACGCCTACTTCACGCCGGTGCAGTCGTTCGTCCGGTCCGGAGATCTCCCGGACAGCCGGAGCACTCTGCGGTTCACGTATGAATGCACGTCGAGCGGTGCAAAGGGGTGGCTGGACTGGTTCGAGATCCTCTACCGCCGGAAGTACGAGGCGGTGGGCGATGTATTGCTCTTCCCCTCACCGGACACCTCCGGCGTCGTGGAATACGGTCTCAGCGGGTTCTCCTCCCGCGACGTTCTGCTCTTCGACGTGACCGACCATTCCTCTGTTCTGCAGATCACGGGACTGCTGCAGGATCCCGGAGTGGCAGGGTCCTTCCGTTTCCGCGCTCTTGATGAGCGGGGGAGTGTGAGGAAGTTCCTTGCCGTGGGCCCGAACGGATTCAAGACGCCGGGAGCATTGCGGAAGGTGGAAAACTCCGACGTTTCGGGCATTACGGACGGGGCCGAATTCGTCATCATCAGTCCGAGAGCATTCAGCAGCGAGGCGGAGCGGTTGCGGGTGCACCGTGTGCAGACCGAACATCTCAGCTCCCGCGTTGTGCTGGTGGAGCAGATTCAGAACGAGTTCGCGGCCGGACTTCCGGATCCTGTTGCCATCCGGGATTTCCTCGCCCACGCCGCCGCGAGCTGGGCGATCCCTCCGCGCTACGTGCTCCTGTTCGGCGATGGGCACTATGATTTCAAGAAGATCGGCACCACCCAGGAGAATTTCGTCCCGACGTACCAGACCTTCGAATCGCTTCACTATATCAACTCGTATGGGACGGACGATTTCTTCGTGCAGCTGGCGGACGGCAACCCGCGCCCGTCGCTGGCGTTGGGTCGGATTCCGGCGTCGAACGTGGCGGAAGCCGCGCGCGCGGTCGATCGGATCATCGCCTATGAACTCACCTCCCCCCGTGATCCGTGGCGGAACCGTGTCACGTTTGTCGCGGACGACGGTCTGACCTCGACGGGCGATGAGTACAGCATCCACACGAACCAGGCCGAGGTGCTGGCTGAGGCGTACACGCCGAACTGGCTGCAGAAACAGAAGATCTTCATCGTCGAGTATCCGACCGTGAATTCCGCGTCGGGCCGCCGCAAACCTTCCGCAAATCGGGCCATTGTCGAAGCCCTCAACCGCGGAAGCCTCGTGATCAACTACACGGGGCACGGGAATCCGCTCCTCTGGGCCCACGAAGCAGTTTTCACGATCGAGGAGAGTATTCCTCAGCTCACAAACCGCGACCGTCTCGCGTTCTTCGTCACGGCAACGTGCGATTTCACCCGCTTCGACAATCCGGCGGAACAGAGCGCCGGCGAAGCGCTCCTGTTCCTGCAGGGAGGCGGCGGAATCGGGATCGTGTCTGCTACCCGCGCCGTCTATTCCGATCTCAATGCAGTGTTCAACAATACACTCTATTCGAAGATGTTCGTGCGGGACAGCTCGGGCCGCATTCCGCGGCTGGGCGATGCCATGCGCGCCACGAAACAGATCCTTTCGTCGACGAACGACCTGAAGTTCCATCTCTTCGCGGATCCGACGCTGCGGCTCGTAGCACCTGCCGGCCTGGCATCCGTTGACAGCATCAACAGGGCCGGAGCGGCATCGGTGGTGCAGGTGGCAGCGTTGAGCCGTGTGGACCTCCAGGGCCGGCTCCGGCGGCCTGACGGATCGGCACAGGAGGGAGGTGAGGGGCGCGCCGTGCTGGAGATGTTCGATTCGCAGCGCAGCGTGATCGTGCCCGAGTGGGGCAACTACTCCTTCAAAGTCAACGGCAGCCTGCTGTATCGAGGGCTGGCCACGGTCGCGGGAGGACGGTACCAGGCCCTCATGCCCGTCCCGAAGGACGTCTCGTACGATAACAACCGGGCGCGCATCGCAGTGTACGCATGGGGGGACACGTGGGACGCCGTGGGGTTCACGGAGAACGTCATCATTGCGGGCACTGACACGACCGCCATCGCGGACAGTACGGGGCCCGTCATCACGATCTACCTCCAGGATGACTCCTTCAGGTCGGGAGATGTTGTTCCTCCTGATCCTCAGCTCATCGTCGACCTTCAGGACGAAAGCGGGGTGAATACGTCAAACGTCGGGATCGGTCATCGTCTGGAAGCTCTCGTTGACGGCGAGGCAGAGCCGAGGCCGCTCGCGGAATACTACCGTGGATATCAGGACACCTATCAGGGGGGGCGCGTGGAGTACCCGCTGCGGGGACTCTCCGAGGGACGGCACCGACTGACGGTGAAAGCGTGGGACATTCTCAACAACTCTTCTCAGGCCGAGACATTCTTCGAGATCCGCGAGCTTTCGGAAACGGGCGTGCTGCACGTGGTGAACGTGCCGAATCCGATGAAAACGTCAACGATCTTCACCTTCCAGCGGATCTCCACAGAGCCCGTCGATGTACTGATCAAGGTGTATTCAGTGGCGGGACGTCTGTTGGCCGCGCTGGAAGCCCCCTCCACGGCGGATCGTTTCGTTCAGATCCCGTGGGACGGGCGCGATACCGACGGAGACCGGCTGGCGAACGGCGTCTATCTGTACAAGGTGACCGTCCGGCCGGTTGACGGGGGTCACGCCAGGGAAGCACTGGGGAAGCTGGTCATTCTCCGATGAGCTCAGGCAATGTTGAATGTGAATCATTCAAGGGGTACCTTTCATTATGCGGTGCCCGCGTCGCTGTATCATGTGACAGGAGGAATTCCGTTATGCTGAGAATCGTTGCGGTCACGGCTGTGCTGGCCTTCTCCCTCGTGCAGAGCGCTGTGGCACAGGTGTCCACGTCGGCTGTCCCGTTCCTGCTGATTGCGCCGAACTCGCGCGCAAGCGGCATGGGAGAGTCGGGGTCCGCTCTCGCCGACGATGCGTGGGCACAGTACTGGAACCCGGCCGGCTATGCGTTCCAGAGGGGATCGGAGATCAGCCTTTCGCACGCCAACTGGCTTCCCGCGTTCAACCTCCCCGATCTCTGGATCGCCCACCTGGTCTACAAGCAGTACGTCGATCAGTTCGACGGAACGATCTCGGCGGGAGTCACCTACCTGAATCTGGGGGAATTCGTCCAGACGCTGGCGACGGGTCCGGAACCTGTGGGGACATTCAAGGCGTACGAGTTCGCTGTCACGGCGGGGTACGGGACGAAACTCGCCGAGGAGCTCGGAGTCGGCATCAACGCCCGCTTCATCCATAGCCGTCTCGCCCCCTTCGGCACTGCCCAGGAGCAGGGGAGAGGCATCGCTTCCGGCGTGAGCTTCGATCTCGGACTTCTCTATAAGCCGCGCTACCTTCCCTTCACGGAGCTCGATCTCGAGCAACGCCTCGCTCTGGGCGTCAACATCTCCAACATCGGTCCCAACCTGACCTACATCGACAAGGAGCAGGCGGATCCGCTCCCGATGAACTTCCGGCTGGGCGTCTCGTACAAAATCATCGAGAGCCAGTACAACAACCTGAGCTACAACATCGACATCAACAAACTCCTGATTCGCCGGACGGAAAACGGCACCGATCCTTTCTACAAGGCGATCTTCACTTCCTGGGTGGATAAACCGTTCCGGAAGGAGCTGCGCGAGTTTGTTACCGGCATGGGGTTCGAGTACTGGTACGGGGATCCCAAGCTGGTGGCTCTGCGGGCAGGCTACTTCTATGAAGATCCGGAATTCGGAAACCGGAAGTTCCTGACGTTCGGTGCCGGTATTCGGTACGACATCTATGGGTTCGATTTCAGCTACATCAGCGCCTTCGAAGAGCAACACCCCCTGTCCGAAACACTTCGGTTCACGCTGCTGATCACGTGGGGCGGGCTTCAGTAGCCGTCTTCCCCTTCCAGCAAGAGTGTGCGCTGATTCTACCGCACGGTGATTCATGAGAGCGGTCTGCATCGCTGTTGTCCTTTGCCTCAGCGGTGTGCCGGTGCGCGCCCAACACGCCGCGAGCGGGTCGGAACCTGTGCGCCTGTCGCACACTCTGAGCGTCCAGCCGACTTCCACGACAGCAGGGGTCGCACAGCATCACCGCGTCCTTGCCGTTATGGTCGAATTCCGGGAAGATCGGGATGCCCGCACGACCGGTACGGGGGCCTTCGACCTCTCCCCAGGCCTTGCTTCCGACATCGATCCGGCGCCTCACGACTCCAGCTACTTCGCGTCAAAGCTCCGGTTCCTGGAAAACTACTTCCGGAAAACCTCACGCGGACAGCTTACGGTTTCCGGTGATCTCTTTCCCGCCGTGGTGCGGCTTCCGGACAGCATGGCCGTCTACGCGCCGGCCCGGGTTGGGACGGATGCTGCCCTTGCGCGTCTTGTTGTCGACAGCTGGACGGCCGCCGGACAGCTTGTCCCTTCCTTTCCGTTCTCCGCGTATGATGCCTTTATCATCTTCCATGCGGGAGTCGGTCGTGATGTCGATCTTGTGAGTCTCCTCGGCTATGATCCTGCGCCGTACGAT
>CAYXMK010000022.1:398-21289 GCA_964465905.1 uncultured Ignavibacteriaceae bacterium | reverse complement strand
CGGTGCCCGTCGCAACGGTCGGCGAGGTCCAGACGAGCTGGATCGAGTCGTTTCCCACGACCTCGAACACGTGCACATGGCCGAGGTCGTTGTAGTTGGTGACGAGGATTTCGCCTTTGCCGTCACCGTCCAGGTCGGCGTCGAACCAGCAGCCCCGGATGCTCTTGAGTCCGTTCAGCACGGAGTCCTGCTTGGTGCCCGGCAGGAGGGGGTAGTTATAGGCTGTTGAGAGGCGGACATCCTGCCCACGGACCAGCGTGACGACGGCCATCATCAACAGTATGGTGGCAAGTGATCGCATCGATGGCTCCTTCGTTTAGTGAAAAGGGGTGTTTCCGGAACGATAACGAGGGCCCGACTCGGGTCGAAACACCCAATAATACCAAATCACGCGTTGCCAGTCAAGCGGAAAAATCCCCCAGACCGAGACATCCCCGACTGCGAATAGTGACATAGAAAAGAGAAAGGACTTGATTTTCTGAAATGCTTTGGGCATACTTCGAGTACTCCTCTCAGGGGCTGAATCCCACAGCTGCAATCCTTGCTACATTCACTATCACACATCACTCAATTACGCAGGGAGGAACTCATGATGAGATTTCGTACAGTTTTCACGCTCGCTCTCCTGCTCCTCGTTTGCGGGACGCTCGTGGCGCAGGTTGACGCGTTCAAGCGTGCCAAGCTCTTCACGCCGCCTCGAGACTCGGTCGGCTGGGGCGAAGCGGTCGCCGGCGTTGATTTCGACGGCGACAGCAAGACTGAGATCTACGCTGTGAACACGAACTACTACGATGCGGCCCCGGAACTGATTCCCCGCATCTATAAGTACGAGCTCGATGGAACCACGTGGAACATGGTCTGGAGCGCCACGCTGGATATTCCTCTGCAGAATACCTGGCCGGCCCTGACGTACGGCGACCTCGATGGCGACGGCAAGATGGAGATCATCTGGGGTCCGGTGAATTTCCTCGACGCCACCACGAATCCAAAGCCGGCGCGGATCGTCGTATTTGAGCACGCTGGCGGTTCCAGCGACAACTTGGGCGTTTCTGATGGTGCCGGTGGATGGCGTCCGAACGCCAAATGGGTCATCGACACGACGAACATGTACAACTTGCGGCCGTTCCGGTGGGTCGCGACGGATGTGGATGGGGATGGAAAACAGGAAGTCGTCTTCTGTGACCGAGCAGGTGCATGGAAGGGAGGAGTGATTTCCGTGAGCGACATTCCCGACAACGGCGAGGGGTCCGAAACCTGGACCATCGAATGGTCGGGGAAGGGCATCACGACCCTTCCGGCAGGGACGTACTACGATGTCGCTGTGCTGGACAGCAGTGTCTTCTTCTTCACCACCAGCGGGCATGTGCAGGCTCTTCTGTGGAGGGCCGGTGCATACACCCTGAAATCAACCTACCAGAGCAATCTGATCCCCTCCGGCTCATGGAAATCGTCCATGGTGGTGGATATCAACGGCGACGCGACGAAGGAAATCGTCATTGCGGGGAACGCCAACGGCGGCCAGCCGAACGATATCTTCCTCCTGCAGTTGCAGGCTGATACCCTGAAGGCCACAAAGCTGACGACCACGGCGCTGAACCTCGGCGGCGGACGGACCTTCGGCGGCGGCTACGGTGACATCGATAACGACGGGAAGCTCGATTTCGTCTTCGCTTCGCGAGCCTCGGTCCCGACAGGCATCATCACCCGGATGAGCTACAAGGGCGGGGCAATCGACGATCCCGCCAACTATGCCTTCACGACGATCGACCAGGGGTTTGGTGCCGGCGGAGAGCGCTACGATTTTGTGCGCCTCTTCAACGCTGATGCCGACGTTGATCTCGAGATCTTGTACGGCATGGGGTACGGCGGTAACTGGGATGTTCCGATGGTGCTTCTGGATCGTCTCACGCTTCCTGCCGCTCCTCTGACGATCGCGGCTGCCCGTGTGGATGCCAACGCGGACTTCGTCCCGGACAGTCTGGGAAGAACCGTCACAGTCATCGGGACGGTGACCTCCAACAACCAGCTCGGCTCCAGCACGCAGTTCTACCATTACATCCAGGACGCCACAGCGGGAATTCTCGCGTTCAAGTCTGGCCTGACGGCTCCGGTTGTCTCGTATCCGATTGGCAACCGCATCGCCGTTACAGGGAGCATCGCACAGTACAATGGGCTGGATGAGATCGTGCCGACGAGCATGACGACGGACGTCATCGATATGGGCCCGGACTACCGGCCTGCGGCGGCAAAAGAGCTCACGATTGAACAGTACCTGGCGAATGGGGAGATGTACGAGAGCCAGCTGATTAAATTCGCGGGTGTTGCGAAAAAGGCCGGCTCAGCGGCATGGCCGGCGGCCGGGAGTTCGTCGAACATGACGATCTGGGATGGATTCGCGTCCACCACCATGCGCATCAGCAGCTACAGCCAGGTCGATGACAGCGCAGAGGTCACCTATCCGGTCAACGTGGTGGGGATCGCTACGCAATTCGACGGCACGGCACCCTATGATGCCGGCTATCAGATCATCCCGCGGCTCTATTCCGATTTCACGCAGAAGGTCGCCACGAAGCCGAATGCCAAGAGCATCAAGCTGTGGAGCCCTGCGAACGGGAGTGAGTTCGTGCTCAACGATTCCTCGCAGACGCTCACCTTCGGCTGGTCCCCTGCGGTCGATCTGGACGGCGATACTCTCGTCTACCAGTGGGCGCCGATCGGACTCACCGCGAAGTCAACCGGGAACGGTGGCAAGGACACGACGTACAGCATCAAGGGGCAGGAACTGCTGGTGACCTACCTTGGCACCAAGGACACCCTTGAATTGAAGTGGCGCGTGGCTGCGAAGGATCCTGCCAATCCGGCTGTGTTCGGTGTGGATACCTTCAAGGTAACGGTCGTGAAGGGCGCGATCGTGGTTGTTGAGAACTCTGAGAACCTGCCGCTGGAGTTCGACCTTGCCCAGAACTACCCGAACCCCTTCAACCCGAGCACGACGATCCGCGTGGCATTGCCGATGCAGGCATTCGTGACGCTCAAGATCTACAACCTGCTCGGCGAGGAAGTGGCAACCCTCGTCAATGAAGAGCGTTCTGCCGGGTACCTGAACCTCGAATGGAACGGCCGCAACCGGCTGGGCCAGCAGGCGGCTTCCGGCGTCTACCTCTACCGCGTGGTAGCGAAGGCCACGGACGGCTCATCCGACTTCGTCAGCAGCAAGAAGATGCTGCTCCTGAAGTAGCTGCCCGTCGTATCTCCAGAAACAGAACGGCCCCGGGTGCGGAACCCGGGGCTGTTCTGTCTACGGGCAAACCAGTCGTCGGGAGCGGAGAGTTGATCAGGGGGATGATCCGGCCGCCTCGAAGCCGGTCAATTCCTGCTCATAGAGCTTCTTGTATTCCCTGATGCCGCGGTACAGTGCATCCGCGATCTTCTGCTGTCCCGCCGCGCTCCTCAAGAGCTTCTCCTCGCTGCGGTTGGAGAGATAACCGGTTTCCACCAGCACGTTCGGCATGGAGGCTCCTACCAATACGTAGAATCCCGCCTGCTTCACCCCGCTGTTCCGGATGCCGAGGTGTTTGGCCATTGTGCGGGCAGCGACCTCCGCAAACTGCTCGCTGTACTTCATGAAGGCACTCTGGTGGAGGGTGTAGAGAATGAAGTTGTCTTCTGTCAACTCCTGGTAGCGATCCTTGTACCCCTCCTCCAGCTGGATCACGGAGTTCTCTTGCTCGGCAATCCGGACGGCATCTTCTGTCTTCCCGGGGCGCAGCAGGTAGATTTCGAATCCGTTCTGCGGCGAGGGCTTCCGCTCCGTCGAGTTGCAGTGGATGCTGACGAACAGCTTTCCCCCGGCTTCGTTGGCAATCTGCGTGCGCCGGTACAACTCGACGAACGTGTCGGTCTTCCGGGTGTAGACCACCTTCACGCCCTTCATGTTCTTCTCGATGAGCCGGCCCAGCTTCAGCGCGATCCCCAGCGTGATGTCCTTTTCCTTCGTCTTTCCGACCCCGATCGTGCCGGGATCTTTACCGCCGTGGCCGGGATCGATGACAATCACATCGAGCTTCCAGCGGTTTCGGTCCCTCTCGAGGTTCTCGCGAATCAACTCCTGACGTTTCTTCTCGAGTTCCTTCTGCTGGGCTTCGGACCGCGTATGGAGGGCAACCATCAGGTTGTTGGTCCCGGGCTCGTTCAACAACTCCGCTTTGACGACGTCCGGCGCAACGCGGAAGGTGAGCTGCACGGAGGTGGGGGACTGAAAGGTGAGCAACTGGCGCACCGCGCCTGACGGCTTGACCCGTCCCAGTGCGAGGGTGTCGGCTCGCGCGTTGGCGATCGTTACAAAGAGCCACTTCTCCCGGTCGAGTCTGAGCCATGCCTCGACGTCCGTCAACTTGCGCGAAGCGAGAATGGTCAGCAGGTAGCCGTTGAGCCGGGATTCGATGTTGACGCCGGTGACGTCGAATGAGGGAGACACCGGCGAGGCAGACGAAATCAGAGCGTCCTCGCTCCAGTCGTACATGAGCCGCCCCGGCCAGACAAGCTCCAGTACCTGCAGCAACCCGGTGAGCGGTGCAAAGTAGATCCCTTCGTCCGCCCGCACACTCTGTGACAGCTGAAACACGCTGGCCGCGTTGGTGGACACCTCGGTAATGACCAGAAACGGGTTCCCCGCCGTGAACTTCAAACGATGGTTGGAGAAGCGGATCTCGAACTTCCCCACGGACGCGTTCTCTGCGGCTGGCAGGGTGAGGGAGGATGCGAGATCATTCATGGCCACATAGACGAGACCCTCCGCGATGACCGTGCGCAGGCGACTGGTGTCTCCTGTTTCCGACCGGAGACGCAGTGAGGAGCGTTCGTCGGCCGAGGACTGGCTGGTTGCCGCGAGGAACAGAACGAGAATACAGCAGTGCAGAATAGGGGGCAGGCCGCCGGCCAGAGTGCGGGGTACCAGCATGGAAGAGAAGCGGAGGAAGTTCAACAGCACGACCCTGACAGAACAGACACGATGGAGGATGAGGCAAGCGCCTCAACGTTGCGGCACTAGTTGACGATCGTCAACTGATTCTGTCTCTCATTCACGCGCATCTTGACGCGGATCGAATCCTCTCCGGAGACGACTTTCCCCACGCCGACGAGGACCACATAGTCCCTTGCCGTCTCTTCGATGTAGTAGCGCGCGTTCTCATTCTCCGTGATGTGGGTGAGGTGCTTGATGGTGATTCCCTCGAAGGACTTGCTGCCTCCTCCCAGGGAAACCGGCTTCCAGTAGTACTGGCGGGCACGCTGGGCGTAGAAGCCGAGATCCGCGATGATGGCATTCCTCGTCGCTTCGACCGCGCTTCCGCCGAAAATCGTGATACCAACCATGGTGGCGATACCCACGATCAGAAGAGCTAAAATGACCAGCAGAAGCTGTTGTTGTCCCATAAGAAAATCCCCCCGTGACTAAAGAATTCCTTGCACCTTCGTGCGCAGTGGGAGGGCCGTTGGTATGTCTTCAGATAAGGCCGACTGCTCGATCCCTACTTCCTTCAACGATCTCGCTCACGCCAAGATTCCGCAATCTCGATGCCCCGTTCCTGAAGCCCTCGCAGGAGCGGCTCAAGTGGAACGCACTCTTCAGGCGTCATCGCTCCCCTGGTCCGGATGACACCTGCCGCCATCAGCTGTGCAATGACCGACGTGGGATAGGCAGTCATGCGTCCCATCGATGTAATATGCCACTTCCGGTCGAAATAGTCAATCCGCTCATACACCAGGCTTCCCCTTTTCCCTTCCTTTTCGCCCGAAATTGTCACTCTCAGGAGTGTAACGTCTTCCTCATTACCTGCCAGTTTCTTCTTCAGAAGCTCGAAGAACATCTCCCGGACCGTCATGAGCCGGTGACCGACCATGATCGGCTCGCTTGAACCGAAACCGAGCTCCAGCAGTGCCCGAAACCTCTCCGCATGGCCAGGGTAGCGGATCGTCTTGTAGTCAAGCTCGCGCACGCGCCCCCTGAGTAACTCGGGGAGCCGGGACGCCCCTCCGGACGTGTGGAACGCCTCAAGTGTGTTGAAGGGAGGAGGGAAGGTGATCGCCTCAATGTCGGTCAGAGTGTCCGCCAGAGCGACTTCCCCCCCACGCAGCACCTTCGCTTTGCCGGTGTATTCATTCACCAGCCCCTCCACCGAGAATACCAGCTGGTAATTCAACGGCGGTCTGGGATACCGGGGGAGCCCTCCCACACGGATCTGGATCGAGTCCACCCTGTCGAATTGTGCCGCACCTCCGGCGGCGAGCACATTGGCCAGCCCCGGAGCAAGACCACAATTCGGGACAATGAGGACGTTCGCTTCCCGCGCACTCTGGTCAAGCCGAAGCTGCTGCTCCACCACGTCGTCGTTTCCGCCCAGATCGCAGAAGTGCGCTCCGGCAGCGACGGCGGCCTTCGCCAGCAGAAGGTTGTACCGAAACGGCGCGGCACTGATGACACAATCGTACCCGCCCAGCGTATCAGGGAGGTCTATGGGGGAATCGAGATCGAGTTCGAGTGTCTGCAGAAGGGGAGAGCGGATTCTGTCCGCCAGTTCCTGGAGACGGATCTGCTGCGCGTCGAACACCGTTACCACCTTCACCCCCGGGGACCGAACGAGATCGTGGGCAAGAGCGGTCCCCATCATTCCACCTCCAACAACTGCAAACTTCGTGCCGGATGCCATTGTTCTGTCCCCGTCAAGTACTCGCAAGAACCGTATCGGTCGATTTTACCGAAACCGGTCAGTCTGACCTGCCGCTCTTTCTACTTCCGGATGATGCCGGTAGCCAGACTCCAGAATACGAGATCCAGTTCGTCCACCGGAATCCCGATGCGCTCAGCGAATTGTGCGAATCGGTGCTCGATCTCAAGGTATCGTGCGCGCGTCAGGGAAGATGGCACCTCGCGGATCACGCCGATTCGATGAAGACGTCGGAGGATATGACGATCGAGGATTGCCAGTCCCCCGTTTCTGCCGATGTTCCGGAGGAAATGGGTTGCTTCTTTGTAACCGAGTCCGTTGATGTGCTCCACGAGCCATTCTCTCGCGTTGCGGGGAGACGTCTCCTGCTCAAGCATCCGCTGTACGGAGCCGAACACCGTCCGAAGCCCCGCGAGACGCCGGGCCTTCGTGCGGTGGAAGCGGATGTAGTGCCGGCGGCTCCGGAGGATTCGCTCAGGATTGAAGCCGCGTCCATAGTAATCGCGACTCTTGAGCTCCTCGACAACCTGCTCGGCGGATGCCGCGCTGGTCTGAGGGGTCAGGAGGCAGTACGCCAGCTCGTAGAAGTACTCGTCCCGCGGAACCGAGGAGAACGCCTGCAGCCGGCGGCGGATCTCCTCTCTTCTCGACGCGTAAGCTTCTGTCAGCAGCGCAACTTCTCTGCGTCGGATGGGGATAGCCATCAGTCCGCCAGTTTTGCCTCGAGTGTCCCCCCGCGAGTCCTGAGCTTGAGCAAGCCGTCGTGTTCAAGCCCGCGAACAAGCTCCTCCAACCATCGGACATCGTCGGCTCGGAACGGATCCTTGATGCCGGGTCCCAGCGCGCGCACAGCGATGAACCTTCCTCGTCGCATGCGCCGGAATAGTTCAACGACTCGCCCCCGGTAGATTCTTCTCGGGATGCCGTCGCGTGACGGCTCGTGCCGGAGACGCTGCGGATTTTTCCTGGGTCGTTCCTCAGCACGAAAGGCGCTGCGGCAGTATCGCGAGACCGGGCAGGCGTCGCAGAGCGGTTGCTGTCGGCAGATTGTGGCCCCCAGGTCCATCAAGGCCTGATTCCAGTCAGCAACGCGCGTGCGCGGCAGCAGTTCCTCCGCCAGGGATTGGAGTCGCCGGGCCGTCAGGGGCCTGCCGATCCATCGCTGGAGGACCCGACGGATATTCGTCTCCACAACGGCAACGCGTCGCCCAAACGCGAAGCAAGCAACCGCGCGGGCGGAGTTCGGTCCCAAACCGGGGAGTCGCTCGAGTTCCCGCACGGACGAAGGGAGGCGTCCACCGCGGTGGCTCTTCACGCTGACGGCAAGCCGGTGGAGCCGCACCGCTCTGGTGTTGTATCCCATCCCCTGCCATGCCCGGATGACGTCGGCTGGCGAAGCTGCCGCGAGATGAGCAAGAGTGGGAAAACGACGAAGGAACACGGGATAGATCTCTGCTACCCTGCTCACCTGCGTCTGCTGGAGCATCACCTCGGATACCAGAATGTGATAGGGATTCCGCGATCTCCGCCAGGGAAGGGACCGTCGCTCACGGCTGTACCAGCGCAGCAGCGCCCGACTGATGTGGGACCTGGGGAGCGGGTTCACCGGCTGGCCAATCTCTTCACGACGTTTCTGTTCCCATGCAGGATATCAAGCTTTGCCAGCTCTTCGGGCGTGACCCACCGGATCTGCCGGAAGACGCGATTGACCGGCTCGCCGGTGAACTCGGAAACATGACAGTACGACACCTCGAACGTCCCCCCGTCTTCGTAGAAAGCGCTTTCGACCTCGATGCGTTCGATGGATTGAAGATCGATGGAGAGCTCCTCCCGCAGTTCGCGCCGGAGGCAATCGAACACCGTCTCCCCCGGCTCCAACTTCCCGCCGGGGAACTCCCATTTGAGACCATAACGCGCATCCTCCCGCCGCTGGCAGGCGAGGATGCGACGATCCTTCCGCAGAATCCCAACCGCAACATGGGTCACCATACTCGTACGAATATAGGCATCGCAGTCTTGAAATCCAACGACGGAAGTCCAAGATGATCCCCGATGCGTTGTATAAAGAACCAAATTGTCTCTATATTAGGCATCGTTCTTCCAGAAAGGATATCCCATGCGTTCAGGCGTTGCGGCGTTCTTCCTCCTGCTGCTGACTGTCTTCTCCCCGGCTTCGGCGTTTGCCCAGGACTGCATCATCAACGAGATCTACAACTCCAGCGGCAGTGATGAATGGGTCGAACTGCTGGTGACGAAGGACAGTCTCGACCTGCGCGGGTGGAGCATCCGGGACTTCTCCTCCGCAGGTGCCGCTCAGAGTCCCCTGATCTTCGCTTCACACGCCATCTGGTCGAACGTCCGGGCGGGCGTACTGATTGTGGTCGGAAGGCCGGAGGTCACGTTTGCGGAAGACACGGACCCGTCAGACTACCTGCTCGTCATCAAATCGAACAACGCGTCGTATTTCTCCGGCACGGTCTTTTCCATCGCCGGTTCGAGTGAAGCTGTGCAGGTGCGGGATGCCTCCAGCACTCATGTCTTCGGTGCCTCCTGGGGGAGTGCCAACGCTGCGAGTCTCCCTTCGCCGAAGGTGCACTTCTCGGGAAGCTCCAGTTCCGGCACGAGTGTCACCTACAACGGCGGTGATCTTGCGGGTCTGACCACCACCGCCAATTGGACGCTTTCCAACGCCACCACCTCACCTGGACTCGGAAACTCAACCGCTAATTCCGCCTGGATTGCGGCTTTTCGAGCACGGGCCGACGGGCTGGGATCAGCGACGGTTCTGCCCGATACGGTGTATGGCGGAGCGACGGTTACTTTCACGATCACGTTCCGACCAGATTCACAGTTCCCGGTGACCGACCTGAGAATTCTCCTCCCACGCGGGTTCCAATGGTCGGGATCGACTGCCGACGTCGAGTACACCAACATGACGGCGACTGTGAATGCGCGTCCCGACACGTTGACGTTCAACAGCATATCCTTCTCTGCGGACTCCGTCGTCATCCGGATGTTCAATGTTGTTGTGCCAGACAGCACCGCGTACTACCCGCTGGAGGTACAGTCGAAATCGGCCGTTCAGTTCGCCGATGTGGCGCCCCTCCCGAAGATCGTGCTCTTCGGCGTGCCGGTACCCATTGCGGAAGTGAAGGTGAACGATGCGAACGGGATCGGACTGAGGAATGGACAACTGGCGACGGTGCGGGGCATTGTGACCGCGGCGCAGGAATTCGGCGGACCATCGTACGTTATGGACAACTCGGGCGGGATGTCGATCTTCGGAAGGTCGTTGTCTCCGGCCGGATCACGCAGTTCAACGGACTGAATCAGTTCGAACTGCCGGTTCTGCATTCGATCGTCTCGCGGAACAACGCCATCTCACCCCTCATGACGACGGTTGGAGACGTTGCACGGGACGGGAGCGGCGGGATCGAGGAGTACGAAGGACGCCTCGTCCAGCTTCACGGAGTCAGGGTCAACACGTCCAGCTGGAACGTCAGCGGATCGGGGACGAACTACCAGCTTGTCCAGGGAGCGGATACGGTGGACATCCGTGTGGACAACAATGTCGATTTCATCAACACGCCCGCGCCGCAGGGACTGTTCGATATCGTCGGCGTGGTGAGTCAGTTCAAGACGGCGCCGCCGCTGATCGGCGGATACCAGGTGATGCCGAGATCCCGGAGCGATATCATCTCGACGGGACCGATCATCGAGACATCGCCTGAGGAACATGACATCACGACGACGTCCGTTCGCATTAGCTGGGAAACCGTCTATCCGGGGTCGAGTCGGCTCCGGTACGGCATCACGACGGCGTATGAATTGGGCGTAATGGGCGATACTGCGGCGGCGACATACCACAGTGTGGTGCTGTCCGGACTACAGCCCGCCACCATCTACAACGTGCAGGCATTCTCCGTTGCAAATGCCGAGACGAGCGCCGCGGCCAATCTCGTCGTCAGCACGTCCTCCCTCAGTTCAACCGGCACGATCAACGTGTATTTCAACAAGAGCATCGACGCTTCGGTGCAGGCGTACGAGACAGCGATGGGGAACGTGAATCTGGTCAACCGACTGGTGACGAGGATTGACAGTGCAATCTACTCGGTCGATGTGTGCCTCTACAGTCTGAGCGGTACGCCGGGTCCGGGAGACACGGTTGCAGACGCCCTTGTGCGCGCAAAACAGCGTGGTGTGAAGATCCGTGCCATCGGTGAGCGGGACAACAACACGACCGCGCCCTGGAAGAAGCTGCGCGACAACGGGATTCCGGTCATTGATGACAGCTACGACGCCGTCAACGCCGGGGTAGGATTGATGCACAACAAGTTCTTCGTCTTCGACAACCGGGACAACCTGTCCGACACCGACGACTGGGTGTGGACGGGATCCTGGAACGTGACGGATCAGGGTACCAACCTCGATTTTCAGAATGCCATCGAGATTCAGGACAGAGCGCTGGCAGGGGCCTTCACGCGTGAGTTCAACGAAATGTGGGGAAGTGAAACGGACCAGCCGTCGGCGTCGGCATCCCGGTTTGGCGCCCGCAAGACGGACAATACTCCTCATCGCTTCAACATCAACGGCGTGCCGGTGGGACTCTACTTCAGTCCGTCGGATCGGGTCACCGGCAGAATCGTTGCGGCAATCGGTCGTGCGCAGTACTCCGTCAATTTCGCCCTGTTGACGTTCACCCGTCCGGAAATTGCCGCCGCGCTCAAGAGCCGGCATGACGCCGGTGTCATCGTCCGCGGGATCTTCGACAACGACACCGACGCCGGTTCGCAGTTCTCGTACCTGCAGTCGAACGGCATGGATGTTCTGGTCGATCCCAGTACGTCCGCATTCCTGCATCACAAGTACGGCATCATCGATGCGGAGAACCGGTTGGTGCCGAACTACGTGATCACGGGTTCCCACAACTGGAGCTCCAGTGCCGAAAACGCCAACAACGAGAACACCCTCATCATCGAGGATCGGCGCGTTGCGAACCTCTATCTGCAAGAGTTCAAGGCACGGTACATCGCTTCGGGTGGACAGGGCTCCATTACGGTATCGGCGGAGACACCAGGGGATCTCCTCCCGTCGTCGTATGAACTTTCGACAAACTTCCCCAATCCTTTCAATCCGTCCACGTCCTTTCTGCTCCGGCTCCCGGCACGGAGCACAGTCCGTGCTGCGGTGTATGATCTGATCGGCAGGGAGGTTGGCGTACTGGCGGAACGGGAGCTGGCAGCGGGGGTTCATGCCCTGACATGGAGCGCGGGCAGTCATCCGTCGGGCGTCTACCTCTGTCGCGTTGTAACGGAAGGGGGGACCTTCCTGCGGAAGATCGTGCTGCTCCGCTGACGGTTCTGTCCGGCGATTGTCTTGCTTTTCGGAGCGTGATTCGGTACTTTGGCGCATCAGACTGCCTGCCTCCAGGTCCCTGCATGCCCCGCTTCTCCATTGAAGAGATCCGGTTCATCTTTGCCAACGGATCGGACTTCAACGAGCTGTTCGATGCGTTTGAAGATGCTCTGCAGCAGAACATCCAGGATGTCGAGCTGTACCGGATTCTGTTCTGGAACAACTCGCTCAGTCCCGACGAGCTCTGTCTCTTCGGCGAGAAGCTGGCCGCCACCTTTCCTGCCATCGCGTACGACACCTATATGTGGCTTGCCGGCGTGTTTGAGGTAACCTACTCCGCCTACGACAACTTCGAGCTGGCGATTCGGTACTATCGCAAGGCGGCAGCGGTGCGACCGGGGGAACCGGACCCGTACCTGGATGCGAGCGACTGCTACGATCCCGACCTGAACATCCCGTCCCCGTCCACGCTGATTGATTTCCTGAAGGAGGGTCTGCAGCATGTCGTGAACACGAAGCCGCTGCTCCTCCGGCTCTCGCGGCTGTACGAGATGACGGGGCGTCACGACCTGAGCGAGTACTATCGCCGCCTGGCCGATGAGCTGGGGCGGTCCGGGAACTGAGAGGGCGGAGTGCCGAGCGAACGCCGTCGGGCGAGAATGGAAGAGGCCGCGGCCCGCCGACAGCCGGATCTCACGGTGGTGATCGAGAACGTGCACGACCCGCACAACGTCAGCGCGATCCTCCGGTCGTGCGACGCGGTCGGCGTGAACGAGGTACAGCTTGTCTATACGAACGAGGTCTTTCCGAAGCTGGGGAAGAAGAGCTCTGCGAGCGCTCTCAAGTGGGTGAGCCGCCGGCGCTTCTCCTCGATCGGCGACTGCTACGGGGTCTTGAGGAAGGAGGGGTTCGCGATCTACGCGACGCGTCTGGAGACCTCCGCCCGCTCGCTCTACGACGTCGACCTTGTTCCCCCCACTGCCGTCGTCGTGGGAAACGAACATCGAGGGGTGTCGGCGGAAGCCGCGGAGCAGGCAGACGGCATCATCCAGATTCCCATGGTCGGGATGATCCAGAGCCTCAACGTCTCGGTTGCCTGCGCGGTCATCCTGTTCGAGGCGATGCGCCAGCGGCAGGCGGCCGGAAGCTATCGCGTGCCGAAATTTCCGCCTGCACAGCTCCGGATGCTCATGGAACAGTGGACACGAAAGCGATGAAGGGATGACGGTGCGGAACGAAACCGAAATATTTCTTCAGGAGCTGGAACGATTCGCCTCCCGACCGCTCGTTCATCGACAGGAGCTGGGAGCGCTGATCGATGCGGCGCGGAGCAACGGTAGAACGCGCGACCTCGAAGAAGCGGCTTTCCACGCGAAGTTCATCTCGAAGTCGGTCGCCATCATGAAGCGCATCGGGCCGGGGGGAGAGGGTTTCGGCAAACTGCAGACGGAGGTGCAGTCTTCCGCGCAGATAGCCGTGAAGGCACTGCGGGCGATCGTGGAGGATCTTCCGGACCCGGAACGGGTGGCCTGGGAGGAAGATTTCTTCCGTGCGGATGTGGATTCCTTTGGGCGATTGCTGAAACTGATGGAAGATCTCGCCTGGTTCAAGAACTGGACGCTGGACGGACACCGATGGCCCTCTTCACCATGAAGCCCACGGCGAACCGCGACACGGAATTCCGCCTCCGGCTGGTGCGCTCAGCCTGCCTCTGGGCGCTTGCCCTGCTGTTCTCACTGCTGATCGTAGATCCGCCCCGCATCCTGCTTGGGTGGATCCTGGCGGGCGTCACCGGTCTTCTTCTGATTGCCGGAGTTCTTCTCGCACACCGAATCCTGATCGACCCACACCGCTCCTCATCACACACCTGATCTGTCATGAAGACATTGCGAACGTATCGCCTGGTGATTCCTGTTCTTCTTCTCTCCCTCGGTTGCGCTCTGCAGCTTTCCGCCGGCGGCGGGAAGGTTCTGCCGGGAATCGACGTCCTGCGGGCACGCCAGTTCTCCGCCCTCCAGGGAAAACGCGTAGGGCTCATTACCAATGCCACCGGCATCGCGGCGGATCTGCAATCGACAATTGACATCCTGTACACGGCCCCGGGCGTGCAGCTGGTGGCGCTGTACGGTCCCGAACATGGCGTGCGCGGAGATATCGAGGCGGGAAAGAAGGTCGATACGTACGTGGACCCCCGAACCGGTCTCCCTGTCTATTCGCTGTACGGAAAGACAAGGAAGCCGACGCCGGAGATGTTGAGGGGAATCGATGTGCTGGTCTACGACATCCAGGATATCGGCGTCCGTTCCTACACCTACATTTCCACCATGGGGCTGGCGATGGAAGCCGCGGCGGAGCAGGGGATCGAATTCATGGTGCTCGACCGACCCAATCCGTTGACCGGACTTCGGGTCGAGGGGTCGGTGCTCGATACGGCCTTCCGCTCGTTCATCGGCATGTATCCGATTCCGTATGTCTACGGCATGACAGCGGGCGAGCTTGCGGAAATGATCAACAACGAAGGATGGCTCAACGGGGGACGGAAGTGCAAGCTCACGGTCGTCCCGATGGAGGGATGGAAGCGCAGTCTGTGGTGGGATGAGACGGGGCTTGTGTGGGTGCTCCCCTCCCCGCATATCCCGCGATGGTCCACGGCCCTCTTCTACGTCATGACCGGCCTGCTCGGAGAGCTTGGGACGGCAAATCAGGGCGTGGGGTACACACTGCCGTTCGAGCTTGTCGGCGCGCCGTGGATCGATCGCTACCGGCTGGCAGAGTACCTGAACGCGTTGAATCTCGAGGGGATTGCGTTTCGCCCCATGACCTACAAGGCGTTCTATTTTGACACCAGCGGGACGCAGCTTGAGGGAGTCCAATTGCATATCGTTGACAGGGACCGATTGAATCTGACGGCGGTCCAGCTGAGCATCATCGAAGCCCTTCTCCGTCTCTTTCCCGATTGGAATATCATCCAACGCGCCAAGAACGGAAGAATCTCCAGCTTTGAAAAGGCGACCGGTACCGATGTGATCCGCGTCATGTTCGAAGGAGGCGCGTCGGCCGAGCAAGTGTTGCGGTGGGCGGACCAGCAGCGCGCACCATTCATGATCAAGAGAGAAAAATACCTCCTCTACGAATAGAGCACACCCCGAGAAGCCCCCACACATCGGATTCCCGTCCACAATTTCTTGATCTGAGACCTTTCCCCTCTGCAGAGGGGAAGAACGTCTTCCTTGCTTTTCATCCGAAGTCTGGGTATCATAACCGCCGTCTTATCATCTGTGGCTTCACCATCACGTAGGTTTTCTTCACCACTATCAAAGGGGACATCCATGAAGATGCGTCTTGCTCTGCTGGTCGTATGCCTGATCGCCCTCGTGCCGGCCCTCTCGTTCGGCCAGTTCGAGGCGGGGAAGAGCTATGCCGGACCGTCCATCGGTCTGTCGTTCCTCGGTTCCGCGCTCCAGATCGGTGCGAACTATGAGTATGGAATGAAGATGGATTTCGGTATGGTCGGCATCGGCGGCGTGTTCCGCTACTGGGGTTATTCGGAGGATTTCGGGTACGGCAGGTTCGACTATTCAGATATCCTCATCGGTGCACAGGGGAACTATCACTTCAAGATGGAGGAAGGGAGCAAGCTGGATCCCTGGGCGGGCTTGATCCTTGGCTACGACATCTCCTCGGCGAAGTGGGTCGGCGGTCCGGGCTGGTTCGGCTTTGAGCCGTCTGCCACTTCGGGCGGTCTGGTGCTCAACCTGCAGGGAGGTGCGCGGTACTGGCTGTCACCGACTCTGGCGGTCAGGGCATCAATCGGATACGGCTCGCTGAGCTACGGCGCGTTGGATGTAGGTGTGGATTTCAAGTTCTGAACACGCCGTACGCCGTGATCCGCAGCGGCGCTGAGCGTGTCCGCTGATGCGATTTCTGTCAGAAGGCGTCTCTCCCGATCGGAGGGACGCCTTCGTCATTTTCCCGCCCGCGAACGACCTCGTCCTGCGGCATTGGTTGCTTTTCAGCCGCGCGTTTCATATTATTGACAAACCACTGGAATCCCCACCTGAAGTCTCAATCCGGCGATGAAACGCATGGTGAGCGGAGTGCCGGCCGTGGGCGCTCGGGATATACACGCTGTTCCTCATCCGACCGATCCCTGCCTTTGTGCAGGCCTGTTTGTTCCTGCCGTCCGCACCACTGCCGGCCTGAGGGTCCTTGCCCGCAGCCGCCGTTCTCAGAAGGACCTCCCGTTTCGCTTTGATGTCTGTCCAAGGGCGGGCTTGAGCCGCGTGGTCGCTGTGCCAGCCGCAGGAGCTGTGCTATGCTGATCACGTTTCTGAGAGCCGTGCCGGTGATGCTCGTCGCTGCCGTGCTCTCGACAGCAACGATCGTCGCCCATCCGTTTGACCGGAGGGGAACCTTCTTCCACTGGAGCGCAAAGACGTGGTGCCGTTTCATTCTGTGGGTCTATCGTGTGAAGGTTCGTGTGAGAGGGTGGGAACGGGTGGGGAATCTGAAGCAGTGCATCTACGTGTCGAACCACGCAAGCTGGTTCGACATTCCCGCCATCCTGGCCGGCATTCCGGATCAGATCCGCATCATGTTCAAGAAAGAACTGACCCGCGTGCCGCTGTGGGGGTGGGCGCTGAAGATCGGACACTACATCGCTGTCGATCGGGGGAATCCGAAGGAAGCCATGAGCAGTATCGAGCGGGCGGCGGAGAAGATCCGGAACGGCGTCTCCGTCCTACTCTTCGCCGAGGGGACGCGCACACGGGACGGCAACCTCCAGCCCTTCAAGCGCGGCGCCTTTTCCCTTGCGGCGAAATCCGGCGTCCCTATCGTTCCGCTGACCATCAACAACAGCTTCCGGATTCTGCCGAAGGGATCGCTCCGTGTCCGGCCGGCCGACATCGAAGTTGTGGTCGATGCGCCCATCGCCACCAGCGGTATTGAGGACCGCGAAGGTGAACGGCGCCTCATGGAAAGGGTACGGCAGATCATCGAACGGAATTTTGCCCCCCCGAAGCCGGCGACGGAATCCTGAACCCGACGTGCATCAAACCTGACAGGAACACGATGAGCAGTCACCCCCACCCCGTTGTGGTGGGCGTCATCCCCGCGCGGTACGCCTCCCAGCGCCTGCCGGCGAAGCCGCTGATCGATTTGGAGGGGAAGCCGATGGTGCAGCGCGTCCACGAGCGCGCCTCTGCCTCCGGGGTCCTCTCCCGACTGGTCGTGGCGACGGACGATGAACGGATCGCAGCCGTCGTCCGGGCCTTCGGCGGGGAAGCGGTCATGACGTCGACGGATCTTCGGAGCGGCACCGACCGCGTGGCGGCTGTGGCGGCAGAGATGCCGGGGGATCTGTTTGTGAACATCCAGGGAGATGAGCCGCTGCTGGCACCCGAAGCGATCGGCGAAGCCGTAGAGGTGCTCCTCGCGGATCCGGATGCGGCCATCGGGACGCTTGCAAAACCGATTGAAAACGAAGACGAGCTTGTGAATCCTGCTGTCGTCAAAGTCGTCACGGATCGCCGGGGACGGGCGCTCTACTTCTCGCGGTCGGTGATCCCGCATGTGCGCGAGGCGGCAGATCGCGGATCCTGGATTTCCGGGCATCGGTACCTGAAACACCTCGGCCTGTATGTGTACCGGCGCGCATTCCTCCGCCAGTACGCCTCGCTGCCGGAAGCCCCCCTGGAAACCGCTGAGCGGCTGGAACAGTTGCGGGCGCTGTACCACGGATTCATCATCGCTGTGGGAACAACCTCGCACGATTCCCTCCCGGTCGACACTCTGGAGGATGCGGAGCGGATCCGCGGCATCCTGAGAAACGCGGAGCGGAAGCCGTGAAGCGGGTCTTCGAATCGATCCGGACAACCTTTGTGCGGGGACTCGTGCTCCTGGTCCCCTTCGCTCTGACAATCTGGATCCTCACCGTCGTGTTCCTGGCGCTGGATAGGCTGATTTCTCCTCTCCTGGGGAGATTCGGCGTGGACGTGCCGGGTCTCGGTTTTGCCACGATGGTGGGACTCATCCTGATCATCGGCCTTCTGTCCCGCAATTTGCTCGGACGAATCCTCTTCGGCACGGTGGATGCGCTCATGCGGAGGATTCCGGTTGTCAAGAGTCTGTACACGGCGTCCAAGGAGATCATCAGCGCGTTTGCCTCGGGCGGAGGGAGCAAGAGCTTCCGCCGCGTGGTCCTCGTGGAGTATCCGCGCAACGGCCTGTACGCTGTCGGTTTTGTCACCAACGATCTCGAGGTCGAGCGTGCTGCCGGCGACCCGAGGGCGGTCGTCAGCGTCTACTTCCCCCATCCCCCCAACCCGACGTCCGGCGTGATGGTGATGGTTCCTGCCGCCGACGTGCAGGTGCTGGAGATGACGGTGGAGGAGGGACTCAAGCTGGCGCTGTCGGGAGGCATTGTTGCCCCGCCCTTGCTCCGGCAGAAAGGCAAAGCTCCCTCTCCCCATCCACCCACATCACCCTGAACTGCTGCCGACAACTCTCCCCATGGCTCGCTCAAACGTCAAGCACATCTTCGTTACGGGAGGAGTCGTTTCCTCCCTCGGAAAAGGTATCGCCGCCGCGTCGCTCGGTCTTCTGCTGAAGGCCCGCGGCCTGCGCGTCACCATCCAGAAGTTCGACCCCTACATCAACGTCGATCCCGGCACGATGAATCCGTTCCAGCACGGGGAGGTGTACGTGACCGACGACGGGGCGGAAACGGATCTGGACCTGGGGCACTATGAGCGCTTCCTGGACGTCAACATGACGCGGCAGAACAACGCTACGACAGGACAGATCTACTACGAAGTGATCTCGAAGGAGCGGAGAGGAGACTACCTCGGGGCGACGGTGCAGGTGATCCCGCACATTACCGATGAGATCAAGCGCCGCATTTCGGCGCTCGGCGCCACCGGCCGCTACGACGTCATCATCACCGAGGTCGGCGGCACCGTCGGCGACATCGAGAGTCTTCCGTTCCTGGAAGCCATCCGCCAGTTCACCCTCAGCGTCGGGCATCGCAACGCTCTCAACATCCACGTCACGCTGGTTCCCTTCATCCGGTCTGCCGGCGAGTTGAAGACGAAACCGACCCAGCACAGCGTCAAGACCCTGCTCGAGATCGGCCTGCAGCCCGATATCCTCATCTGTCGCTCGGAGCATCACCTCTCCCGCGAGGTGCGCGAGAAGATCGCCCTCTTCTGTAACGTAGAACCGCAGTGGGTGGTGGAAGGAAGAGACGTCGACTCCATCTATGAAGTCCCGCTCGTTCTGGAAAAGGAAAAGCTGGCACAGATCGTGATCGACAAGCTGAATCTGAAGTGCGGCAGGCCCGATCTCCGCCGCTGGCACCGCCTGGTGCACCGGATCAAGCAGCCGAGCGGGACCGTCACGATCGGCGTCTGCGGCAAGTACACGGATCTGGCCGATGCCTACAAGAGCATTCATGAGGCCTTCGTGCATGCCGGAGCCGAAAACGATGTGAGAGTGGAGCTGCGCTGGGTGCGCGCCGAAGATGTCCAGCACGACGGGGCCGAACTGCACCTGGCCGGGGTGGACGGCCTGCTCGTGCCGGGGGGATTCGGTGTGCGGGGCATCGAAGGAAAGATCGACGCCATCCGGTTCGCCCGGGAAAAGGACATACCCTTCCTCGGGATCTGCCTGGGACTGCAGTGTGCGGTGATCGAGTTCGCCCGCAACGTCTGCGGACTGAAAGGGGCCAACAGCACCGAATTCAAGAAGACGAAATACAACGTGATCGATCTGATGACGGAGCAGAAGGGGGTGAAGAACCTCGGCGGAACCATGCGCCTGGGATCCTACCCCTGTATTCTGCAGAAGGGGACAAAGGCCTATCGGGCGTACCGGCGAGAAGTTGTCTCGGAACGGCATCGCCACCGCTACGAAGTGAACAACCGCTTCCGGAAGAAACTGTCGGAGAAGGGAATGATCTTCAGCGGCGTCTCCCCCGACAACACGCTGGTGGAGATCATCGAGCTGCAGCATCATCGCTGGTTCGTCGCCGGCCAGTTCCACCCTGAGCTAAAGTCGAGAGCAGTGGATCCTCATCCGCTCTTCCGCGACTTCGTGAAGGCGGCGGCGGAATTCCGGACGACGAAGCAACCGTCCTGAAGGAGGAATCCGCAACGCCATGAACTACACTCTCCCTGTCTGTGCACTGATCGCGTGGAGCACGTGTGCCATGCAAGCCCAGGATGCCGATGCGACGTTTATCAACGGAAAAATCTGGACCGTCAATCCCTCCCGCGATGTGGCGGAAGCTGTCGCGGTTGCCGGGGGACGGATCACCGCCGTCGGCACCGTTGAACAGATCAGGGCGTACATCGGACCATCCACGCGCGTGATCGACCTCCGCGGCAAACTGATGCTCCCCGGCTTCATCGACAACCACACGCATTTCATGAACGGCTCGTTCCAGCTGCAGAACGTGGACCTCCGCTCCGCGGCCAGCGAAGCCGAATTTGCCCGGCTCATCGGAGAACGGGCGCGGAAGTATCCCGGACGCTGGATCACGGGCGGCGACTGGGACCACGATAACTGGCCCGGCGGGAAACTGCCGACGAAGGAGCTGATCGATCCCCTCACCGCGGGCACGCCCGTGTTCGTCAACCGGTACGACGGACACATGGCGCTGGCCAACAGCCATGCGCTCCGCCTCGCCGGCGTCACGCGGGAGACTCCCGATCCCCCTGGCGGAACGGTTGTGAAAGATCCCAGGACCGGCGAGCCGACCGGCGTGCTGAAGGATGAAGCGATGAACCTTGTGTACGCTCTTGTGCCCGA
>CAYXMK010000022.1:0-388 GCA_964465905.1 uncultured Ignavibacteriaceae bacterium | reverse complement strand
CACGGCTCGGTCTCGCCGAGGCCAGAAGCCACGGCGTTACGAGCATGCAGGATGTCTCCTCTCCTGCCGACCTGCCAGTGTACCAGGAGCTGAAGCGCCGCGGGGAACTGACGGCACGATTCCACTGCCGACTCCCCCTGGGGCAATGGGAACAGCTGAAGGCGGTGGGCGTCCAGGTCCCCTTCGGCGACGAGTGGATCCGCATCGGCTCCCTCAAGGCGTTCGTGGATGGCTCCCTCGGCTCCAGTACGGCTCTCTTCTTCGAACCGTACGTTTCCGATCCGACGACCTCCGGACTGCCGATGGACATCGTGACGGACGGGCGGCTCGAACAGTGGGCGCTGGCGGCAGACCGAGCGCATCTGCAGCTCTCGATCCATGCCATCGG
>CAYXMK010000021.1:0-21317 GCA_964465905.1 uncultured Ignavibacteriaceae bacterium | reverse complement strand
CATTCCTGAGACATGATCGGCAGGAACACGAAAGCATCAGCGAGCTGATCCAGTACACGGGGGTCAAGTGGGGAATGGCCATTGACCTCAACAAGTGCACGGGATGCAACGCGTGCGTCAGTGCCTGCAACGCGGAGAACAACATTCCTGTCGTGGGCAAGGAACAGGTGGAGAAGGGGAGGGAACTGCAGTGGATCCGGATCGACCGCTACTATGCGGGTACCCCTGACGCCCCGCAGGTGAGTCACCAGCCGATGCTCTGCCAGCACTGCGACCACGCTCCGTGCGAAAAGGTCTGTCCCGTCGTCGCGACAACGCACAGTCCGGACGGCCTCAATCAAATGGTGTACAACCGTTGTGTCGGAACGAAGTACTGTTCGAACAACTGTCCGTACAAGGTCCGACGCTTCAACTTCTTCGACTTTCGGGACGAGTTTGCCGACGGCTACTACACGCAGGAGCCGTTGAGTCTGCTGCACAATCCTGAAGTGACAGTGCGTTCCCGCGGCGTGATGGAGAAGTGCACCTTCTGTGTACAGAGGATCGCCGAAGCCCGGCAGATTGCTGCGCAGGAGGGAAGGGAGATCCGCGGACGTGATGTGACGACGGCCTGCCAGGTAGCGTGTCCTGCGGAGGCGATCGTGTTCGGCGATGTGAACGACCCGGATTCCGACGTCTCCCGACTTCGCCGTCATGACCTTGCGTATCATGTGCTGGAAGACCTGAATGTGAAGCCGAACGTCACGTACGTGGCGAGACTGCGCAACACGCGATCGGAGAACAGAGGGTGAGCACGGCAACCGTCGATTACACGCGCGAACTGCCCGTCGTCGAGGGAACGATGACGGCCAGCGACATTGATGCGGCCATCGCGGCTCCGCTGGACCGTTTTCCATCGCGCAGCTGGTGGATCGGGCTCGGCGTCACGTCCACGATGCTGCTCGTGGGTGTCATGGCCGTCGGGGTCACACTCTGGAAAGGGCTGGGCGTCTGGGGCGTCAACCAGCCGGTCGCGTGGGGCTTCGACATCGTCAACTTCGTCTTCTGGGTGGGGATCGGTCATGCCGGCACCCTGATTTCCGCCATCCTGTTCCTGATGCGCCAGCGGTGGAGAACGGGCATTGCCCGGTTTGCAGAGGCCATGACGATCTTTGCCGTCATGTGCGCAGGACTGTTTCCGCTGCTCCACACGGGGAGGCCGTGGCTTCCGCTCTACCTCACGCCGTACCCCAACCAGCACGCCCTGTGGGTGAATTTCACGTCGCCCCTCCTGTGGGATGTGTTCGCCGTTTCGACCTACTTCACGGTCTCGGCGGTGTTCTGGTACCTGGGACTCATCCCCGACATGGCGACGCTGCGTGACCGCACGACCAACAAGATCAAGAAGGTCGCCTACGCCGTTCTCAGTCTCGGCTGGCGGCATTCAAACCGGCACTGGCAGCACTACGAACGTGCGTACTTGATCCTGGCCGGATTCGCCACGCCTCTCGTGCTGTCCGTGCACACCATCGTCAGCTTCGACTTCGCCGTTTCGGTTCTCCCCGGCTGGCATACGACGATCTTCCCGCCGTACTTCGTGGCGGGAGCCGTGTTCTCGGGATTTGCCATGGTGCAGAACGTGCTGGTGGTGGTCCGGAGGCTCTTCCGACTGAAGAGCATCATCACGATCGATCATCTGGAAAAGATGAACAAGATCATGATTGTGACCGGAGCGCTCGTGGGGTACGCCTACGCGATGGAGTTCTTCATCGCGTGGTACAGCGGCTCACAGTTCGAACTGTTCGTTTTCCTGAACAGAGCGCTGGGGCCGTACGCCTGGGCGTACTGGACGATGGTGACGTGCAATGTCGTGATTCCGCAGCTCTTCTGGATCAAGAAGGTGCGGCGGTCGACTGTTGCGATGTTCATCGTGGCGATCTTCGTCAATATCGGGATGTGGTTTGAGCGGTTTGTCATCGTGGTCACCTCCCTCTCGCGGGACTTTCTCCCCACGAGCTGGGGGCACTATGTGCCGTCCGTGGTCGACGTCGGCATCCTGATCGGCAGTTTCGGGCTCTTCTTCACCCTCATCCTTATCTTCGTGCGCGTACTGCCCGTGATTTCGATCTCGGAGGTGAAAGCGGTGCTGGAAGGGGCGCAGCCCCGCCACGATCATGGATCATCGGGACGTCAGAGGAGTTCCCGCCGGTGAAGCACGATCTTCTCTACGCGATCACGGCGCTCTTCGACTCGCCGGATGACGTGCACCACGCCGCCGAAGAAGTGACGCGGGCCGGCTATACGAGGTTCGATGTACATTCACCGTACCCCGTCCACGGTATGGATCGGGCCATGCGGCTCAGGCCGTCGCCGCTCGGGTACTTCGCTCTTGCGTTCGGGCTGCTTGGTGCGGTGGCAGGAGTGGGCTTC
Source organism: uncultured Ignavibacteriaceae bacterium (assembly GCA_964465905.1). Taxonomy (GTDB): domain Bacteria; phylum Bacteroidota; class Ignavibacteria; order UBA10030; family UBA10030; genus CAYXMK01. The sequence goes on along the minus strand of CAYXMK010000021.1, from coordinate 18,908 downwards.
ATGTCGTGGGTATCGCTCGTCGACTATCCGCTCGTCATCGGTGGGAAGCCGTACTGGTCGTGGCCCGCGTTCGTTCCGGTTGCCTTTGAGGTGACCGTCCTCCTGGCGTCCGTGTTGTCGGTGGTCTCCATGATCGTCCTCTACTTCAAGTTCCCGAACGTCAGTCATCCGCTCCATGATACCCCGTACATGAAGCAGGTTTCCTCCAGCCGGTTCGGCATTGCGATCCAGGCGGATGATCCTCAGTTCGACGAGCGACGCGTGACGGAGTTCCTGAAGAAACTCGGGGGCAAGGAGATCACGCCGATCCAGTTCGCGGCGGCAGAATCGCAGTCGCATCGTCTGTTCGATGCACGATTCCTGGGACTGCTGGCGGGGATCGCCGTCGTGGTTGCCGGCGCAACGTACTTCACCCTCAACATCCTCCTCTTCATGGAGCCGTTCTCCTGGATGAGCACGCAGCCCCGTCTGAACGCGCAGGCCGTGTCCGCTGTCTTCGCGGACGGCTCCGGCATGCGTGCTCCGGTGCCCGGAACGGTGGCGCGCGGCAGATTGCCGTATCCGTACGCTGCACTGCCGGATGCAGCGGCACAACGGCTGAAGAATCCGCTTCTTCCGACGCTCCCGGTGATGGAGCAGGGGAGGAAACGGTATCTGGCATTCTGCAGCCCGTGCCACGGCAATTTCGGGGCAGGGGACAGCCGCCTGCAGGGACAATTCCCGAATCCCCCAACTCTTCACTCCGAAAAGTTGCGGACGTCGAGCGACGGCGCGCTCTACCACGTTATCACGGCAGGGCAGAATGTGATGCCCCCCTACGGAGACCGGATTTCCAGGGACGACCGCTGGGCCATCGTTCACTACATCCGCGCACTGCAGCGGTCTCACCATGCCAAGGAATCGGACCTGAAATGAGTGCCACGACGCTCCACGAAGCCGCTCGCCGGCCGATGCCCGAACGTGTGAACCGCTGGGGGTGGATACTCCTCGCCCTGGGGGTCCTCGTCGCCGCGGCCGCCTACGCGCTGGAGACGGAGCGGGCCTACTTCAGCTCGATCGTTCTCCTCCTCTTTGTGGCCAGCCTGGCCGGAGGTTCCCTCTTCCTCGTGGCGCTGGAGTACATCGCCGGTGCAGTGTGGAGCGTCCCGATGCGACGGGTCAGCGAATTCCTCACCGGACTGGTTCCGCTTCTTCCACTGCTGGCGCTCCCCGTATTGCTTCAACCCGGCCACGTCTTTCACTGGGCCCACCACGGGGCAACCGAGACCGATTCTCTCCTCGCGGCAAAGGAACCGTATCTGAATACCGGCTTCTTCACGGTGCGCTTCGTCGCCGTCGTTCTCCTCTGGCTACTCTTCGCCTGGCTCTTCGTGAGGAACTCGACCCGCCAGGACACGACCGGAGACCCGGCGCTGACGACGTGGAATATCCGGCTTTCAGCCGCGTTCATGCCGGTCTTTGCTCTTTCGCTCACCGTGCTGGCCGTTGACTGGGGGATGAGTCTGGATCCCCATTGGTTCTCGACCATCTATGGTGTCTACTACTTCTCGGGTACGGTCCTGGCTGCGCTGGCGGGGGCAACCTACGTGATTGTCCGGTTCCACGAGACGGGATATTTCAGCCAACTCCGGCGTGATCACTTCTACAGTCTCGGCGCCCTCATGTTCGTCTTTGTCAACTTCTGGGCGTACATCGCCTTCAGTCAGTTCCTCCTGATCTGGTACGCCGATCTGCCGGAGGAGACGTTCTGGTTCATTCATCGCTGGGAAGGGGGATGGGAGTGGTTCTCGATGTTCCTCATTCTGGTGCATTTCCTCGTTCCGTATTTCGTTCTCCTTTCCCAGGACGCGAAGATGGATCCCCGGCGCCTGAAATTCATGGCGCTCTGGATTCTCGGTGCTCATTGGGTTGACCTCTACTGGCTGGTCATGCCGAGTTTCGGCAAGACCCTCAGCTTCAGTCCGGCGGATCTCGCCGTGCCTCTGATTGTCAGTGGCCTCGTCATCCTGATGCTCGCGTTCAAGATGAAACGTCACAATCTTATTCCCGTGGGCGATCCGAAGCTGACGCGGGGACTGGAGTTCCACCTGTAACGGAGCTGGGCAGTCGCATGGAGAGGACACCTCCTCAGCGGGACGAAATGGATTTTGGGGAACTCCTCCGGAAGCCGGAGAAGCTCTTCGGCTACAGCTATCTCTACTTCCTGGGAGCGCTCGTCCTGATCGGATTGATGTACGGCTGGCATCTGACCGACATCGGGAAGAACCGGGTAGTGCCGCTGGCCGTTCGGGACTCTTCGGCGTACCTGGTGGACATCCCGTTCCGTTCGCCGCAGACGATTCCACCCGTGGACGTCATGACGGCGGCGAAGCCGACGGAGGAGGCGCTGGCGAGGGGGCGGGAGCTCTACAAAGGGAACTGCGCTTCCTGTCATGGAGATCTGGGAGCAGGGGATGGTCCCACGGCCGCAACGCTGAATCCGCAGCCGCGGAACTTCCTCCGCGTGCAGGGATGGACCAACGGCTCAACGATCTCTGCGATCTACCGGACGCTGGAGGAGGGAATTGTGAAGAACGGGATGCCGTCGTTCAACTACCTGGCACCGGCGGATCGTTTTGCCCTGATCCATGTCGTTCGCGCATTTGCCTCCGGCCATCCTGTCGATACGCGGGAGCAGTTGCAGGAACTGGAAGTGACGTACGAGCTGTCGAAGGGTCGCTTCACGGACGCGCAGATCCCGGTCCGGAAAGCCGTTCAGATTCTCGTGCGGGAAGGGAGGCAGCGGGTTGAAGCGTCGGAGCGCCTTGCCGGCTGGATGGCTTTGGAGCGGGATCCGGTAGCGCGGGATATCCTGCGGCGGGCGGTGGCGGACACAGGGAGGGTGCTGGCTGCGTTCCTCCTGGCCCCCTCGTTCCCGCCTCTTTCGGAATTCATTGCCACAGTCTCCGCGGACCCGCTCACCCCGGGCTTTCGTGCTTCCGTGGTGCAGTTCTCGGGGGCCGAGTGGGGACGTCTGTACGATGTCCTCAACCGACTCCGGGAAACACAGGGCCGTCGGCTCTGAGAATGGGAGGTTGCCGATGCTGCGTCAATGCTGTTCTGCTGCCGTTATGCTGGTGGTGATCGCCCTTCCCCTGATGGGCGATACCACGCAGGCGCAGAAACCGGAGGCGGGAATCGTCGAGAAGCTGGGGGAGAATCTTCCGCTCGATGTGGAGCTGTACGACGAACAGGGGTACCTGGTGCCGCTGGGGAAATTGATCACGAAGCCGACCATCCTTACGTTTGTCTACTACCGCTGCCCGGGGATCTGCAGTCCACTGCTCACGGAGGTATCTGTCATTGTCGAGAAGATGAACCTCGAAGTAGGGAGAGACTACCAGGTACTCTCCATCAGCTTCGACCATACGGAGACTCCCGAGCTGGCGGCAGAGAAGCGGGAGAACTACCTCGCCAGCATCGAGAGGCCCATCGACCCGAACGGATGGAGATTCCTGACGGGAGACAGCGCGGCCATTGCGGTCCTGACGGATGCCGCCGGATTCTACTTCAAACGCGAGCACGACACGTTCGTGCACGCGGGAGCGCTGATCGTCGTTTCGCCGGAAGGCAAGATCACGCGCTACATCAACGGCATCCGTTACCTCCCCTTTGACGTTCAGATGGCCGTCATGGAGGCGGCGGAGGGGAAAGTGGGACCGACCATCGCAAAGTTTCTGAGCTTCTGCTACAGCTATAATCCGGAATCCCGCACCTATGCCCTCAATATCACGAGGATCAGCGCTCTGGTCGTGCTGGTGCTGGTGATCCTGTTCGTGGTGGTGGTGGGAGTGAAACCCAAACAACAGCGGACGACGTAGACCATGATGGCGAATCACACCCTCGCAGTCGAGCAGGCACCCGATTTCTACCAGGACGGCGGAGGTCGTACGGGGATCCTCTCCTGGTTGCTGACGACGGATCACAAGCGGATCGGCATTCTCTACCTCGTTGCGGTCATGATCTTCTTCTGGGTCGCCGTGACACTGGGATTCCTCATCCGGCTCGAGCTGATCGCTCCCGGCAAGACGATCATGGAGGCGCAGACGTACAACTCCGTCTTCACGCTCCACGGCATCATCATGATCTTTCTCTTCATCATCCCGGGGATGCCCGGCATCTTCGGGAACTTCTTTCTGCCCATCATGATCGGGGCACGCGACGTCTTCTTCCCGCGTCTCAATCTCCTCTCCTGGTATCTGTTCATGATCGGAGGTATCACGGCCGTGGTCTCGGTGTTCCTGCCCGGCGGACCGGTGGACACCGGGTGGACGTTCTATATTCCCTACTCTGTCCGCAGCAACACGAACGTGATTCCGGCCCTGTTGGCGGCCTTTGTCCTCGGGTTCTCGTCGATCCTCACCGGCCTGAATTTTATCGCCACGGTGCATCGGCTGCGGGCACCGGGGATGACCTGGTTCAAGATGCCGCTGTTCGCGTGGGCCATCTATGCTACGTCCTGGATCCAGATCCTCGCCACACCGGTGGTCGGCATCACCCTTCTGCTCGTTTCCATCGAGCGCTGGTTTGGCGTGGGCATTTTCGATCCTTCGCTCGGCGGTGACCCGATCCTGTACCAGCATCTCTTCTGGATCTACTCGCATCCGGCTGTCTACATCATGGTGCTTCCGGCCATGGGGGTCGTCTCGGAGATCATTCCGGTGTTCGCGCGCCGGACAATCTTCGGCTACAAGTTCATCGCCTACTCGAGCCTGGCGATCGCGGGTTTGGGGTCGCTGGTGTGGGCCCATCACATGTTCACGGTCGGCATGAGCGATACGGCAGCGTTCGTCTTCTCGCTCCTGACGTTCCTCGTCTCGATCCCGAGTGCCATCAAGGTGTTCAACTGGGTGGCGACCCTCTACAAGGGCTCCATCGATCCGAAGGTGCCGCTGTTGTTCATACTCTCCTTCATCTTCCAGTTCTCCATCGGCGGTTTCACCGGGATCATGAACGGCGTCCTCTCCCTGAACATGCACGTGCAGGATACGTACTTCGTCGTGGCGCACTTCCACTACGTTATGTTCGGAGGAACGGGCTTCGGTCTCTTTGCGGCGATGCACTACTGGTTCCCCAAGATGTTCGGGCGGATGTACTTCGAGAAGCCGGCGATCTGGGCCTGGGTGCTTGCCACGATCGGATTCAACATGCTGTACATTCCGATGTTCACCATCGGCCTCATGGGGATGCCCCGGCGGTACTACGACTACCTGCCGCAGTTTGCGCCGTATCAATTCGTTGCGACGATCGGCTCATGGATCCTGATCGCCGGGATGGCAATTCTCTTCATCAATCTGCTCGTTTCCCTGCGGCGCGGACCGAAGGCGCCGGCAAACCCCTGGGGAGGCGCAACGCTCGAGTGGCAGATCGCATCTCCTCCCCCCATGGCCAATTTCGATGAGATCCCGACCGTGACCCACGGCCCGTACGACTACTCGAAGTACGAACGGCAACCGGCGGAGGTGACGTGAGCACGACGATACCCGCAGCGGTTTCCCACGGTCACGTGCACCGCGATGACGTCGGGGCGCGGATGGGGATGTGGCTGTTCCTCTTCACGGAACTGATCCTCTTCGGCGGCCTGTTCCTCGCGTATGCGGTCTACCGCAATGCCCATCCCGAAGGTTTTCAGCTCGCCGCGAAGGAACTCGACACTCTGGTGGGGACCATCAACACGATTGTTCTCCTGACGAGCAGCCTGACGGTCGCCATGTCCATCACGGCGATCCAGCGAGGAAGCCGGCGGCTGGCGATGCTCTTCGTGGGTCTCACGATTGCGCTGGCCATCGTGTTCCTTGTCAATAAGTACTTCGAATGGGGCCATAAGTTCGATGCGGGGATCTATCCGGGATCCCCCGCCCTGCTGAACAAAACCAGCGGTGAGATCCTCTACTTCGGACTGTACTACACGATGACAGGCCTGCACGCCCTCCATGTGGTCATCGGGATGATCGTGCTGGCCGTGGATCTGTGGTTTCTCCAGCGGGGTGTGATCCACAGTTCGTCGTTCGTGAAACTGGAAGCAGGAGCGCTGTACTGGCATCTGGTCGATGTGATCTGGATCTTCCTCTTCCCATTGTTCTACCTTCTGCACTGAGGCACTGTCATGGGCCACGACGTTCAGCACGAGCAGGACCGCACCGGCCATCCCGTCAGTTACGGCCAGTTTGTCCTGGTCTGGCTTGCGCTGGTTTCTCTGACGGCCATCACGGTGGCCCTGGCGGGCATCAATCTGGGCCGGTGGCTCATCATCACGGCGCTCACCATCGCGTCGGTCAAGGCCTACCTCGTCGGCCACATTTTCATGCACCTGAAGTTCGAAGATCGGATCCTGAGAATCTTTGTTCTGATTGCCCTGGCGACCCTGGCGATCTTCATCGTGCTGACGTTCTTTGATTACGCGTTCCAAGGATAACGGCCATGGGTGAGAACGCCTCTACGTTTGTCGAGTACGTCGATCAGGCTTTCTGGATCGTGGCGGGGATCTCCTTCTTGGTTCTGATCGGCATCATGGCGGCCATGATCTACTTTGTTATTCGCTACCGCCGTTCGAAGAATCCACACCCGACGAATATCGAGGGGAGTCTGGCGCTGGAGATCACCTGGACACTGATCCCCCTTGTGCTCTTCCTCGGCATGTTCTACATCGGGTGGGTGGGGTACAAGGAAATGCGGAACGTGCCGAAGGACGCCCTTGCATTCAAGGTCACGGCGAGGATGTGGCAGTGGACCTTCGACTATCCGAACGGCGTACAGACCGATACGCTCTACGTGCCGGTCAACACTCCGGTCCGTCTGGAAGTGACCTCGGCGGACGTGAATCACTCGCTCTTCATTCCGGCCTTCCGGATCAAGAAGGATGCGATTCCCGGCAAACGGAACATGATGTGGTTCAAAGCGACGCGGCAGGGGGCCTTCGACATTGCCTGCGCGGAATACTGCGGCTTGAAGCATTCGATGATGTACACCAAGGTCGTGGTGCAGGATTCAAGCAGCTTTGATGCCTGGTACCGGAGTACGTCGGAACGTCAGGGGAAACCCTACAGCCCGCTGCTGGCGCCCCGAATCCCGGTCCCTGAAGAATGATCTCCCCCGATCCCATGGAAAGTGATCCTGTATGGAGTTTCTGAACCAGCTGGCCTACCCGCAGTCCATGGAGCATTTTCGTCTGCTCGTGTTCATGCTCGGCGTGGTGTCGTTCGTGTATCTGCCGTACCTCGCCTACCTGACGGGATGTTTCGGCCTCTCCTACGTCTTTGCGCGCGCTGCGGGCGGCCGCGCCGCGTCTCCGTACCAGGAACTCTCGGCATTGCTGATTTCCGCCGCCCTCATCGACGGCAAACTCATCGTCTTCCTCGGGTTGGTCCCGTCGCTCTCTCTCCTGTTTTTGGTATCTCAGCTGCTCCAGGCAACACCGGCGATTGCCGTCGCACTGCTGGCCGCTGCCGCGGTGGCGCTGGCCGCCGCTGCTGCCGTTCTCTACGCCTACCGATTCTCGTTCCGCCTGAGCCGCCTCCTGAGCTCCGTGGAGCGACAGCTCGGTTCGGGAAAGCAGGCGGCAGAGCTCGACCGCACCATCGCCGACCAGCGCCGTCGGCACCAGCGGCGCTCCGCGCGGTTCGGCCTGGCCGGGGCAGTTCTCATGATGATCAGCCTGTTTCTCACGGAGGGCGCGCTGGCCATCGCGGCAGATCCGGGAAGTTGGACACGCGTAGAATCCGTTTTCGGTCTGCTGCTGATGCCCTCCGCGTGGATCAGGTTCCTGCAATTCCTCACGCTCGCACCAGCCGTGTGCGGGGTTGCGCTCCTGTTCTTCGTTGCCTATGGAAAGGCGGGTTTCGGAACGGCGGAGGAGTCGATCCGAACCGCGGCGCAGCAATGGGGAATCCGACTGGCAGCGGTCGGACTTCTTGCCCAACCGATCTTCGTCGTCGCCGGAATGGCAGCGGCCCCAGCCAACGCTCTGGCCGGCCTTTCGTTCGGACTTGCCGGCGCGGGGCTGGCAGCATTCTTCGCGGCGCTGCATGCGGTCTACGGAGCCCACAAAGAGGGCGTCCGCAAGCACGCCGCCGGCGCGTTTGCCGCCGTTGTGATTGGACTGGGGCTCCTCGTGATGCAGGATCAGGCCACCATCGCTGCCGCAACGCGTCCGCATGCCGCTCGCCTGGCGCTGGAGTATGACAAAGCAACGGAGGAATTCAAAGCCCGTCTGGGGATCAGTCTCTCGACCGTGTCGGGGGAGGACATCTACAACGGCAAATGCTCTGCCTGTCATCTTCCCGACGCGCGCAAGGTGGGTCCGCCCTTCAAGCTCGCGGTGGAGAAGTACCGTGGCCGGAAGGATGCCCTGGTCTCTTTCATCAGGAATCCCGTCAAGGTCGATCCGGACTATCCTCCGATGCCCAATCAGGGGCTCAAGCCGGCAGAGGTGGACTCGATTGCGACCTACTTGATCAGGAAGTACCTGAACGCAGCTCCTCCGTCCTCCTGAGAACGAGGGCCGTACGGCTCGTCTACAAGTCCCGCTCCGCAAACACCGCGGATCTGCGAACGCCTCTGTAGTTCATTGGGGCGGCAGCGCTTCGGTGTCGATCCGGCGCTCCCTGCACCGCCCCCCTGGCTCCGGTTGCTCACGGACAGGCCATCCGCCGCCACGCGCGGTTTTTGCGGCTTGCCTGGTGCTCTCTCTCCTCGTCATGACCCGGGGAGACGTGTGGTCACAGGTTCGTGGTGACCTCCAGCCCGCTGTCGACATCCTCGACTATGCATTCGACCTCGATCTCACGCATCCTCCGATGCTTTCCGCTGAGGCAACGGTTGCCGCGCTTCTCGTCGCGCCGACAGCCTCTTTGACTCTCAACCTCCAGGGAATGACGGTGGCGGATGTGCGCGCACGAGAGGAGCGGCTGGATTTCAGGCACGAAGACAGCCGACTCACCGTTGCCCTTCCCTCCGACCTCGTGCCTCTGCGGGACACGATCGTGGTGCGAGTACAGTATCGGGGCAATCCGTCGGACGGACTGCTCTTCGGGGGGGACAGGCAGACGTGTGAAGGCATCTTCGGTGACAACTGGCCGGACCGCGCTCGCTGCTGGCTTCCGGTGGTCGATCATCCCTCGGACAAAGCGTCGGTGACGTGGCGGATCCGCGTGGCGGCGGGGTGTGATGCACTGGCCAATGGGACTCTGACCTCAGTGTCGTCTGGGGCTGGAGGCGCATGGCGCGAGTTCGTCTGGAGGGAGCAGAACCCAATCCCGACCTACGTGATGGTGGTTGCCATCGGACGATTCATGCGCTACAACCTTCTGGCCTGCGGGTCGCCAGGCGCTGGACAGACCGGATTCATCCCCCACGAACTGTATGTCTCTCCCGATGCAGGCGATGCGTGGCCCGGTCCGTTCTGTGCGGCTCCTGCGATCCTCGGTTTCTATGAACACATGATCGGCCCCTATCCCTACGACAAGCTTGCCCACGTGCAAAGCTGGACCAGGTTTGGCGGGATGGAGAACGCAAGTCTCATCTTCTACAATGACCGCGGATTCCGCGAACGGACGATCGGCACGGGGTTGATCGCGCACGAGATGGCACACCAGTGGTTCGGAGATGCCGTTACCATCGAGGACTGGCCGCATCTGTGGCTCTCCGAGGGATTTGCGACGTACCTGACGGCACTCTGGATCCGTCGGGAGAGGGGGGAAGATGTCTTTCGGGATCAACTGCGGGAGATGAGGACCCAGATCCTGGCCGATGCGAGGGTCCGCACGCGGCCGGTCGTTGATACGCTCGAGAACCATCCGTCCGGCCTGCTGAATGTGAACACCTATCAGAAAGGTGCGTGGGTGCTTCACATGCTGCGGAATCTCGCCAGCGATTCCGTGTTCTTTGATGGGCTGAGGAAGTTCTATGCCGAATACAGGCACGGGAATGCCTCGACGGACTCCTTTCGCAGAGTCATGGAACGTGCGGCGGGAGCTGACTTCGGCACATTCTTCGATCAGTGGCTGAACCGACCGGGCGTTCCTGCGTGGCGGTATGCTTGGAAGTTCGATTCCGGGCGGAAGTCCGTTGTTTTGAGCCTGGAGCAGACCAACGAGAGCGGATTGTTCTCCGTACCGCTGGAGATCGATCTCGTCTACCCCGGCGGCGAGCGCTTGCGTCGGCAGGTGATGGTGCCCGCGGTGCCTTCCGTCACGTTCACGATTTCGTCACCCCGTCCGGAAGCTCCGTCCGAACTGCTGCTGGATCCGGATGTGGAACTGCTCGGCGTGTTTGAGATGAGTCCCCAGAATCAGTAGCACTATGGAAAGGGTTGCCGCATGATTCGTCGCGTGCTTGATACACTCAGGAGTGTAGGAAGTGGCCGAAGCGGAGGTCCGGGCCGACCGTCTGAGTATGATACGATCGTTGCCGTCAGCTCCCTGCTGCTGGAAATGGCGGCGATCGACGGTGAATTCTCGGACGACGAGCGCAAGAGGATCCTTGCGCTGTTGAGAGATGAGTTCCAGCTGTACAACGACGATGCCGTCGCGCTGATGGAACGTGCGGAGGAAGAGCTGGGGACGACTGAGCGAAAGTGGCAGTACGCCTCGCTCATCAGGGAACAGTATGCGGCCGAAGAAAAGCTCCGTGTGGTTGAGTTGCTGTGGCGGGTCGTGCTGGCGGATGGTCAGGTCGCCCGGCACGAGGAGTACGTGCTGAGGAAGCTCGCCGAGCTTCTGGGAATGACGGACGAAGAGGTGCTGGCCGCCCGAACGCGCGCGGGCGCCTCCCCGTGAATCCTGTTGAGGGCTCCGGGTGGGAACGGAGACACCGAAGGCCTTCAGGTGTTCGATGTCGGCCGGCTTGGAATGGGGCGAACAGAGGCAGAGGGAGAGTCAGTGAAACGAGTGTCCGCCTCGAATATGACCAGCACGGAAGGACTGAACGATCTGCAGCCGCCGGGCTTGCTGCAGCCGGTGCTGTCGCTCGTCGAGGTTCTGCAGAGAGAATTTCTTGTTCTTTCGGAGTTCTTTCCCGTCCTTGGATACCGGTGGCTTCATGGCAAGCTCCTTCTCTGAAGTCGGGGATGAACGCTCTGAACGGAACCTTCCCGATAGTACAAACGTCGCGTCCCATTGTCAAGTTCTCGAACTCCTCCACCGCATTGCACCTTCTCTTTTTTTTCCGTAAGTTGTGATGCCGTCAGGCGTTGCCGTTGAGGGGCGTACGGCGTTCCGGGGACCTGTGTCTTGGTAATGCTGAAGTAGCTCAGTGGTAGAGCAGCGGTTTCGTAAACCGCAGGTCGTGGGTTCAAATCCCACCTTCAGCTCGAAGCGGACTGCAGCTCGTGGGCTGCAGCGTTCTGTGCGAAGTCCGTTGAAATCTCTCTGCCGCAGAGCCGCCTTCCAATCCCACCGTCGGTTCAATCTCGTTGGCACTCGAAAGAGATCTCCGCACCGGCTTCCCCTCGTCAAACCGGCGCAAAGCACGATAGCGGTCGCTCCGCTTCGGCGGTTCTTGCGCTCTCTGCGGAACGGCGACTCGCGGAAGGAGGATGTGATCCACAAAGGAACGCTTGACAGCGACGCCATCTCCTTCTCGGTTGCACTTTTTGGAGATGCTGTGTCCTTTCGACGGCCTCTTCAGAGGAGTGCGATCCGTCGGTTTGTCAGATTGATTATTCTGGCTTTTTTTGGTATTCTTGTGCGTTGAGAAGCTTGTTCGAAAGGGTTTCTATGAAAGAGGGCACGGTCGTCCAGGTAATCGGTCCCGTCGTTGACATAGACTTCCCCGGCGGCAGTCTGCCTGGGCTGCTCAATGCCATCCGAATCCCCCGCACCAATGTCGAGGGAGTCCAGGAAGATCTGATTGTCGAGGTGCAGCTGCAGCTGGGCGAGAACCGCGTCCGGGCTGTTGCCATGGATTCGACCGACGGTCTCCAGCGTGGGACGAAGGCCTTTGACACAGGGGGACCGATTACGGTGCCCGTGGGGCCCAAAGTGATGGGCCGGCTGATCAACGTGACTGGAGATCCGATCGACAACCTGGGACCGGTGGAGGCGACCGCGAGGTACCCGATCCACCGATCTGCCCCGTCCTTTGATCAGCTCTCCACCAAGAAGGAGATGTTCGAAACCGGTATCAAAGTGATCGATCTCCTTGAACCATACTCCAAAGGCGGGAAGACAGGGCTCTTCGGAGGAGCCGGCGTCGGAAAGACGGTCATAATCCTGGAGCTGATCCATAACATTGCGACGCACCATGGCGGTTATTCCGTTTTCGGGGGTGTTGGAGAGAGGACGCGCGAGGGGAATGACCTCTGGCGGGAGATGAAGGAGTCCGGCGTGCTGAACAAAACGGCTCTCGTCTTCGGCCAGATGAATGAACCCCCGGGTGCACGCCAGCGGGTGGGACTCTCGGCCCTGACCATTGCGGAGTATTTTCGCGACGAAGAGGGGAAGGATGTCCTGCTCTTCATCGACAATATCTTCCGGTTCGTACAGGCCGGGTCGGAAGTGTCGGCGCTGCTCGGGCGGATGCCTTCCGCTGTCGGATACCAGCCGACGCTCGGAACCGAAATGGGAGAGCTCCAGGAGCGCATTACGTCGACGAAGAAGGGATCGATCACCTCGGTCCAGGCCATCTACGTCCCCGCTGACGATCTCACGGATCCAGCCCCCGCCACGACCTTCAGCCACCTCGATGCCACCACAGTGCTGAGCCGCCAGATCTCGGACCTGGGTATCTATCCAGCCGTGGATCCTCTCGATTCCACTTCCCGCATCCTCGAACCCGGCATTGTCGGGGAGGAGCACTACGCTGTGGCGAAGCGCGTGAAGGAAATCCTCCAATCCTACAAGGACCTCCAGGACATTATCAATATCCTCGGCATGGATGAGCTGTCGGACGAGGACAAGATTACGGTGGCCAGGGCACGGAAGATCCAGCGCTTCCTCTCTCAGCCCTTCTTCGTGGCAGAGCAGTTCACGAACATCCCGGGGGCCTACGTGAAGCTGGAAGACACGATCCGGGGGTTCAAAGGCATCATCGAAGGAGAGTACGACGATCTCCCCGAGAGCGCGTTCTTCATGGTGGGGACCATCGAGGAAGCCGTCGAGAAAGCCAAACGCCTGCAGGCCGTCTGACCGTGGAACACCCTCCGTTCCATCTGGACTTCGTCACGCCGGGACGTGTTCTGTTCAGCGGCAGTGTCAGCAGTTTCAGCGCCCCGGGTGTTCTGGGCGGATTTCAGGTGCTCAAGAACCATGCCCCGCTCCTTGCGCTGATGACGGTCGGTGAGCTGAAGATCACCGACGGTGACGGCAAGGAGTATCGCTTTGCCACGACCGGCGGAGTGGTGGATGTGCGGCAGAACAAGGCCGTGATTCTCGCAGAGGTGGCTGAACGGACGGACGAGATTGACATCGAACGGGCGACCCGGGCGATGGAACGTGCGCGCGAACGGCTCGTCAGGCGGGAGGCGGGCGTGGATGGAGAGCGTGCGCGGCGTGCACTCCAGCGAGCGCTGAATCGCCTGAGAGTGGCCGGACGTCCGCCCGGCTCATAGAAGCCTGACCTCCCTGTTGGTGTCGGCTGTTGCCGTCAGTCGGCAGTCTGCTCTCACGATTCCGGGATGTCGTCAAAGACCTGATGCACCTTCGCTCTCTTCGGATGGACCGACCAAGCTCGCTTCCGAGCCGTCCCACCGTCGCTCATGTGTATCTGGGTGCCATTGCCCATAATGTGCGGGGCATTCGCCGGAAGCTTGGACCCGGCGTGAAGGTGATGGCGGTCGTCAAAGCCCAGGCCTACGGCCACGGCCTTGAAGCCGTTGCTCGATTCCTCGAACCCTCCCTTGCTGATGCCTTCGGTGTTGCTTTCCCCGAGGAAGGGGCAGCTCTCCGCGCTTCGGGCATTCGGAAGCCGATCCTTGTCTTCACGCTGCCCGCGCCCTCTCAGGCCGATCTCTACGTTCACCATCATCTCGAGGCAACCGTCTGCACACTCCGGGAAGCCCGGTTCCTGAACAGCGCCGCCGAGCGCAGCCGCACGACGATTGGTGTTCATCTGAAGCTCGAAACAGGGATGAACAGAATCGGCGTCCGCCCGGCCTTGCTGGGGTCGCTCCTGCGCGGGATGGCGGGCCTGCGCCGCCTGGAAATTCGGGGGGTGTTTACGCATTTCGCCGAGTCGGACGCTCGGGACAAGTCCTTCACGCGCCGCCAGTTGCGGGAATTCGAGGACGGATTGGAGATTCTGAGGCAGTGCGGGGTGCAGGCGCAGGAACTCCACTGCGCCAACAGCGCAGCGATTCTCGACATCCCCGAGAGCGCCTACACGATGGTCCGACCCGGCATCATGATGTACGGTTACTATCCGTCCCACACGACGTCTGAGAGCATTCCGCTCAAACCTGCGCTCTCGCTGCGCACGCGCGTGGCTCTTGTGAAGACCGTTGAGCGGGGGGAAACCGTCAGTTACGGCCGGATCTACCGGGCGCGCCGGAGAACGAAGATTGTGACGCTGCCGCTCGGGTACGCGGACGGCTTCTTCCGGGGGCTCACGAACAAGGCCTCGGTCCTGCTCCACGGGAAAGCCTACCCGGTGGTAGGCCGGGTGTGCATGGACCAGATCATGGCGGATGTCGGGACTGCGGATATTCGCCCCGGCGACGAGGCGGTCGTCATCGGCCGGCAGCGTTCGTCGGTCATCAGTGCCTGGGATCTGGCACGGCCCCTCGGTACGATCCCGTACGAAATCTGTTGTGCTCTCTCACAGCGTGTTCCACGCCACTATCACATGCCATGAGCAACGAACAGCGTTACCTGCGCGCTCTGTTCGGAGGCACCGACGTGAGCTCATTCCCCACGGAAGAGATGCAGTCCGCGTTCCAGCGCATCGGGACGAGGTTGATGGAGGCAGCCGACGTGGAGGCGGAACTGCGTTCCCTCTACAAAGTGGAGGGCTTTTCGGAATTTGCCCTCTCACTGCTGTGGCTCAGCCGCCAGGCGAGGGGGAACCCGTCCAAGACTGAGCCGACGGCCGAGGAGCGGGAAATCCTCCTGGCGCGGTTTCCGTTTCTTACCGGCGGACCGTCGACGGGGATGCCGGAGATTGAGTTGCCGTCACCCGCAGTACCGGACGTATCCGTGCCTGCTGAAGAACCGGTTCAGGAGCTTCCTCCACAGCCTGTGGTGCCGTCGGCAGCAGCGGGTCCGCCGTCGGAAGCAGTCAGCGAGAGTGAGTTCGCTCTTCTCATGGAACAGTTCGTCGAAGCCATGCAGGGTGGGGATGAAACCAGAACGACGTTGATGGACCGCATTGTGGAAGCTGCGCGTGGGATTTCGGCGGAAGGGAGCGGAGCGGACGCGGAACTGCGCGAATACTGTTCCCTCTTTGTGACGTTTCTGGACTATGTTGTGCAGAATCAGTTCATGGATGATGTCCGGGTGATGAACATCCTATCGAATATCTCCGCGCCGGTGTCCGGCTGGGTATCTTCGGCCCCCGGCGAACGGAGCGGACAGCTCTCCGACGGGATCGAAGTCCTCCGGGGCTTCAAGTCGATGTTTGAATGAGGAAACGAAGCGCATGAGCAACGTGTACGCTGTGATCATGGCGGGCGGCGTCGGTTCCCGGTTCTGGCCGCGCAGCCGGGAGCGATCGCCGAAGCAACTGCTGGATATCATGGGGGCCGAGAGCATGATCCAGAGCACCGTCGGCCGGCTCCGGGCGTTCGTGGATGACCAGCACGTGCTGGTGGTCACGAACGCGCTGCAGCGGGAGATGGTCCAACGACAGCTCCCGGCAGTGCCTCCGACCAACATCCTGGTGGAACCGGTCGGGCGAAACACGGCGCCGTGCATCGCACTGGCTGCACAGAGAATTCGGCGTGAAGATCCCGAAGCCGTGATGCTTGTTCTTCCGGCCGACCATCTGATCACCAACGTCAGGGAGTTCCACCGGATCCTACAGACCGCCGTGCGCGTCGCGGAGGAAACCGGAGCGCTCCTGACCATCGGCATCAAGCCCTCTCACCCCGAGACCGGCTACGGCTACATCCAGTACACGGAGGAGAACGGCTCGGCGAATCCGTATCGATCCGAAGGGGTCTTCCGGGTCAAGACCTTCGCCGAGAAACCGAATCTCGAGACGGCTCAACGGTTCCTCGAGAGCGGCGACTTCCTCTGGAACAGCGGCATGTTCGTGTGGAAGGTAAGCGCCATCCGGGAAGAGATCTCGGCACACCTGCCGGAAATTGCGGAGCACATGGAGGCCGTCGAACGGGCCTTCGGGACGCCGGAGTACACGAGTCAGCTGGAGAAGGCCTATGGAATGATGCGGGGGATCTCCATCGACTACGGGGTGATGGAGAAGGCAAAGCGCGTCTTCGTCGTGAAGGGCGACTTCGGCTGGAGTGACGTCGGTTCGTGGGATGAGGCAGCCCGGCTCGCCACGCCGAATGAAGAGGAGAACGTGGTTCTGGGAAAGGCGTTTCTCAAGGATTCGCGGCGAAACTACATCAACGCCGGCCGCCGCTTCGTGGCGGCGCTCGGCGTCGATGACCTGATCGTCGTCGACACGGAAGACGCCCTCCTGATCTGCCGCAAAGGCCGCTCGCAGGATGTAAAAGAAGTCGTGGACTATCTCCGACGGAAACACATCAGTGAGCTTCTCTAGTCGCATTCCACCAAAACCCATCGTCGGTTGTACATCATCGGCGCGTGCGAGCGGAAGCCTGCACGCCGGACTCTTCTGAAAAGGCAGGGGCGTGAGCAGAAGGCTACGACGGGGAAGAGCCGCGGGAACCGGCACGATGCTGTGCGCTGTTGTGTCGGCCGCAGTGCTCCTGCCTGCCTGCGCTTCTTCTCCGCGCTTTGTCGCAGAACATCCGCCCCCGCGAGCCAAACCCGCCGCACCGGACAACGGTGCCTCGGTCCGCCCGGGCAAGTCTCTCCTGACGCTGGAGGGAATCGCGTCATACTATGCAGAGGATTTTCACGGTAAGCAGACCTCCAACGGCGAGATCTACAACATGCACGATCTCACCGCCGCCCACCGGACTCTCCCCTTCGGCACCCGCATTCGCGTGACGAATCTGGCCAACAACCTTCAGGTGGTGGTCCGGGTGAATGATCGGGGACCGTACGTCGAAGGCCGACTCATCGACCTGTCGCTGGCCGGAGCGCAGAAACTCGATATGATCAAGACCGGCACGGCCATGGTCCGGCTGGAGGTCCTTTCGTGGGGGACGGGAGAGTGATGAACGGAATGAGGATGAGCAAGAGGTGGTTTGGTGCTGGAGTTGTAGAAGGATGATGCGGATGATCAGGAGCGATGCGTCATGCGGGTCAGGGTTGTCGTGAAGACGCAAGCGCGGAGGGAGAGTGTGGTTCAGCAACCCGATGGATCGCTCCGCGTGGCCGTGCGTGTTCCGCCTGCCGAGGGAAAGGCGAATGAACGTGTCGTGCAGCTGGTGGCTGCGTACTACGGCCGGCGACCGTCGGACGTCAGCATTGTCCACGGCCACAAGTCGAAGATGAAACTCATCAGTGTCGAGGGTGCCGCTGGAGAAGGGCCACCATCCGGCGGAGGACTGCGGACAGAGGAAAGGACCGGACGGTGAAGACGAAGACGACGATCAGAGTACTTGCCATTGCGGCGGTTGTGATGCTGAGTGCGGCTCCCCTGTGGGCGCAGGGACTGTGCAATCCGCTTCCCGACCTGCGAACGCAGGCGGAAATTTCCCAGCAATGGCTGAAGATCCGGCTGGAGCAGGTGTTGCCGGCGCTGATGCGGGAACATGGGGTTGCCATGTGGATTGTCCCCATGAGGGAGTACAACGAAGATCCTGTCTTCACGTCATTGGTGTCTCCAACCACGTTCGCTGCGAGACGGCGCACCATCTTCGTGTTCTTCGATCGCGGCGTCGAGGCGGGTGTGGAACGGCTGGCGCTGGGGGGCGGGAGCCACGGAGGTCTCTACACGACCGTCCGCGACACGACGCTGCCCGCCGGGGCGGAGCTGTGGGGCGACGCCCAGTGGAAGCTGCTGGCCAGGATCGTCCGGGAGCGGAACCCCCGGAATATCGCAGTGAATATCTCTCGCGTGCATGCATTCTCCGACGGGCTTTCCGCCGGAGAGTGGGAACAGCTCCAGGAAGCACTGGGGGAGGATACTGTGAAGCGGATCGTGCGGGCGGAGCGGTTGCCGCTGGATTTTATCTCCGTCCGTATCCCCGAGATGCTGCCGACCTATCGGCAGATGATGAGTGTGGTGCACGAGTTGATCGCCGAAGCGTTCTCGCGGAACGTCATCACCCCCGGCGTGACGACGACGGAAGACGTGGTCTGGTGGTTTCGACAGACGATGCATGACCTCGGATTCGGCACATGGTTTCAGCCGAGCGTCGATGTGCAGAGGAGAGGGACAAAGCCGGCAGGATCGCCGGTGGTGATCGAGAGAGGCGACCTGCTGCACTGCGACATCGGCATCACGGCGATGCGCCTGCATACGGACACGCAGCATATGGGCTACGTTCTGAGGGAAGGGGAGACGGACGCTCCGGAAGGACTCAAGAATGCCCTCAGGGCGAGCAACCGCCTGCAGGATATCGTCATGGAGAGCATCCGGGTCGGAGCGACGGGCAATGAAATTCTGGCCGAAGCACTGAAGAAGATGAAGGAGGAGGGAATTGATGGCTCGGTCTATTCGCATCCGGTCGGACAGCACGGACACGGTGCCGGACCACTGATAGGCCTCTGGGATCGTCAGCAGGACGTGCCCGGGCGCGGAGATGTGCCTGTCCGAAAGAATACCTGGTTCTCCATTGAGCTTCAGGTCAGCTCGGCTGTGCCCGAATGGGACGGGCAGAAGGTCACATCATCCCA
>CAYXMK010000020.1:6507-21559 GCA_964465905.1 uncultured Ignavibacteriaceae bacterium | reverse complement strand
GGAGAAGGACAAAGGAAAGCCGAAAGACAAGAGGCGAGACTGACTGCCAAGCCTTGCGAAGCGGACCCGCCCGAAGGTGAAGCACGGCAGAGAACGAAGAGGACGTGGGTTCTTCGACACCATCAGGTCGGCTGATCGCTCAGGAGGTCGGAACTCGGCTCGAGCTGAGGCGGGACGATCTCAACATCCCCGCCGCCAGGTGACAGATATGACGACTGAGGTTGCTGCTTGGGTCTTCAAAGCCGAGGTGAGTC
Source organism: uncultured Ignavibacteriaceae bacterium (assembly GCA_964465905.1). Classification (GTDB taxonomy): domain Bacteria; phylum Bacteroidota; class Ignavibacteria; order UBA10030; family UBA10030; genus CAYXMK01. Next base: position 21,305 of record CAYXMK010000020.1, on the reverse strand, counting down.
CGATCACCGGACGGCAGTCTCGGACACCGCCTCAGGATGATATCGGTTCTTGTGACGCTGACGATTGTTCCTGTGTAGTTCCTGCTGCCGGAACCGGGATTCCGGTCAACAGCGGAGAAGCTTGGCAGATGTTCGGCTCTCTCGGTCAGTGGCCGCGTCTCCCGAGGTCCTGAACAGAAGCACTTCAGGACGACGGATAGTGCATCGATTGGTCGCGTTCCAACCCGGCAAAGTTCAAGACGGCACACTTTGGAAGGAGCGGTTTTCGGTCCCGCGAACCACTGTGGAATCCCGAGCACCGGCCGATGATGGATCCGATCGCCGAGCGAAGAACCCGATTGCCCCTCTTCGAGCACATTGGAGAATCGGTTGAGTTGCGAGAGAGTGGGAGGGGAACTTCCCATGGAAGGCAGAAGAATAGTTCCTCGCGAGCGACGCATGGTGCTCAAAGGGGCATGACTGCGTCGTGCATTTCTCTGAGAATACGTCTATCTTCTCTTCCAACGTCACGTTGATCTCCCCAGAGAACTGCAGGCAAGCCTTGTCGATGACGAGGACCTGGAAGAATGCGGGACGGCGTCTCCTGGCGGCAGGAATTGTTGCCGCGGCGCTGCTCCTTGCCGTTCTGCTCCTGATGCCTCTTCCGCCCCTGAAGCCGTACTCACCGGTCGTCTACGACCGGAATGGCACCGTCCTGCATGCCTTCCTTGCCGACGACGGCGCCTGGCGGATGAAAACCCACGCCTCGGAGATCCCGCAGAAGCTCAAACGCATCCTCATCGAGAAAGAAGACCGGTTCTTCTACTACCACCCTGGTGTCAATCCGTTCTCGATCGTTCGGGCTGCACTGCAGAACCTCGGACGCGGACGGCGGCTCTCGGGCGCCTCCACGATCACCATGCAGGTCGCCCGCATGCTCGAGCCCAAAGAGCGCACGCTCCCCAACAAACTGCTGGAGGCATTCCGGGCTCTGCAGCTGGAGCTGCGGTACTCCAAAGACGAAATTCTCGAGCTGTATTGCTCCCTCGTGCCGGTGGGGGGCAATGTCGAGGGACTCAAGTCCGCGGCTCTTCTCTACTACCAACAGCCCCCGGACCGGCTGAATATCGCTCATCTCCTGGACCTTGTCCTCCTTCCGAACGACCCCGAGCGACGGCGCCCGGACCGGTACGCCGAGCGCCTCCTTGCCGAACGCATCCGGCGATCTCAGCAGTGGCGTGCGGCAGGCCTGCTGTCGGCCGAAGACGCACTGGTCATTGAACAAACCGACGCGCGGGTTGTGCGCGGCTCGGTGCCCCGCCGCGCGCCGCACTTCAGTATCCGGCTGAAAGGGAGCGTCGGTGCCGCGTCGGAGCTCCACACCTCCCTCGATCTCTCCGTCCAGCAAAAAGCCGAACGGCTCCTTCAGTCCAATCTCCGGCCCTGGAAACTCAAAGGTGTCCGCAACGGCGCCGTCCTCGTTGTCCACAACAGGAGCCGGGAGGTGCTTGCCTACGTCGGGTCGGAGGATTTCGATGATGCGAGCGCGAGCGGGCAGGTGGATGCTGTAGTTGCTCTCCGCTCACCCGGATCGACGCTCAAGCCGTTGCTCTACGCGCAGGCCATGGATCAGGGCATCCTGACACCCAAGAGTGTTCTCATCGACACACCCTATGATGCGGAGGGATTCTACGCCGAGAACTACGACGGCACCTACGACGGACTCGTCTATGCGGACAATGCTCTCCGCAGGTCTCTGAATGTTCCGATGATTCGGCTTCTCCAGAAGACGGGGGTCGGATCCTTTGTGGATTTTCTGGCGCGGGCGGGTGTGCAGTCGATCAGTGACCAGCGGACGAAACTCGGCTTAAGCATGATCGTCGGCGGTTGCGGTGCAACGCTGGAGGAACTTGTGCGCGCTTACTGTGCCTTTCCGAACGGCGGCGTCTCTGCTCCTCTTCGCTACCTGCGCGATCAACGGGAGAATCCCGCGGAGCGGCGGGAAGTCTTCTCCCCTGCCGCGGCCTACATGATTACGGAGATTCTCTCGGGGTTGGATCGCCCTGATCTTCCGGCCAACATTGCATCCTCCCTCAATCTTCCGACGATCGCCTACAAAACGGGCACGAGCTACGGGCGCCGGGATGCGTGGGCCATCGGCTACTCTGCAGAGTACACCATCGGTGTATGGATCGGGAATGCGACCAACGCCGGCAATCCGGAGCTTGTGGGAAGCCGCGCCGCTGCGCCGCTGCTCGTCGATCTCTTCAACGCTCTCTCCTCCCCGCACCAGAAGGACATCCTCTCTCCCCCCGAGGATCTGGGAATACGCGAAGTGTGTGCCCGGAGCGGGCTTCTCCCGACCGGCCGTTGCACCAAGAGGATTGCGGACTACTACTCCGTCTCCCGGACGTTGAATCGGGTCTGCGACGTCGATAAGGAATTCCTTGTTTCGGAAAAGGGCGATCGCCATTTCTGTCCCAGCTGCCTTGGCTCCCACCGCTTCCGTACCGAGACGTTTGCCGACTATCCGCCTGAAGTTGCCGGCTTCTGGAAGCGCAAGGGCGTGGTGTATCGCACGCCGCCGCCGCACAATCCGGACTGTCCGAGGGTCTTCGCCGGCACAGGTCCCGTCATTCTCAGTCCGTCGCCTCAGGCCAGCTACTATCTTACGTCCGAGCGGCAGCGACTCACACTCCACGCCTCCTCGGGTCTGGATGTGCACGAGCACGTGTGGTACGTCGACAGGGAATTCCGCAGTCGCACGAAGGCGGGCGAAAGAGTCTTCATCGCTCTGGACCCGGGAGCCCACACGCTCACCTGCACGGATAACAAAGGACGATCATCCTCTGTTTCCATCACCATTCGGAAGGTCTTCGAGTGAACCGCCGGCATCACGGATCGGCGCTGGTTTCAGGAATTTTCACTTCTTTTCTCAGGAGCTCACATGAAACGGATTTCCGTTGTCGCGGCTATGGTGATGTGCCTGCTCGGCCTCTCTTCGTGCAGTCTCTTCGAGACCGATGTTCTCAAGGTGACGTCGCCGCTTCCGGAAGGTATCGTCCCACGGACCGAAGTACTCCAATTCAACTTCTCGCGAGCCGTTGCACGGCCGGAGATCGTCAACATCTGGCTGAGCGAGCCGTATGTCGAATTCACCCCTGCCATCCCCGGGAGATTCATCTGGCAGGACAGCGCTCGACTGGTGTTCAGTCCGGACGGCATGCTTCCCGGCGATGCTCGGTTCCGGGGCAAGATCAACACGGCCCTGCTGCTGAAACTCTCGGGCTCGAAGTCATTCTCCGGAGACGATGAGTTCGAATTTGCGACGGAGAGCTTCCGGCTCAAGACCGTGGAGTTCTTCTACGACCGCCTCGGTGACCGGCGGTCGGTCGGGATCAAGGCGAACGTGGAGCTGACCTACGCCGCGCGGCCGGAGGATGTGGAGAAAGCCCTGGTTGTCACCGTGGACGGTACGCAGATCACGGACGTCAAGGTGAAGGAAACCCGTCCGTCCCGTACGCTCCCCATCGAAATCGGAGTATTTGCGGGGCATGACCGTCCGAGGAGCATCGGCATCCGGCTGGCACCGGATCTCACGTCCACGGAAACGAACACCCGGATCACCATGGAGGAACCGTTTCTCTACGAGATGCCTCCTCTGGAGGAACTCAAGATCTTCGGCCATGATTTCACCTTCGGTACGGCCCAGTCCACGATTCGACTCAACATGTCTCAGGAAGTCGATCCGGCGGAGGTTCAACAGTTTATCAAGATTGAACCGGAGCGCGCGTATACCGTTACGGCCGAAGGGCGTACGCTGGTACTCACGGGGAAGTTTGAGACGGGAACACTCTTCAAGCTGGCGATCGCGAAGGGAATGGAAAGTCTGTTGGGAGGGAGGTTGCAGAACGACTACACGGCCGACATCGTCGTCGGCAATGTCGCCCCCTCCTTCGATTTCGCCTCCCGGGGCGCGTACATGCTCATGACCGGCGCCCGGTCGCTCGAAATCAGGACGGTCAATCTCACGTCGCTCAATGTGCGTGTGAGTCAGATCTTCCAGAACAACCTCGTGTTCTTCCTCGATGACGGGCGGCAGTATGACTACGACTACTACTACGAGGAGGACGACAACGGAGGAGGAGGCCGGTGGAAGTATCGCTTCAACGTCGGCAACTACGGGCGCCTGATCAGCGCGACAACCCTTCCAATCGCCAGTATTCCCAACCAGTCCGTCAGCACATGGCTTGATCTCACGCCCTACGTACGTCAGGACTACAAAGGGTTCTACCTGGTGGAGATTGCCGATCCCGCTCACGGCTGGCGCTCCACCGGCAAGCTGGTTTCAATTTCGGATCTCGGGTTGATCGTCAAGCGGAGCAAGCAGGACGTTACGGTGTTCGTGGTGAACCTGGAGACCAACGAACCGGTGGCAAATGCTGCCGTGAACCTCATTTCCACCAACAACCAGGTTATCCTGTCGGCGGTCTCCGACCGCAAGGGAGTCGCCCGCTTTGCCGACTACGATGAACAGAAGCTCGGCTTCTCCCTGAAGCTTGTGACGGCCGAGAAGGATGGAGATTTCAACTTCCTCCATCTTCGGGACTACGAGGTCGAAACCTCGCGGTTCGACGTCGGGGGCAAGTACGATGCGGCGGGGCGCTACGATGCATTCATCTACGGTGACCGGAATATCTATCGACCCGGCGAGACGATCATTCTCACGGGGATTGTCCGGAACCTGACGCAGGCTATCCCGGAGGGTTTGCCGGTCCGCGTCAGCGTCGTCAATCCGAGAGGGAGCACCGTTGCGGAGCTTCAGAGAACCCTGAACGCCCAGGGATCATTTGAACTGAAGTATGAGACTCTTCCCAGCTCTCCCACCGGCGAGTATCAGTTCGAAGTGTACGGGGGAGACGATCTCTACCTTGCGACGTACCGGGTGATGGTGGAAGATTTCGTGCCGGACCGGCTTCGCATCGAGCTCAGCGTTGCCAAACCGATGGCAGGGCCCGGCGATGAGCTGGAGTACAGCTTCCAGGCCTTCAACTTCTTCGGTCCGCCGGCTGCGGGCCGCGAATGGGAATTCGAAGGGACGTTCGATCATGTCCCGTATTCCTCGAAACGATTCCCGGACTTCCGCTTCAGTGATGATGCAGCGAAGACCTACACGGCGGACCCGGTGGTGCAGAGCGGAACGACGGATGCCGAGGGAAAGGGAACGGCAACGTTCGCCATTCCAGAGAACGTGACCTCGACGGGCATCCTGCGGGCCCGCGGCCGCGTGGCCGTCCTCGATGAATCCGGACGCGCCGTGTACCAGCTTGCCCAGACGAACGTGTTTCCGAAACCGTACCTCATCGGTGTTCGATGGAGCCGGGACTACTACGTCAGTCCCAATACGCCGCAGACCATGCAGCTGATCGCTGTGACGCCCGCTGATGAACCTATTCCGGACTTCAGAGCCCGGGTGGAACTGCTGCGGCTCGAATGGCATTCGGTGCTCCGCCAGCAGGGAAGCGGCTCCCTGCGCTATGTGTCGGAGCGGCGGGAGATCTCCGTTCGGAAGGAAGATCTCACGCTCGGTGCGGAGCCGGTGACCTATACGTACACGGTTCCCCGCTCCGGCGAATACATCGTGCGTGTCTCGAAGGCGGGAGAAACCGGATACAATCAGTTCTCGTTCTATTCGTACAGTTGGGCGACGAGTGATGCAACGTCGTTCCAGGTGGATCCCGAGGCACGCGTCGAGATGGTGTTCGACAAGCCTGTCTACGCGCCGGGCGATCGTGCGCGGATTCTGTTTCAGACTCCCTTCAGCGGCAAGATGCTCGTGACCCTGGAGCGCAATCAGCTCTTCGAGTACCGCTATCTCGACGTGGTGAACAACGCCGCCTCCCTGGAGATCGACGTGGAAGAGCGGTATCTGCCGAATATCTACGTCTCGGCGGTGCTCTTCCGCAAAGTGAAGGAACAATCGATTCCCCTCCTGGCAGGGCATGGTTTCAAGCCGCTCATGGTGGAGAAACCCTCGAACCGACTTGAGGTGGTCATTTCCGCCCCGGAGCGCATCCGGCCGAAGACACAGCAGAAGATCTCCATACGGGCCGGCACGGAGAAGAACGTGTACGTTACTCTGGCCGCCGTCGACGAAGGGATCTGTCAGGTGCGGAACTACAAGACGCCCGATCCTTATGCCCACTTCTACGCGAAAAAGGCGCTCGAGGTGAACACGTTCGATTTCTTCAAAGATCTCCTGGCAGAACCGACGAATCGGGCTGCCGGTCAGGTGAGCAGTGCCGGTGGAGGGGAAGGGGAGGAAATGGCCAAGCGGGTGAACCCGCTGGGCGTCCAACGGTTCAAACCCGTCGCCCTCTGGTCCGGTCTGCTGATGACGGATGGGTCCGGCAATGCCGAGGTGAACCTGAACATCCCTGAGTTCAGCGGAGAAGTGCGGTTGATGGCACTGGCGTACAAGGGGGATCGCTTCGGCTCCGCTCGCAAGCCGATGAAGGTCTCCGATCCGGTCGTGTTGACGCCGGCGCTCCCCCGCTTCCTGAGTCCCGGCGACGTCGTGACGATGCCCATCACGGCCTTCAACACAACAGAACGACCGGTGACGCTGACGTTGAAGGTGGAGACATCGGGAGGACTCACCGTGTCACCGGCGTCGGTCTCGCTGGAGATAGGGGCGAATCAGGAGCGGTTTGCGAACGTTACGCTGCGCGCGGGAGATCAGATCGGAGCCGCACGGGTAACGGTCCGCACGACGGCATTCGGGGAGGCGCTCGAGTCGACCACGGAACTGCCGATCCGTCCGGTTTCTCCCTTTGTGTCGGAGAGCTACAGCGGCTTCGCCGACAAGTCGAAGCCCGGGAGCGTGGAAATCCCGGATGTGTTCCTTTCCTTCAACCGCCGTGCCTATATCACGCTGAGTCCGTTTCCGGTGGCAAACTTCGCCAAGCAGCTGAAGCATCTGGTCGGCTATCCGCACGGCTGTCTGGAGCAGACCACCTCGAAGGCGTTTCCTCAGATCTACCTGCGGGATATTGCGCAGCTGCTCGACCCTTCCATCGAGGCCAAGGGGAGTCCGGTGTACTTTGTGAACGAAGCGATCACCAAGCTCGGCTCGATGCAGATCGGCAGCGGCGCGTTCAGCTACTGGCCGGGCGGTGATTACGCGAACGACTGGTCCACGGTCTACGCCACACATTTTCTCGTGGAAGCCAAAAAAGCCGGGTATGCAGTACAGGAGAACGTTCTGACGCCGGCACTACGGGCCGTCGCATCCATAGCGAGAACGAAGGGCACCATCGACTACCGAACGGTGGTGGGCAACAGAACGACGGTGACCAGGATTGCCGACAAGACGGTGATCTATGCTCTCTACGTTCTTGCGTCCGCCGGACAGGCGGATCTCGCGGTGATGAACTTCTATCGACGGGAGCCGAGTTTGCTCACAACGGATACACGCTCTCTGCTCGCGGGAGCGTTCGGTCTGAGCGGTGATCGGAGGGCCTATACCGAAATCGCGCCGCCGCAATTTCAGATCGAGCCGGCCTCCCGCACTTCCGGCGGCTGCTTTGACTCCGAGGTGAGGGCCAACGCCCTGATTCTCAATGTCCTGCTGGAGACCGACCAGAACAATCCAAATATCCCCCGTTACATCGAGTACCTCTCCCGCCGGTACCAGGATCTGAACTGGTGGAGCACGCAGGAAACTGCCTTCACGCTCCTGGCGCTGGGGAAGGCCGCCCGCATGGGGGGATCAACGAAGGCCGAGGGCACGGTGACGGTCGGGGGACAGGTCCTGCGCTTTCGCGGAGCCACGCAGAAGCTTGATCTGACGCCGTACGGCAAGACCGTAACGGTCAACGTCCAGAGCGAGGGTCGGGTCTATTTCTCGGTGGTGACGGAGGGGATCCGTCGCGACGGCAGTCTGCCGCTGGGGGACAAGAATCTCCAGATCCGCCGCACCTATTTCAATCGCTTCGGCCAGGGCGTTGATCTTCAGGGAGTGCGACAGAATGAACTGCTCGTGGTGCGCTTGACATTGAGCTCGAGCGTGGATCGTTTGGAGAATATTGCCGTCTCCGATCTCCTGCCGGCCGGCTTCGAGGTGGAGAATCCGCGGCTCACGGAATCTTCCCGCTACAACTTCATCAAAGATCCAGCGACGCCCGAATACATGGATATCCGGGATGACCGTGTCAATCTCTACACGAGCTTCAAAGGCGGCAGTCGGCAGCAGAACTTCTACTACGTCGTGCGGGCCGTTACGCAGGGTGAATTCGACCTGGCGCCGATCGTCGCCGAGGCCATGTACGACGGCGCCTACTACTCGGCGCACGGGCGCACGCGGGTCACTGTTGTTCGTTGAGGAGGTTCGGAGTGTGGAAGACTCGACGGCACGGGGTGCCAGATGAGGTGATCCTCACGGAAGAGCGGGAGGAGCACGGTACTACATTTTACCGAACAGCAGAAGAACGATTTCGGAAAGAATCAGCAGAATGATGATGAGTTCCAGCATGTCCGAGCGCTGGGCTTCGAGGCGGGAGATGAAGAATGTGCTGGAACGGGAGATGAGCGAAATCTTCTGCTGGAGGATCTTGATCCGATCCTCCAGGTCGAACTCCTTCTTCAAACTCAGGTAGAGCTGCTCGATCCGTGTGCCGCCGTCCCACACGATGTCGGGATCGTCGAAGACGGAAACATCGTACGCCAGCTCATGTTCGACGGAGAGGGCGAGGCCGACACGCTTGCTGAGCTCCTTCCGCCGCCGCGGTATCCAGCCGCGGCGCGCAAGGTCCTCTACGGTTTCCTCAAACTGCGCCAGCGCCTCTGTGACAAGCCGCTCGTAGTACTCGAGTGAAACAGAGCGGCTCAGCACGATACCCACGAGCAGCACGATATCCCGGTTGATCTCCCGGATGTAGAGCTCTTCCGTCCCTTCCGGCTTCTTCTGGCGCGGAGCGAGGTAGAGGTGGAACGCGTCCTCGCTCATGAACTTGTTCTCGCGCTGCGCGCAGGGCCGGAGTCTCGTCAGCATCTCCCTGCATTCCTGCTCGCTCAGATCGAAGAAGACGATCGATCCATAATCGAAGATGAGCACCATCCGGTTCTTTTCCAACTGCACCAGCAGGGGGTCGTTGTAGAGAATCTTGGCCTTTGCTTCCTTCTGGAGGAGTTCGCGCGCAATGCGGAGGTCGTACGACGAGGCAACGTCGAAGGCGCGAGCCAGGATCTTCTCCTGCTCGGATTTCTGCTCTCTCGGTTCCTCTGCTTCAGCCATGACGGGGACGCTTTCTGACGGCTTCTACGGGAGGATACCAAAAGTTCAGAGGCGGAACAAGGGGGTGATTCTCAATTTTGCGTAACCCCTTGACAGCAAAAGACAAGGGCGCTCTCTGAGCGCCCTCTGGCAGAGTGCCGACGCGTGCAGGTGAGGCCGAGGGACTTCCCTTCCTCCCGTGGTGAACCCCCTGTTCGTTTCTTCCTCGGTCGGGACGTGCTCAGCTTCTCGGCTAGTGCTGTGCTGTGAGATCGAGATCTTCGAGTGACAGTACCGGCATCGGCTGGCCGTTGTGTTCGAGTCTCAGCTTGATCATCTGGACAATGTCGCTCGTGCTGCTCTTCGGCTCAATGCCAATGAGTCTTGGCATCAGGATGCTGAGGTCGAACAGACCTTTTCGCGGATACTCCACAATCGTGAACGGATCACCCGCGGCAATACCTGCCCGCGAGCGCGCCACGTCGATCGCCGTCGTGAGGCTGCCGAGCAGATCGACAAGTCCCAGCTCTCTGCCGTCTGCTCCGGACCAGACCCGCCCCTGAGCCACAGATTCGATGTCGTCGAAGCTCTTCCGGCGGCCGGAAGCCACCTTCTCCACGAACTCCTTGTACATCGATCGGATGGCATACTCTGCGCGTGCCCGCTCCTCGGGCGTCATGTTCCGGTCCGGCAGTCCGCCGACGAGCGGCAGCGCGAAGCCGAACCCGAGGTCGGCATGTTCTCCGGCCTTGACCAGGTCCGTCGACAGACCGATCTTCTCCTTCAGACCGTTGTCGTACATCCACCCGCCGATGACACCGATGGAGCCGGTCATCGTCATCGGCGCTGCAACAATCGTGTCGGCGTACATCGAGAGCCAGTACCCGCCCGAGGCAGCAACGGCTCCCTGAGAGACAATCACGGGCTTCTTCACCTTGGCCTTCTTGAGTGCCTCTGCGATGTAGTCGGAGGCCACCGCGTCGCCTCCGGGGGAGTCGACGCGCAGCACGATGCCCTTGACGTTCCTGTCGTCAACGGCGGCTTCCACATCCTTCACGAGTTTTCGAGCCGTAATGCCCTCGTCCATGGCGCAGGAACCGAGCGCATAGATGATGGCAATCTTCGGCGGTTCCCCCCAGCGCGCATCGTAGGGAAGTTGTGCCCATTCGATACTGCTTGCCGGCATGTACCTCCGTTCCTTTCCTTCCAGCCGAGTGATCATCTCCTTGACGCCTTCCCAGCGGGCCAGGGTGTCGACAAGCCCGAGTCGAAGAACATCGCTGGCCAGGAAGATCACGGTGCTGTCCACCAATCGGTCGAAGTCTTCGCCGGTCATTCCGCGGCTTTCGACAATGTCGGCCCTGGCGATGCGGTAGAATTCATCTACGAGGCGTTGGCGCTGCTCCCGGTCCGCATCGGACATCCGATCCCGCGAGAACGTCTCGGCGGCTGACTTGTACTTGAAGAACCGCCATTCATCGTAGCCGATGCCGAGCTTCTCGAGGGTTCCCTTGAAGAACGTCCTGCCGAGAACGTAGCCCTCAAGGGACAGCATACCGACGGGATCCATGACGATCTTGTCGGCAACGGAGGCGAAGTGGTAGGCATCGATGCCGGGACGGTCCACGAAGATGACGACGCGTTTCCCCGTCGTCTTGAAGTCCTTGAGGGACTGCCGCAGTTCCCAGAGCTTCTCCCGGTCGATCATCATGCCCGAAGTATTGATCGCGATTCCTGCGACCGCCGGATCATCCTTTGCAGCGTCCACGGCGGCCAGCACCTCGGCGAGCTTCTTCGACTCGTCGAAGAAGGCGAACCGCTGGTACCCCATCGGGCCCTTCAGATCGAAGGGAACATACGCTTGTCGAGCTCCGACAGTAGGCCGAAGCACATTCCGGTCGTACGCGCCCACACGCACACTGTATGTGTTGAAGGCGCGCTTCCCGTCGGAATCCACCATCGTCTGCACACCGATGCCGGCACGGCCGAGACTGAGCTGAATGCCGATGGACACGGCCTGTGTGTCGAAGTACCGTCCTACCAGGCGGATCCCCGGCAGCGGCTCCACGACGCCTCCGACGCTCCATACACCGTCCCGAATCGCTGCCTGACGATGCTGTACGGCGAAATCCCCGAAGAGTGTGAGGAGCTCGTTGCCGAACGGTCGGACTCCTAAATCCATCACCCCTTCCCAGAGGTCCCCTTTGGTAGGGATTGTGCCGGAGAGACCGATGGACAAGTACGGACCCGGACGGACAAGGGTTCCGAGCGTCACCACGCTGCCGCGCAGGAAGGACTTCGTGTCGCCGGTGGACCAGCCGTAGCCGAGGCCGAACGCGAGGGAACGATTTCCGCCGGAGACGGAAAAGCGATAGTCGGTGACGGCAAGATCGCCGATCGCCTGGCGGATCGCACCAAAGCCGAACCCGGGTGCAGACGCGAAGACCCCCCACTGCTGCACCGGCCCTGCCGCCCATCCCCGGGCCGCCGGCAGGGGCGTTGCGGGTACCAGCCGATCGGGCGCCGCTGCGGGAGGAGGATTCCATTCCTCTGTCCAGATGAAGAGGAGATCGGGCTGATGCAAGGTCTGCAGTACGGCTGGGTTCTCGAATCCGAAGAGACCCGCGCGAAGAGCTCCCGGTGATGCAAAGCCCAGAGAGCTGTACTGGTGAAACGGATTGGTGCGCGTTTGCGCTGGTGCCGTTGAGGTGAGCGCGCCGAGAAGCAGGAGGATGAGAAGTCGTTTCATGGGAACTCCAGAAGGATGGACGGACCAACAGTATTCGACAGGGAGATCTCAGGGGTTGCGGAATCGTCGCGACGGTGGGTCTTTCCAGTTCCACCACGTGAGAAGCTTCGGGTCATGGCGGCGGCGTGACGAGTAGTACACCGCTGTGCGGAGAACGTAGAGAACGCACCGATCAACCGCTCCTCCTTTCTGCACGCACAACTGCGTGTACAGCCTTTCCGGATTCTTTCCGCGTAGATCTTCCGGAGAACGGATTCCGAGCGACCGAAGGTCGGAGGCAATGGAGAATCCTACTCCCGGAATGCCGGTCAGGCGTCTGAGTTCATCGCGTGTTGGAGACGAAGGCGGCATGGGAGTTGCCCTAACGCCGTCAGGTGATCTTGAGAGAACAGAAGCCGTCGAGACTGCTACGCCTTCGGCGTCGGATCGGACGGTCGGTCGGAGCCGGAGCGGATCATGTTCTGCAGTCCTTCGCCAATCCCCGCGCCGAGGAGACTCAGACCAAAAATCGCTCCGAGATAGACGAAGAACGGCACAACCTCCCGGAACAGAATGCCTCCCTGTGACGCAAAGTAGACCTGGAAACCGCCGTAGATCAGTACCAGCAGAAGCGCGCTGGCGATGGCGGGTTCCCAGATGGTCACGCCGCGTGAGATGTAGCCCGCGATTGCCGAAACGATGACAACGCCGCCGAACGTCCACACTTTCACGAGTGTCGTCGCAAGCTGGCCTGTAAGTCCGGACGCGATGATCAGTGGGAGGAAATAGAGAAGGATGTAGAGCAGCAGCGTCAGTACCACCCACTTCCACTGAAGTGTCTGACGGGGTTGCGACGGTGTATCCATGGGAATTTCCCCTTTCCGTGAAGGATGAACAATTGGATCGTCCCTGCTGCTCCCTTCTACCGCTCGGGTTATCCTAGTCTTCTTCCATGATACGCGAGGGTTTGGTCTTCCTCAAGTCCCCTCCCTCGTGCGGTCCCGGAAGCCCCGGCTGTACAAAGAGGAGCTTCTCGCGTTCGACCACGACCGTCCCCGGCGGCGCACCCTTCGGCTTGCGGACGTACTTGCGGAGCGTCATGACCACGGGGACGTTCCTGGCATGCTTCATCTTGCTGTAGTATGCGGCGATCGCCGCAGCTTCTTCCAATGCCTGTCTGCCGGGAGTCCCCTTGCCGGTGCCGACCCGCAGAATGACATGGGAGCCGCTGGACCCGCGCGCATGGAACCACCAGTCGTTTGGTCTGGCGTGTTTCGTCGTGAGCAGATCGTTGTTCTCGCTGCTCTTGCCGGCCCAGACTTCAAATCCTCCGGCAACCCGGAAGACACGGAACAGAGAAGGTGCGGCGGCGTGCTTGTCGGTGGAACGCTTCGAGCCCTTCGGCAAGAGTCGCGGGTGCAGGGAGCGGAGCTCGTCGAGTTCCGCTTCACTCTCTGTCTCTCTCAGCTGTTGCAGGAGAGTGCGGGCGACTCTCTCCTCTTCTATGAGTTCACGACGGCGATGCTCGATCTCTTCCAGAGCCGCGCGGGCTTTCTTCGCCCGACGGAAGAACTGATCGGCATTCTGGGCTGGTGTCTGCCGGGGGTCGAGCCGTATCGTCACGTTGACGGGAGGCGTGACCCGGTGATCCGGCAGCGTCACGCTTGTCGCATGGCGCGGTATTTCGGCGAGATGCGTCGATAGCAGAACAGCGTGCGTCTCGTACTCTCCGGCCTGCGCGAGAGTCGCTTCCTCGACTGCGGTCTTTGCCAGCGCGCTCTCGATTCGGTGCACCTCCTTCTCGACGTGTTCGAGAAGTCGCTTCCGTTCCCGGAGGAAATGCTGGTCCTGTGCCGACCGGCTTAGGTATGCCCGTACCGCTTCGTGAACGGAAGAGAACGTTTCGCACGGCGATGCCGCCAGTCTCCGGAGAGGAATGAGTGCGAAGACCACTGACCCGTCCTCCAGTTCATAGATCCGGGGGGAAGGGCGTTCGCGAAGCTCCTGGAGAAGCTCTTCCAGTGCTCGGTAGAGGATAACTGCTTGTTCCTGCGGAAGCTGCGATGCGATCTGCGCGGGGGAAAGATCTGTGCGGAAGAAGAGCTCCGCGAGGATGACGGGGCCGAGGAAAGGGTACAGCGACTTCAGCGCGGTCTTGAGCTGTAGATCCGCACCGCCACACAACCGTGCCTGGAATTCATCTTCTGATGACGGCACGGGCGCTGCAGATCGGGAACGGAGGGCAACCTGTGTTCCCACGAGCTTCTTCGGGTGCAGAAAGGCATCCAGAATCGTTCCCTCTTCATTCGTGAGGAGGACATTGGCCGATGACCGGAACATCTGAATCCTCAGGATCCGCTCCTGGAGGAAGAAGAGGAAAAGCTCGCGGTCGGAGTCGTGCATCCGAACCTCCGTCAGACCCAGCCCTGCGGCCGATGTCAGCACGTCGAGCGTATTCCGTCGGGCCCGCGAGAAGGAATGACGGAGCAACACAAAGTTGCGCGACGGCTCGCAGGAAACCGCCAGCCAATGCTCCTGCTGCTCCGGGACCTCCGAGGGGCCGGATGCCCGGAAGTGAAGCATCAGCTGATTCTTCTCCTGGGTGAAGGCCTCTGCAAGGACGGTGGTGCGAAGGGTTCGGTTGAGATCCCGGGCAATTGCGAAGAGGGTGAAGTAGTCGGTCAGCATGAGATCGCGGGGGTACGGCCCGAAATTCGGGAAAAAGCGAGGCAAATGCAACGCGGCCGGCAGCGACTGTGCAAAAGATGTCGAGAACTTTCCCTTGCCGTCCCTTTTGAATTTCCGTACATTTAGTAG
>CAYXMK010000020.1:0-6407 GCA_964465905.1 uncultured Ignavibacteriaceae bacterium | reverse complement strand
TAGTGAATTTCCGCCAAAACCAGCCCTCCACGAGAGGATCCGCGTGATCGCCAGCATGACGGGGTACGGACGGGGAGAAGTCACCCGCAAGGGACTTGCCGCCCTCGTTGAGGTTCGCAGTGTCAACAGTCGCTACCTTGAAGTCGCGGCGCGCCTTCCGCGTTCACTCTCGCAGCGGGAGAATGACCTGAAGGAACTTGTCCGCGCGCGGCTGAGTCGCGGAAAACTGAGTGTGGTGGTTACGATCCGGAAGGATTCCGACGGTGAAACGCCGATGGCCGTGAACGCGCCGATGGCAAGGTCGTACTACAAATTACTGAACGAGCTCCGGCGCACCGTCCGTCTGAAGGAAACCGTGAAACTGGCGCATCTGCTTCAGTTTTCCGACATCTGGGACGTTGCCCAGACGGGGGAGTCGGACGAGGCGGAATGGGATGTACTGCAGGCAGCGATGGCGCAGGCGATGGATGATCTGAACAGCATGCGCGTGAAAGAAGGGGAAGAGCTGGCGAAGGATATCCGGCGTCGGGTTGCCTGGATGAGCGGCACCATCGATACCATTGAGCGGCTGTCGAGAGAGCAGATTCCGACCGCCCGCCAGATGCTGGAGGAACGGATCCGTCAGCTCGTCAGCGACCCTGCGGTGATCGATCAGAACCGGCTGGAGCTTGAAATCGCGCTGCTGGCCGATCGGCTGGATGTCACAGAGGAATGTGTGCGATTCCGGAGTCACGCGAAGTTCTTCCTCGAAGCCATCGACGGGCCCGAGCCGGCGGGACGTCGGCTCAACTTCCTGGTGCAGGAAATGAATCGCGAAGCCAACACGATCGGTTCGAAGGCCGGCGACGCGGAGATTACCCACCTGGTGGTGAAATTGAAGGAGGAACTGGAAAAAGTGCGCGAACAGCTGCAGAACATCGAGTGACAGACGCTGCCGGGCATGCCGACCGATTCAGCTCCGCTGCGAAACCTCATTGTGATTTCGGCCCCCAGCGGTGGGGGGAAATCGACCGTGGTTTGTGCTCTCCGCAGGAAGTATCCGTCGCTGCTCTTTTCGGTTTCGGCAACGACCAGACCGCGGCGGCCGGGAGAAGTGGACGGGCGAGAGTACTTCTTCCTCACCAAGGAGGAGTTTCGCCGGCGGGTTGAGGCGGGCGATCTTGTGGAATGGGAGGAGATCTACGGCGATTACTACGGCACGCTGAAGTCGGAAGTGGACCGGGCCGTGGCGGGCGGGCGCGTGATGCTGTTCGACGTCGATGTGAAAGGGGGGCTCTCGATCAAGCGCATGTATGGTGAGTCGGCCGTGCTGATCTTCCTCGAGCCGCCGAGTCTTGAGGTGCTGCAACAGCGGCTGCGCGGACGCAGAACGGAGAGCGAAGAAGCGCTGGCACAGCGCATGGCCCGCGTACAACTGGAGATCGAACAGGGAAAGAAGTTTGATTATCAAATCGTGAACGACGAACTTGCGCGCACGATCGCTCAGGTCGACGCCATCGTTCGCACCCACGCCGCCCTGCCGGCGGCTCACAACGATTCTGCTGAAGGAGGATGATTACCGTGACGGTCAAACCAACAGATCTGGAGCGCGTTTCGGCCAACGCCAACGGAATCTACGAAGCCATTCTGGCGATTGCCAAACGTGCCCGGCAGATTCACAATGAGACCAAAATCGAACTGAACCAGCGCCTGGAAACGCTCGCGCAGCTGACGACGATTCCGGAGTCGGAAGAAGAAATCGACGTTGCCGCGAATCCGGACCAGCTCAGGATCAGCCTCGAGTTCGAGACGCGTCCGAAGCCGACGGAGCTCGCCCTGAAGGAATGGGAGGGAGGGAAGGTAACATGGCGGTACCGGGAACCGGAAGCTCCGCCTCCGGCCGAGGAAGAAACGGAATAGCCCCGACGGTTCATGCTGCAGGGTAAACACATCCTGGTGGGGGTTACGGGCGGCATCGCTGCCTACAAAGTGTGCTACCTTGTCCGTGAACTCGTGCGCGGAGGGGCGGAGGTGCGGGTCGTGATGACGCCGGCGGCGACGAAGTTTGTGTCCCCCATGACCTTTTCGGCCCTCAGCGGATTCCCGGTGGCGGTGGACCTCTGGCAGGAGAACCAGGAAACCGGAACGAACGTCGGTGTCCGCCACATCGACCTGGCAACCTGGGCTGATATGGCTGTGGTGGCTCCGGCAACGGCTAACACCGTGGCCAAGATCACCTGCGGCATGACAGACAATTTGCTGACCGTCCTCATGCTGGCCTGCCGGGCCCCGGTGATCCTCGTTCCCGCGATGGACGCGGACATGTACCTCAACCCCGTGACGCTCCAGAATCTCGCGGTTCTTCAGGAGCGGGGATTTCATGTGGTGCCGCCGGAGGAGGGAGCGCATGCCAGCGGTCTGCATGGACCCGGCCGGCTCCCTGAGGTTGAGACTATCCTTCGCTTCATGGAGCAGGTGGCGGATCGGAGCTTCCAGGATCTCCGGTCGAAGCGCATTCTGGTGACGGCGGGTCCGACGTTCGAGCCGATCGACCCTGTCCGCTTCATCGGCAATCGCTCGTCGGGGAAAATGGGATTCGCCCTCGCCTCGGCAGCCGCGCTCCGCGGAGCCGACGTGACGCTGGTGACCGGTCCGGTCTCGCTCCAGACTCCCCGGCACGTGAAACGCGTGGACGTGGAAACGGCTCGTGAGATGCATGATGCCGTGCTTGAGCGTGTTCCTCATGCGGACGCAGTGATCATGGCTGCCGCGGTTGCGGATTTTACCCCCCGGAAGAAAGCCGCACAGAAGATCAAGAAGACAACGGGAGGCAAGCCGCCCGTGATCGCGCTCGGGAAGACGATCGATATTCTCGGCGTTCTGGGGAAGAAGTCGGTGCGGCCGGTGCTGGTCGGATTTGCCCTGGAAACGGAGCGAGGGGTCGAACATGCCCGCGCCAAGTTGATGGACAAGAACCTCGATCTGATCGTGCTGAACAGTCTGAAGGATGAAGGGGCGGGATTCGGTACAGACACCAATGTTGTGACCATTCTGCCGCGCTCGGGCGCGCCCCGGAAGCTGCCGAAGATGCCAAAGTTCGAGGTTGCCAACCGTATCCTCGACCACGTGCGCGACCTGCTGGCCAGGCGCGCATCCTGACCAACGGCTCACGGCCGCCGATGCGGCCTCTGCTTCTCTACCGCCATGTCCTCGACCAACGACGATCTCAACCGGCTCCTGAACGATGTGGATCGTTTCCTGCGGCAGGACCGTGAACTGTACGGAGACCTCTTCCTGATGCCCCCCACCGCACATGATGAGAAGCCCCGCCAGAACCCGGGGCCTCCGCACACCGTGGTCCAGGAGGATCTTTTTGGAGAAACGGCTCCTGTGCGGATTCCCGAGCAGCAGCCGCGACGCACCGTCATCCTGCCGGACGAGCCCTGGGCTTCAGCGGGTGATCTGATGCAGCTCGAGGGAATGATCAACGGTTGCCTGAAGTGCGGATTGGGACATACGCGCAAGAGCTTCGTGTTCGGTGTCGGCAACCCGCACGCCGACGTCGTTCTGATCGGGGAAGCGCCGGGGGCAGACGAAGACGAACAGGGCGAGCCGTTCGTGGGCCGCGCGGGGCAGTTGCTCAACAAGATCCTCGAAGCTATTCACTTCAAGCGGGAAGACGTCTACATCTGCAACATCCTCAAGTGCCGCCCTCCGGACAACCGGGAGCCCGAGCTTGATGAAGTCAACCTCTGTGAACCCTATCTCTGGAAGCAGCTGGAGCTCATCAAGCCGAAGCTGATCCTCTGCCTCGGGCGAGTTGCCGGACAGGTACTGCTGAAGACCAATGAATCGCTGGCGGCATTACGGAGCCGTACCCATCAGTACCAGGGAATCACGGTCATGGTCACGTACCATCCAGCCGCTCTGTTACGGAACCCGCAGTGGAAGAAGCCTGTCTGGGAAGATGTCCAGAAACTCCGTAAACTGTACGATGAGATGATCTCCGCCGGCTGACCGCCGGAGAGATTCCTCCGGCGGCGGAGGGCACGACCGCAAGGGAATTCATCATGACGGATCCACAGACCACATCGGGCGTCGCCAGGAATCCTGCCGCGGACGGCGAAGGGCGCATCCCGCCGCAGGCAGTTGACGTGGAAATGGCGGTCCTGGGCGCCATGCTCCTGGACAAGGAAGCCATTGCCAAGGCCATCGAGGTCCTCGCCGAAGGGGATTTCTACAAACCTGCGCATCAGTACATCTATTCGGCGATTCTGCAGCTCTTCGAGCGGAACGAGCCCGTGGATCTCATCACACTCACGGAGGAGCTCCGCCGCCGCGGACACCTGGAGCGGGTGGGGGGCGAGTACTATGTGACCGAGTTGACGACGAGGGTCTCCACTGCGGCGAACGTGGATTACCATGCCCACATTGTGCTCGAGAAGTCCCTGATGCGGCGGCTCATTCGTTCGTCGTCGGACGTGATCGCGCGCGCGTACGGCGGATCCGATGATCCCCTCGACCTTCTGGATGAAGCCGAGCAGAAGATCTTCCAGATCTCCGAGGATCGGATGAAGAAGACCTTCGTCTCGATCAGCGACGCCGTGCATACGACGATGGAGATGCTGGAGAGCATCCACGGTAAACACAGCGGCATCACGGGCGTTGCTTCGGGGTTTACCGAGCTGGACAACTACACGGGGGGATTCCAGAAATCCGATCTCATTGTCGTCGCGGGGCGGCCCAGCCAGGGGAAGACAGCGCTCGTCCTCTCGATCGCCCGGAACGCGTCGGTGCTGCACGGCGTCCCGGTCGGCTTCTTCAGTCTGGAGATGTCCATTCAGCAGCTGGTGCTGCGACTGATCTGCGCCGAGGCGCGCGTGGACGCGCACAGCGTCCGGACCGGTCGCCTGCCGGAAGACGAATGGCGCAAGCTGAGCACCAGCGTGGGTCGGTTGTACAAAGCCAAGATCTTCATCGATGACACGCCCGCGCTCGGGATTCTCGAGCTGCGTGCCAAAGCCCGGCGGCTCAAAGCAGAACACAATATCGGACTCGTCATCGTCGACTACCTCCAGCTCATGCAGGGTCCGAAGAACGCTCAGAGCCGCGAGCAGGAGATTTCGACGATCTCCCGCTCGCTGAAAGCGCTTGCGAAGGAGCTCCAGGTACCCGTGGTGGCCCTCTCCCAGTTGAACCGCGCCGTGGAAACCCGGTCGGACAAACGACCGGTGCTGGCGGACCTGCGCGAATCGGGCGCCATCGAACAGGACGCCGATGTCGTGCTCTTCGTTCACCGCCCGGAAGTGTACGGGATTGAGACAATAGAAGGAGAGTCAACCCAAGGGATGGCCGAGATCATCATCGGGAAGCAGCGGAACGGACCCACAGGGACCGCCAAAATGGCCTTCGTGAAGCAGTATGCTCGCTTCGAAAACCTCGTCCGCGGCCGGGAGGAGGTTCTCCTGCCCGCCGGAAAACCGGACGAAACGCCCTTCTGAAGACGCTGTCATCAACTGTGGATGGATGGACGCATGGAGAACGTATCGATGAATCGCAGGAACTTCCTCCGCCTGGCGGCGGGAAGCGCAGCAGTTGCAGCCGTGCCGCGCGACGTCTGGTCGATTGTCCCCTGGCTGCAGGACGAGGACGCCCTCCTCTGCCAGAAGAAATTCGAGCTGGCGGTGTCCATGGGTCTGCAACAGAAGCCCATCGGCGACGTGATCGTTGAGATCGGCAAGACGTTTCTCGGGACGCCGTACCAAGGATTCGTCATCGAAGAGCCGGGCGAGGAACACCTTGTCATCAACATGCGGGCTCTGGACTGCGTCTCGTTCTACGAGAACTGCATCGTCCTGGCGAGGTGCATCAAGAAGAACACGATGACATTTGAGGATTACCGGAAGGAGTTCCTCTTCCTCCGGTACCGCGGCGGAGTGATCAATGGTTACCCCAGCCGCCTGCACTATTCCTCCGACTACTTCTATGACGGAGAGCAGAAGGCAATCTGGAGGAATATTACGGAGGAACTCGGAGGTAAACCCTTCGTGAAGACCCTCAACTTCATGTCAACGCACCCGGAATCGTACCGGCAGATCAGGGAGAGTGAGGAGGTCCTGAGGGCGATCCGGAAGATCGAGGAGGAGATTTCGGCCCGCAGAACGTTCTACATCCCCAAGGAGGATGTGGCGGCGATTGTACCGAAGCTGCACAACGGAGACATCATCGCCACCACCACGGATATTGAAGGCATCGATACGTCTCACACCGGCATCCTCATCTGGCAGGACGGCGTGCTTCGCTTCATGCATGCTCCCCTGGCGGGAGGCAAGGTGGAAATCTCGGAGTCCGCGCTGCCGGAGTACCTCGCGCGCAACAAGCGACAAACCGGCATCATGGTTGTGAGGCCGCTGGAGCCGGTGTAGCCG
>CAYXMK010000019.1:0-21662 GCA_964465905.1 uncultured Ignavibacteriaceae bacterium | reverse complement strand
GAAAGGTACGTATCGGAGGTGCGAGAATCAATTGAACGGGCGCGAGGGGCAGTCGAGATGCTCTCCCCGAAGAGGCGCCCGCCTGACCAAGAACGCCAGAGGCGACCGCATAGCCGGCCGCCTCTTCATTCGTATCACACGACCCGAACGCTGAACGGCGGTGGTCAACCTTCCGGCGGAAGTTCAGCGGTTGTCTCCGCGCCTCAGCTCTCGGGCTGGAAGTTCTCTACCTCCTGCAGGATCGTCGGAACGATCTCTTCTTCCTTGATCTTCCGGATCATCTCCCCCTTGCGGTAGAGAATGCCGACACCCTTACCCGCCGCAATACCGATATCAGCTTCGCTTGCTTCACCCGGCCCATTCACCACACACCCCAGCACAGCAATCTTCACCGGCTTCTTCAGACCGGCCAGCTTCTCCTCCAGCTGCCCCATGATGCTGAAGAGATCGACCTCAAGCCGTCCGCACGTGGGGCAGGCAATCAGCTCGACGTTGCGCGAGGCAAGACTCAGCGACCGGAGGATTTCTTTTCCCACCTCCACCTCCTTCACCGGGTCGTCGGTCAGGGACACGCGAATCGTGTCTCCGATGCCTTCTGCCAGCAGGGTGCCGATGCCGACGGCTGATTTGATCGTGCCCACCCGCGTCGTGCCCGCCTCCGTGACGCCGAGGTGAAGCGGAATGTCGGTCCGCTGAGCCACGAGCCGATAGGCCTCGATCATGAGCTTCACGTCGGTGGATTTCACCGAGATGACGACATCTTTGAAGTCGAACTCGTCGCAGATGCCCACATGCCGCATGGCGCTTTCAAAGAGCGCTTCAGCAGTCGGATAACCGTGCTTCTCCAGGATATCCTCTTCCAGCGAACCCGAGTTGACGCCGATGCGGATGGGGATGCCCCGTTCCTTCGCCGCCGTCAGAACCTGCCGGATCCGGTCCTTGGAGCCGATGTTGCCGGGATTGAGGCGCACCTTCGCCACCCCCGCTTCGATCGCCTTAAGAGCGAAGATATGATTGAAGTGGATATCGGCCACGATCGGGAGGGGCGACTGCCGCACGATTTCCGCCATGGCGGCCGCAGCTTCCTTGTCATTCACGGTGACACGGACGATGTCACAGCCCGCTTCGGCGGCGGCTTTGATCTGCCCAACGGTCCCGGCAATGTCGTCCGTCTTCGTCTTGGTCATGGTCTGCACCGAAATCGGAGCATCCCCGCCGATCGCGATGCCGCCGACGGTCACCCGCCGGGTCTTGCGCCGCACACCGACCTTGTACGTCTCGTGAGCCGTCGCCGATGCCTTCACGTCCATGAAAGAATCCCTCTCAGTTGAGCTTCTTACTCGCTTCGAAGAGAATTCTCTTCTCTTCTTCCGTCAGACTCTGATACCCCCCGCTCCCGATCTTGTCGAGGATGTCATCGATCTGCTGCTGGGTAACTTCCGTCCCTCCCTTCCCTTCCTCCTTGAAGCGCGCATCCTGAATATCGTGAATCGGCGCGGAGGCCGGGCGCCGGATCGGTTCTTCCCGGGGACCGGACCCCGTACTTCCCCAGAGTGAGGAAAGGCGATCCGCAACGTTCCGTGCAGCCATCCGATGCCGGTCCCAGACGATGAACAGGTATCCCGCCAGGGCACCGCCGAGGTGCGCCACGTGAGCGACGTTGGAGTTTCCGCCGACGGAAAAGACCCCCAGGAGGATGATGCCGGCGACGAGGTACTTCGCTTTGACCGGGATCAGGAAGTAGAGGAAGATGTAGCGGTCGGGAAACAGAACGGCAAATGCCACCAGCACGCCGTAGACGGCTCCCGATGCACCGACCGTCGGAATGCCGCGGCCCCAGGGATCAACCATGGAACCCGGTTCGAAGATCGGCGTCAGGGTGAGCTGTGCCACTCCCGCTGCAATCCCGCACAGCAGATAGTAGAGGAGAAACTTCTTCGATCCCCACTGATGCTCCACTTCCATGCCGAACATCCAGAGACCGAAGAACATGTTGAAAAGGATGTGGTAGAAATCGGCATGCACGAACTGGTAGGTGAGCAGTTGCCACGGGAGGAATCCGTACCCCAGCGGCATCAGGCCGAGGTAGGTGTTGAACACCGATCCCAGACTGACGCCTCCCAACGTGAAGGATCCGAAGAAACGCAGCAGCACAAACGCGGCGCCGTTCACAATCAACAGCCACTTGATGACCGGCGGAAAGAAGCTGAATCCACCGAATGTGGAAGGGCGATAGTAGTTACGGGGATAGCTCATGGAGAGTCAGCATCGTTCAAAAACAGCATGCGGGATCCTTCTTCCCCCCGGCGGGGAGCCGACGACCCCGGCATGTTTATAACACAGCGAGCGGAGAATTCGTTCACGCTTTGTCTTCCAGAGCGGCAACGCCCGGGAGGACCTTTCCCTCCAGGAATTCCAGCGAGGCACCGCCTCCGGTGGAGACGTGCGACACCGCGCCGTCCAATCCCGCCTGAGCAATGGCCGAGGCGGAATCTCCCCCTCCGACGATCGTCACGGCTCCCTTCTTCGTCGCCTCGGCGAGCGCCCGCGCAACGGCGAGTGTCCCTTTGGCGAAGTTCGGCATCTCAAAGACCCCCATCGGCCCGTTCCAGACTGCTGTTCGGGAGTTCGAAATCTCTGCCGCGAAGAGTGCAGCGGTTTCGGGACCGATATCGACGCCAGCCCAGTCGGAAGGAATGGCGTCCACCTTCACCACCTTCGTCGCGGCAGCGTTGTCGAACTTCTCCGCCACGAGGCAGTCGACCGGGAGCAGAAGCCGGATCCCGCGGCTCCGGGCGCCATCCAGGATCTTCCGGGCAAGATCCACCTTATCCGCTTCCAGCAGCGACTTCCCGATCTCCAATCCCTGTGCCTTGAAGAAGGTGAACATCATGCCGCCGCCGATCAGGAGGGCATCCACCTTGTTCATGAGGTTCTGGATGACGTCGATCTTGCCCGAGATCTTGGCGCCGCCGAGCACGGCAACGAAGGGCCTGGCAGGACTCTCGATGGCTTTGCCGAGGTATTCAAGCTCCTTCTCCATCAGAAAGCCGGAGACCGCGGGGAGAAACTTCGCGACCGTTTCGGTCGAGGCGTGAGCCCGATGGGCGGTGCCGAACGCGTCGTTCACATACACATCCCCGAACGCCGCCAGTTCTTTCGCCATCCGCTCCCGGTCCGCGGCGTCCTTCGCCGTCTCCTCTTTGTGGAAACGGGTGTTCTCCAGCATCAGAATCTCGCCGTCCTTCAGCGCGTCAACCATCGCCTTCGTCTCCGGACCGATCGCTGCCGGCGCAAGCTTCACCGGGCGGTTGAGCAGCTTGGCGAGATGCTCCGCAACCGGCTTCATCCGGTGTTTGCCTTCAATGTACTTCGCTTCATCGAACGGCTTGCCGTCCTTCTCTGCCTTCTCCCGCGCCTTCTGAGCGTCCTTCTTCGGATCTCCAAGGTGCGACAGGAGAACGAGATACTTCGGCTTCCGGTCGAGAACATAGGTGATCGTCGGAAGGGCCGCCCGGATCCGGATATCATCCTGGATGACGCCATTCTTGAGCGGGACATTGAAGTCCACCCTCATGAGCACCCGTTTTCCGGACAGGTCAAGGTCGCGAACAGTCTTCTTCTTCATCGTGTGTGCCTCGATACGGACGTTCCGTTACAGTTTCGACGCCATGAGGTTGGCGAGGTCCGCTGTCCGCACCGAATACCCCCACTCATTGTCGTACCACGCCACCACCTTCACGAAGTCGTTCTTCTCTTTGCCCAGGACCGTCGTAAAGGGCAGGTCCACCGACGAGCTGTGCGGGTCACCCTTGAAGTCGATGCTCACCAGGGGTTCCTCGACGGCCTGGAGGATTCCCTTCATCGGTCCGGCGGCCGCTTCCTTGAAGGCCTGCCGCAGTTCTTCCGTCGTGCAGGCGGTAGCGACCTGCGCGGTAAAATCGACGACCGAGACTGTCGAGGTGGGAACGCGCAGGGCATAGCCGTCGAATTTCCCCTTCAGTTCGGGAATGACGAGCGCGAGCGCCTTCGCCGCGCCGGTGGTCGTCGGGATGATGCTCATCGCCGCCGCCCGTGCCCTGCGGAGATCGCTGTGCGGAAGGTCGAGAATCTTCTGGTCGTTCGTGTAGGAATGGACGGTTGTCATCAGTCCGCGGAGGATCTTGAACCTGTCGTTCACCACCTTCGCCGCGGGGGCGAGGCAGTTCGTGGTGCAGGAAGCATTCGAGACGACGTGATGCACGGCCGGATTGTACATCCCGTCATTCACTCCGAGGACGATGGTCAGATCTTCTCCTTCCGCGGGAGCGGAAATGATGACCTTCTTGGCGCCCCCTTTGGTGATGTGGTTCTCCGCTCCCTTGACTTCCTTCCCCTTCTTATTCACTCCGTCTTTCTTGACGGTGAACAGGCCGGTGCTCTCGATCACGATGTCGACGCCCAGATCCTTCCAGGGGAGTCTGTCGGGACCGGTTTCTTTGAAGACTTTGACGGTTTTCCCATCGACGATCAGCGCCCCATCCCCGACTTCCACGTTGCCGTTGAAGCGGCCGTAGTTGGAGTCATACTTCAACAGGTGCGCCATGGTCTTCAGGTCACCGATGTCGTTGACCGCCACCACCTCGAGGGTCTTGGGATAAAGATCTCGGATCGCTTTGAACACCTGGCGTCCAATGCGCCCGAAGCCGTTGATGCCTACGCGAACTGCCATGGGAGTCCTCCGGAAAATGTCCTATGGGAATGAACGTTACGGATTCGCAACGGTCGAAACGTTTTGCAAATTAGACAGATTTGCAGTGAAATGCAAACCTTCGGCACCGGTCGCGCGCACAAAGGCCCCCGAGCGCCCAACCTCACGGTCGGCGCCGGCCGACACCACCGCTTCAATGACGCACCGCGATCCGCGCACGCTCCCCCACCGAGCCCCTACAAAACAGAAAGGACGACCGGCGATCGTCCTTTCCCGCGCTCCGACGTCCAACCGCGATCAACTAGCGCAGCAGCAGAAGCTTCCTGACGATCTGGACATGTCCAGCCTCCAATCGGTACACATAGACACCGCTCGGCAGCAAATCCCCTGAAGCGCTGTTCCCGTACCACGTCGCCTGATACGATCCCGCAGTCAGTCTCCGATCCACCAGTGTGTTCACCACTCGCCCAAGGAGGTCGTGAATCGTCAAGCGAACGTCCAGATCGAACGGCAGGAGGAATTCGATCGTGGTTGATGGGTTGAAAGGATTCGGATAGTTCTGGGAGAGGGCATACTCCGTCGGCATTACTTCCTGCCTCTCCGACGCCGTCTGGCGCATGCTCTGGACGGCCTCCTCCAGATCAACATAGATCGACCGGAGTCTCTTGGCGTAGTACTTCACGACCGCCGTGCTCATCGGACCATCGGATCCCTTTGCCGCAATCACCGCGATGACGACTTCCTGCGTATCCCCCAGAGCCATGGTGAAGGGTCCTGAACTCATCATCATGCGAACATCCCCCGGCCAGATAGAATATCCGAAGGTGCCGGTTCCTCCCCAGAAGTACGGTTCCATCCCGCCATCGAGCCAGCCGGTCTTCTTCATAGGATCTCCCCAGAAGGGAAACCTCGTGATCTTCCCCTCGAGATCAGCCCAAAGCTTCGGAGTGTTCGGGCCAGAGACGGCAAAACAGCACAATCCCTGCGCGGTAAGCCAGTACCACTGCGGATCCGTCAGATCATCTTCCCACACACCCGGCGTGCCGGTCTTGTGCAGCCAGAACGAGGTCATCGAAAGATTGACCATTCCGGGTACTGTGCGGTGGTTGAACACTGCACTGTCCCCCGGTCCGCCTGGAATCCTCGGTCCCTGGAGGATCAGGTAGGACAGCGCGGGAGATTTCCAGTCGTAGGCACTGTAGTACGTATCACCCGCTGATCCGTTGTACCCGAAACCGAGGCTCAACACCGAATCGCATCCGCCGTTGTCATCGGATCCGGCACCGATGTCACAGTCCGTCCATTGCGAGACGTACATGCTGTCGATCTTTGATCCGGGCGGCGTCGATGCAGTTCCTTTGTAGATGTAGCGGTACCGCTTGAAGAAGATCCCCTCAAGTTCCGCTATGCCGTTGTAGGCCCAGAGCGTCACCTGTGTCTCCATGCCGACGGGGATCCGTCCCAGTACGGTATCCGTCTTGACGGGATCCAAATCGTTGTGCACGAACCAGAGAACCTGATCGGCATTCAGCAAACCAGGCTTCTCTCCGGGATCCATCACACCGTTTCCGTTCTCATCGACAAAGGGGGCTCCATACTGCCAGGGCCACTGAGCGAGATCGCTCTCGTATTGCGACCGGACCGCCGACATCATCTCAGTGGTGACACCCTCCTTGCTGATCACATAGACATCGGCTGCATCAGACCGAAGGTCGGCGGTGGCATAGTCGTGACGGTAGCGGTAGACGCGCACGGTCTCACTGGCCGGATCCTCTGCGACGCCGGGGGCGACGATCCGCCCGGGCTGTTCCGCATTCTCCCACGTACCTCCGCCGAGACACACCGGTTCTGCCCGACCGTCCATGACTTTCCCGCACCAGAATGCCGCGTCGGCATAGACCAATCCTGCCTCTCCCCCCGGAAACCGCAGTGACCACCTCGGATGAGAGGACGAGCCAGGGTTCACCCACGGGAACTCTACGCCGAGGGGGGTGCCGTCAACGTTGACCCAATACGCGCAATCGTTGATATTGAGGACCGATGCCCGGGGCGGTATGCCGTTGACTCGCATGCCTGCGGGGGAGTTGGACTTGCCCGTTTCTGCAGGTTGGGAGAGAAGAGGGATAGAAAGAGAGGAACAAAGGAGAAATGCTGCACACACACGGGCGGTCACCATAGCATCCTCCAGGAGTCTGTGGAATGCTCCACCCGCAATGTACCGAAGTCCGTTGCTCCTGTCAAGACCTGTCTACTCTGCCAGTGCCGCCGCTGCCGCGAAGATACCCGCCGCGCCGGCCTCCCGCAGCGCTGTCGCAGCAGAAATCACCGTCGCTCCTGTCGTGATCACATCGTCGATCAGGAGACTGGATTTCTTCTCCAGCATCGCCTGACGGTCGGGGGAAACCCGGAAGGCGCCCTCCACATTCTTCATCCTCTCATGCCTGTGGAGCTTCGTCTGGGATCCGGTATTGCGTACCCTGTGCAACAGATGAACATCGAGCGGAATGCCGATCCGGAGGGATACGGCTCGGGCGATGACCTCGGCCTGGTTGAATCCCCTCTCACGTCGCCTCACCGTATGCAGGGGCATCGGAATGATCACGTCGGCCGTGACGCCGCGACGAACCATCTCCTCGCCCAGCCGCTGTCCGAGCATGGTCCCGATGGAACGGAATCCCGAATACTTCAGGGCATGGGCCAGCGACTGAAAAGGACCCTCGTGCGTGAAGACATACACCGCCGCAAGACCGGAAAGCGCGCCGGATGCAAGGAGTCTGGCACGCGTTTCTTCGTACAGCGGATGATTGCCGGCAATCGGCGGGATGGCGGACCAGCACGTGGCACACAGGTGCCGATCCGGTTTGTGCAGCAACGTTGCACAGTGCAGACACGTTGGGGGATAGATGAAATCCAAGACGAAGTGCAGCGCTTCAGCGAGAGGTCTCACGGGAGGAATGTGAGGAAGAGGAGGGATGGAGGATTCGTGTCCTGGGCGTGAGAGGGGGGGCGTTGCCGAGAACGATCGGGAGATTAGCGCTTCTTCCTTCCCGGCTCTTGTTTCGCTTCGAGCCGGTCAATTTCGTCCCTCAGCTCTGCCGCGCGCTCGAATTCGAGATCCTGCGCGGCCTTGCGCATCTCCTGACGCAGCTCTCCGATCAGATCGGCTCTCTGCTCGCGCGACAGATACCGGATCACAGTATCGGACACCACGGAAACGCGTGACTGGGCCTGCCGGGCATCGCGGCGGGACTTCACATCCGCCACGGCGGTGGCCGCCAGCACCTGTTCCACGGTCTTGTAGATGGTCTCGGGCTTGATCTTGTGCTCGACGTTGAACTTGAGTTGTTTTTCCCGTCTCCGGTTTGTTTCGTCGATCATGCGCCGCATGGAGCCGGTGACGGTGTCAGCATAGAGGATGACCTTGCCGTTGACGTTCCGCGCGGTTCTTCCCGCCGTTTGAATCAACGATCGTTCGGAGCGGAGAAACCCCTCCTTGTCGGCGTCGATGATGGCGACCAGAGACACTTCCGGCAGGTCAAGCCCTTCGCGAAGCAGATTGACGCCCACGAGCACGTCGAACTCGCCCAGGCGGAGATCCCGGAGGATCTCCACCCGTTCCAGAGCGTCCACTTCGGAATGGATGTACCGGACCCGCACATTGATCTTGACGAGGTATTCCGTCAGATCTTCCGCCATGCGTTTGGTCAGGGTGGTCACCAGCACGCGTTCCTTGCGTTCTGCCCGCGCTCGAATTTCCGCGAGGAGATCATCCACCTGATGCTTGCTGGGCCGGACTTCCACTTCCGGATCCACCAGTCCGGTCGGCCGGATCAACTGCTCCACAACGACGCCGCGGCACTTCTCCAGCTCGTAGTCCCCCGGCGTTGCACTCACGAAGATCACCTGCCCGACGATTTTTTCCCATTCGTCGAACGTGAGGGGGCGATTGTCGAGCGCCGAAGGGAGCCGGAAGCCGTAGTCCACGAGCGTCTGTTTCCGCGACCGGTCTCCATGATACATCCCGCCGATCTGCGGCACAGTCACATGCGACTCGTCGATGATGGTCAGGAAATCGGCCGGGAAGTAGTCGAGCAAACAGGAAGGGCGGGAACCGGGAGGGCGTCCCGCCAGATGGCGCGAGTAGTTCTCGATGCCGCTGCAGTAGCCGACCTCTTTCATCATCTCGAGATCGAACCGCGTCCGCTGTTCCAGACGCTGTGCCTCCAGCAGTTTCCCGGCCGCCCGGAGTTCCGCCAACCGTTCGTGGAGTTCCTCCTCGATCCCGCCGATGGCACGCTCAATCGTCGCCCGCGAGGTCACGAACTGCTTGGCCGGGTACACAACCTGGAAATCCGTTTCCCCGATAATTCTTCCATCCGTCTTCTGGATGACCGAGAGCCGTTCGATCTCGTCGCCGAAGAGCTCGATGCGAACCGCTTCTTCGTTTTCATACCCCGGGATCACCTCGATCACATCGCCGCGCACCCGGAACGAACCCCGCGTGAACTCGTAGTCGTTGCGGGTATAGAACATGTCGAGGAGTTTCTTCAGGAGTTCGTTCCGACTCATCCTCCCCCCTCTCCGGAGAGCCAGTGTCTGCTCCATCCATTCCTCCGGCGCCCCGATCCCGTAGATGCAGCTCACCGACGCGACCACGATGACATGCGGATCTCCGCTCAGGAGCGCGCTGGTCGCCCGAAGACGCAGCCGGTCAATCTCATCGTTGATGGACGCGTCCTTCGCGATGTACGTGTCGGAGGTCGGCACGTACGCCTCGGGCTGGTAGTAATCATAGTAGCTGATGAAGAACTCGACACGGTTGTGAGGGAAGAACGTCTTGAACTCGGCGTAGAGCTGCGCGGCGAGCGTCTTGTTGTGCGACATGACCAGCACCGGCCTGTCGACGGCCGTCAGAACGTTGGAAATCGTGAAGGTCTTGCCGCTGCCGGTGACGCCCAGGAGCGTTTGGTACCGGTCGCCCCGGCGGAGGCCTTCCACAAGCTGGCGAATCGCCTCCGGCTGATCGCCGGACGGCTCCAGATCAGTGACGAGTCGGTAGGGCATGGTCGCTCGGTCGCCGCCCGCTGAATCGGGGGCTGCTACTCCTTCCCTCCCGTGCGGGCTACATTGAGAAACGCGTCGCGCACAAACTCCGCTGCATTATGATAGAACACATCCGGGATTCCCCGCTTGAACTGCTCGAACGGAAACGCCGCCCCTCCGGCCCCGATCGTGAGATTCGGATTGATCAGGATGTTGCGTTGAGCACCGCCGCATTTCATCGAAACGGACGATTTGACGTTCGGAAACGTGGCCTCCACCACCGGTGTGATCTCCACGGGAACGTGAAGGATCTTCAGGTCGTCGAGACTCGCACACTCTACGTCCACGTTCTGCGCCTTGAGAATGGCGAGCGATTCCTGCACGACCTTGCGGGTGAGCGCGGCGAGGTCGTTGGCGATGGCCGTGAACTTGTCACGCTCGGCGGTGAACTTCGCCCACTCCTTCACCGTGGCGAGCAGAAGATTCTTGCTGGCATCATTCATCGGAGCATCCTCCTGTTGGTGAGTACACCCGGAACGTCACAGCTCGTCAAGGGGCCGACGCCCCGCGAAGCCGTCGTTGATCGTGTGCCAGAAGCCGATTCGTTCTTCATCGACCCGGTAGCAGAGGTACACCTCTTCCCCGGTCCTGCGCAGGTGGGGGAAATCGACGAGACCTTCGTCAATCCCCTTCACGAGAATCCCCGAATCCTCAAGTCGGTGCAGAAGAGCTACCAGTCGCTCCAGCTCGGGAGGATAGGGCTTCCGCCCGTTGGGGCCGCGACCGCCAACGTACTGGTGGGAACGGATGTCGTAGCCGCGTTCGTCGAGCACGCGCTTGGCGGCAACCATTTCCACAAGGAGAGGGCGAATATCTCTCAGGGTGGCCTGGGCCTCCTCGACGGTGAAGTGCTTGCGGTGCTGGTCGGGCATGAGAACGCGTTCTCCGGCAACTACCATTCAATATACAAAGAGGTTGCGTCATGCTCCACCTCAGCCGGGCATGAGGTCTGTGCGGACGCCGCTTCAATACATTGTCCCCGGAGTCTGTCGAGCGATTCCACGCCACCGGAAGCCAGCCCCGCACTTCGCAACGAAGGAGCCGGCGCATCAATTCGACCGCTCCGGGAGAGACGTCAGCACGAACGGAGCCGTCGCGTTGCTTTTTCCCGACGACTTCCGTATGTTCACTTGCCATGAGAGTCACACGTCACACCACGCTGCTTCCACCGTGCGCCATGCTCCTGTTTCCACTCCTGATGCTGACGGGAGGATGTGAGGGATCCTCTCCTCTCCCTCGGGATGATGAACGTCTCATGCACGCCTATGTCGATCTGCTGGAACTTCGGGACTCCCTGCACGCAACCGGCGCCGACACATCCCGGCTCCAGAATCGCCGGGTCGATTCCGTGCTGACCTCCCACGGATTTACAGAGGAGGCATTCCGCTCGCAGTTCCGATCCGTCGCAACCGATCAAGCGCGCTTCGAGCGCTTCATGCAGGCGGGTGAAGCGGAATTGCGGATCCGGCGCTCGCAGCGTGCCGCCTCCCCTCGATAACCCAAACCCTGTATCCTCCCGCATCCGGCACCCCCGTCAGGCAGTTCCCGTAGCATCCACTGGTCCGTCTGGTACGAACAAGGCCCGTCCTGATCCCCCTGGTCTGCCGCCCCGTCGCTCCGAATCTCCCGCCTGTCGAGGCCTTGGGCCGATCCATCGCAGAACAGCAACAAGCCGCCCTGCCGCAGCGTACAGAAACCAAAGCCAGGGAAGACATTCCGCGGATGCAGCAACATCAACCAAGGAGGTTGCCATGAAGAACGCAGAGCTCATCGTTTGTGCCGCTCTGTTGGTCTCTGCTGCCCCCGCTGCGGCCGGGGGGAATGAACTGCCAGCAAACGTGAACTGGGATCTCGTGGTGAAGAATCTCGTCGTGGGCATCAAATCCGACAATCTCGGCTTGCAGAGGTCGTGCGCCCTCATGCTGGGAAGCCTCAAAGCCCAGGATGCCGTCATTCCGCTGATGGCGGCGCTGCATAACGGTACGGACTGCAGGGTGCGTTCAGCCGCAGCGTGGGCTCTGTGCCAGATCGATGACGAGCGCGGAAGGTACGCCGTGAAGCAGACCGTTATCTGGGACGGGGATGCCCGGACGAAGGCCATCTGCGCCTGGTACTACAACCTGTACGTCAAAGAGGGGACGTTTCTGATCCACCAGCAGGACCTGACTCAGACCGCGAGCCTTTTGCCGTAGAGTCAAAGAACCGAGCGATGTGCGGGCATGACGATCGCGGAGCCTCCGCGCACGCGAAGGCCCGCCTCGTCGTTCGCCGATGCAGAGGATGGTCCTACGAAAAGGGAAGATACGGCTGGAGTTGATGCCCGAGGTAGCGAACGGCTGCAGTCACGACGCCAAGGTCGTCGAGGTAGCCGACAATCGGAGCAATGTCAGGCACGGAATCCACCGGCAGGATAAAATAGGCGAGAGCGGAGACGGCAATCCCCTTCTTCAGCCATGAGACCCGTTCGTCCCGCATGAACCGGTACAGTGCGATGAGGTAGGGAAGGAACCAGAGCTTCGCTCCCGCCTCCGCCACTTTTCTCTGGAAGTCGCGGTCGACGGCTCGGGCACTTTCCTCCCACCCTCCAGCCGTACCTGTCTGATCCACCGTCTGTGCCATCCCGCCCTTCTTTTTGCTCAATCGCCGCTCACCGTCATTTCTCTGATCCTCACCGTCGGACTCGCGATCTGGCCGCGCAGTTCAAGATCGCTCCCGACCATATCGATGGCCGCGAGCATGTCGAGAAGGTTGCCGGCGATGGTAACCTCGTGCACGGGAAACGCCGGCGCTCCGTTGTCGATCCAGAGACCGCTCGCCCCGCGTGAGAACTGCCCGGAGACCGTGTCCACACCGAATCCGATCATGCTGGTGACATACAGCCCTTGCTGCACGGAGCGCAGGATTTCGCCGGGGGGGTAAGGCCCTGCCTGCAGATAGAAGTTGAGCGGACCGATGTGCGGAAGGGTATCGTAGCCCCGCACCGCGTTTCCCGTGGACGGGACTCCCGCCTTCCGTCCTGTGTAGGAATCGTAGAGAAACGTTCGCAGAATTCCGTTCTCGATCACGACTTTCCGTCGCGTCGGAACGCCTTCCCCGTCGAAAGGCCTGCTGCCGAGACCCCGGGGCATGACGCCGTCGTCGTACACGGTGAGCACGGGCGACCCCACTTCCCGGCCCAATCGTTCCGTCAAGAATGACAGCTTGCGGTAGACAGACTCGCCATTCAGAGCAGACGCAACGGCGCCCAGCAGCGAAGCCGCCATGAGCGGGTCCAGGATGACCGGATAGCGCCCCGTTGGAACCGAACGAGCACCGAGCAGACGCACGGCACGCTCCGCCGCCGTTGCACCCACGTGTTCCGGCGTTTCGTGGTCCAACAGGAAGCGGCGATGAGAGTACCAGTGGCCGATCTGCTTCTTCCCGTCCTGCTGCGCCACCACGGCACAGGAAAGACTGCTGGCGGTTCCCCGTGCATGGCCCCAGAAGCCTCGGGAGTTCAACAGCACCACGTCGGTCGTCTCGTCCGCAAAGCTCGCTCCCTCCACGAGCAGGACGCGCGGGTCCGTCTGCAGCGCCGCCTGTTCCATGGCCTGCGCCATCTCAATCTTGCGTTCGGTCGTCAGGGCAGCGAGCGCGGGATCTTCCAGCTGGAGATCTCCGGTTCCCCCGCTGGCCGGATCGGTGAATTCGGGAAGGCCGAGATGTTCATCACGCGTGGCATGCCGCGCCATCGCCATGGTTTGCTCAACAACGCGGCGCAGGGACTCAGCGCTCAGGTCGTTCGTGTGGGAGAAGCCGAGGCGCCGGTCATGAATCACCCTCAATCCCGCTCCTCGGGCAACGCTCTGCTTCAGCACCTCGATGCTGCCCTGCCGCACGGTCAGCTCGAACTCCTTCGTCCACATCAGGCAGACATCGGCCTGATCCGCGCCGGCTCTCCGCGCGCCGTCGAGCAGAGATTGGCCGGCGCCGAGCATGGATTCCTGTTGTGCAGACGCGTCGGTATAGGCCGGTTCGTTTTCCACTGCCGCTCTTACCGCTCTCTGACTATCCTATTTCGCCCATCACAAAGGGGTGCTCGCGTCTGCGCTTCAGCTGCCGGAGGACACGGTCGGCATGACGGGGACCCACGACCAGAACGAGGCCGACGCCGAGGTTGAAGGTCCGGCGCATATCCTCCTCAGGAACGCGGCCGCTGACTTGAATGAGCTCGAAGATTGGCGGCCGCTGCCAGGAGTTCCAGTCGATCTTGAGCGAGCGTCCCTTCGGGAGAATGCGCTTCGCATTCCCCGCGATGCCGCCGCCAGTGACGTGCGCCATGCCCTTCACAGCTCCCGACGGCAGGAGCGGCGCAACGGCCCTGAGGTACGACCGGTGGACAGCGAGCAGGGCTTCGCCGAGCGTCTGCCCGAGCGCGTCGATCCGATCGGAGAGGCGATGCTCTTTCAGCAGTACCGCGCGAGCGAGGGAATACCCGTTGGTGTGGAGACCGGTGGAGGGGAGTCCGATCATCACATCCCCGCGGGCGATGCGTCGGCCGTCCACCATTCTGCGTTCGTCCACAACTCCCACGATCGTTCCGGCCACATCATAGTCGTTCTCAGCGTACATGCCGGGCATCTCGGCGGTTTCCCCCCCAATGAGGGCGCACTGGTTTTCCCTGCAGGCCTTCACGAAGCCGGCAATGATCTGCTCTCCCACGTCCACGCGGAGCTTTCCCAGAGCGATGTAGTCGAGGAAGAAAAGAGGCCGCGCGCCGCACACGAGGATATCGTTCACACAGTGATTGACAAGATCCTGGCCGATCGTGTCATGTCGCCCCATCGCGATGGCGATCTTGAGTTTCGTGCCGACGCCGTCCACGCTGGACACAAGCACCGGCCGCCGGATGCCGCGAAAGCTCGCCCGGTAGAACGCACCGAAGAGACCGATGTCCGCGAGAACGCGGCGGTCGTGCGTGGAGCGCACAGCTGTTCGAATGCGGCGGATGAGTTCATCCCCTGCCCGGATGTCAACACCCGCTTCTTTGTAGGTGCTCACGGTCGTTGCTTCGCGTCCTTCTTCGGGGTATGCAGACTGAATGTAGGAAAAAGAGTGGAGAATCGCAGGTGCCGGTTTCCGATTGCATCCAAACGACCCCTTCTCTATATTGGAGCGGTCGTCAGGACACGCTCATGTTCTCCCTACTCCTCGTCGGCAACCCCGTCCCGTTCACTCCCTCAAAGCTCATCTGTGTGGGGAGAAACTTCGCTGCCCACGCCCGTGAGATGCAGGCAGAGGTGCCGCGGGAACCGGTACTCTTCCTCAAGCCGCCGAGTGCCATCATCCGGTCGGGGTCGGTGGTCGTGAAGCCCTCACCCCGCAACGACCTCCACCACGAGGTCGAGCTGACGATTCTCATCGGCCAGCGGGGCTCGCGGATTCCCGAGACGGAGGCTCTTTCCTTCGTTGCCGGCTACGGCGTGGGGCTCGATATGACGCTGCGCGATGTTCAGGCCGAAGCCAAGCAGCGGGGACTTCCCTGGTCGGTCGCCAAGGGGTTCGACACCTCTGCTCCCCTCTCGGACTTTATTCCCGCCGATACGGCACCCCCCTGGGAGACGCTGCACGTCGAGCTTCGCGTGAACGGCGAGATCCGGCAGCAGGGATCGGCCCGGGATTTCCTCTTCACTCTTCCCCGTCTCATCGCTTACGCGTCGTCGGTGTTCACGCTGGAGCGGGGAGATATTCTCTTCACGGGAACACCGGAGGGTGTGGGGAGTGTCAGCGCCGGTGACGTGCTCCAGGGTTTCCTGAAGCAAGACGACGGTCAGACGCTCGCTTCAATGACGGTCTACGCGCAGTAGGAATGCCGCATGACGAAGCTCCACCAGTTCCTCTACAATTACCGAAACTCGATCATTGCGTGGCTCGTGATCGTGCTCCTGGCCGTTCTCGGCCTTCACTACGGGGTGGACAGCACGCTCCTGAGTCTGGTGATTCTCCTCGTGGGAATCCTCGGACAGGCGTTCGGCGCACTCCTCGCCTGGATCGGACTTATCCCGGTCGTGGGACCGCTGATCGCCAAGGTCCTCGCGCTCCCCTTCTTCTGGATCCTCAATGGAGTGGGATATTTCGCTTCCATCATCGCCATTCAGCGCGGCTTCACGCGTGAGGTCGTCAACTATCGCATCCTCACCGTGATCCTGTTGATCGGCATCACCATCGGCTACGTCCTCGGCAAGCTGATCTAGCGTTCCAACCGCAGCTCGTTTTGCATCTTTCCGTCGTGTTGAGTATGTTGTAGCACGTTCAACCGTTCATAACCATTCGCGCACCATGGGACGCATTATCACGATTGCCATCCCCAAGGGGGGTGTGGGAAAGACCACCACGGCGGTCAACCTGGCCGCGACGCTGGCCGTTCTCGAGAAGCGGACACTGCTCATCGACACCGACCCGTTCGGCGGCTGCAGTCTCTCCCTCGGCTTCACCAAGGAGCGGATACGGGGAGGGTTGTTCGAAGTCTTCAACTTCACCCATTCCATCTCCCAGGTGATCCATCGCACTGAGCTGGCGTTCATGGACTTCTGCCCCTCGAACATCCAATCGACGCAAATGGAGGAGCGCTTCCTGCGTCTGGCAGAGAACAGAACGATTCTGAAGAATGCCCTGCGCGGCGTCACCCCGCATTACGACTACATTATCATCGACTGCCCCCCGTTCCTGCGGGGGCTGACAACGAACGCGCTGACCTGCGCCGACGGCGTGCTTGTGCCGATCAAGTCGGGGCACTTCTCTCTGGACGCTGTCGACCGGCTCATGAAGTACCTCGAATGGGTACGGGAAGTGGCCAACAAGAACCTGGAGCTGGACGGCATCCTGCAGACGATGTACGAACCCAACACCAAGGTTACCGACATCACCGAACGGGAGCTTCACCTTCGCTTCCGGAAGTACCTCCTCAAGACGGTCATTCCGAAGAATACGCATCTGGTCGAGGCATCGTTCTACGGCAAGCCGTCCATCCTCTTCAACGCTAACTCACGGGGAACGCTGGCATACCTCGAGCTCGCCCGCGAGCTGCTCCAGAGGAGTCAACCCCCGCTTCCGATGGCATCACACGCCGCATCTCAGGATCACGCGGGCTGATGGCGGAAATCGGAGGGCGGCCTTCACGCGTGGTGCTGTCTGCAACTCTGCTTGCAGGCACACTTCTCCTTTCCCTGTCCCTCTCTCCTCCCCCTCCGGGGGACCCCGACGATTCCGCGACAGCCTGGAAAGAGCGTGTGTACGCGCCGTTCGATTCGCTCGCGACGGCAAGAGATGACTATGCCTGGCCCACGGACGCCAGCACGACACTGACCTCAGCGTTCTGCGATTTCCGCTCGACGCACCTCCACGCGGGCATCGATATCTCCACCAACGGGAGGACGGGGTATCGTGTGACCGCCTCGCGTCGCGGGTGGGTGTCCGCGGTCTCCGTCAACCCCTTTGGGTACGGGAAGCTGATCGAACTGACGCACGACGACGGCTTCATCACGGTGTACGCCCACCTGAAGGGGTTCAACGAGGAAATCGAGACCTCTGTCAAGCGCCGCCAGCGCGAGCAGATGAGCTATGCCGTCGAGCTGAATCCTGAACCGGGACAGTTCGCGGTCGAGAAAGGCGAGCTCATTGCCTACACCGGGGATACCGGCATCGGCGCACCGCATCTCCATTTCGAAATCCTCGACCCGCAGCGCAATCCGGTGAATCCGCTTCTCATGCCGGCACTGCGGCGCACCGTGCGCGACCGGGAACCCCCGTCGTTCCTGGAGCTGGTCGTCATTCCGCTCGATCACGCGACGCGGGTGAACGGTGACTACCAGCCCTCCACGGTGCAGGTGCGTGCAACATCTCCGCGAACGTACCTCGCTTCCGGCGTCATCCACGCCCACGGAACGTTCGGCATCGGACTCCGCGCCTCCGACCGTCACGGCAATTCCTGGCACCGTTTCGGGACCTATGCCCTGCGCGCCTTTCTCGACGACTCGCTGCTGTATCGATCGACGTCCGACCAGCTGACAGCGGGCTCGGGACGCGAGGTGGCCCTGCACTTTGACTGGCCGCTCTTCCTGAGCGGCGGAGGGAGAGTCCAGCGCCTCTTCATCGAGCGGGGCAATCGTCTTCCGCTGTACCACCGGCTGGATGAAGGTTCCGGTGTGATCACGACCGGCAAATGGGGCCGGGGACATCATACGCTCCGGATCACTGCGGAGGACATCCACGGCAACCGGTCCGAACTTCAGGCGATCCTCGCGTTCGACGACCCTCCCGCCATCGACGTGCGGCGGGAAGGACCACAGCTCGTCGTGGTTCCGGCTCCTTCTGCGGAAATCAGCACCATCGCCGTGGCTCGGAGAACAGCATCATCGAAGAAGTGGATCACGCGCACCTACACGGCGGAGCAGATCGCCGATGCCGAGGGATCCTTCCGCCTCCCGATCACGTTCGAACCATCGTCGCTCGTCAGGATCTCAGCCTCGAGCGCGCACGGGAGCCCTTCTCATCCCCACTTCGTGGTACCCGTGACCTCTTCTTCCTCCAATACTTCTCTCAAGATTGAAAAGCAGTTCTTCCGCGACTACGTGTACATCCGGCTCACGTCACATCTTCCCTTCACACTCCGGCCGAGTCTCTGGCTGCAGGAGGGAGCCGACCGCACGCCCCTCGTTCTGCACGCCCTCGACGAGAGGACCTATGCGGCAACCTTTCCCCTCTCCTCTCTACGACAGCAGGAGTTAAACCTCGAAGCTGAAGCCCTGGTCAACGGCACGGAAGTGCGGTCCGTTGACCGGACGCCCCTCGTGCCCATCACGGCTGAGCTGGGAGGCACGGTGGAATCGGATGACGGGCGGCTGATGCTCGTGTTCCCACCCGACGGTGTGTATGAGACGTTGTACTGCCGGATCACCCAGGAGGAGACCGGCTACTCGGTTGCGCCGAACGATCGCCTCCTGAAGAAACCCGTACGAGTGTACTTCAGGATGAACGCCGAAATTCCTGCAGACCGTCTCGGCCTCTTCAGCACCTCCGGCGGTGAGCTCTCGCTCATGAGCCGATCCCTTGATCCGAGCACCGGCGCGTTCAGCGGTCGTTTTCACAGGATGCTGGGGGACGTCGCCGTGCTCCCGGACACGGTCCCGCCTTCGATCACCCGCCTTTCTGGATCCTACAGTCGGGGAGTTCTTCGCGTGACCTCAACGATCGATGATGAGCGCTCAGGCATTGACTCGAAGGGTATCCGGCTCTGGATCGACGGCCGTCCGCTCATTCCCGAGTACCACCCGTACGACCGCCGCATCCGCTTCGAGGAACCGATGCCGCTGGAGCAAGGACTCCGCGAGCTCCGGCTGGAAATCCGCGATCGGATGGGAAACACCGCCGCGGCCCAACGGGCTCTCCGGATCGGCGCCGACTGACGTTGCTTCCTGTGCGGTTTTTTTGTTCATTGATGTCGCCGTTCATGCGGGGTAGCTGAGAAGCTACCCTTTTGCGTACTCGAGGATTTCAGGACCACATCTCCCTTCTTCCTTCATGAACTCACCCGCCCACGGCGAACTTCCCAAGGCGTACGCCCCGCAGGACGTCGAGGACCGCCTCTACGCTTTCTGGGAATCGAAGCGGTTGTTCCACGCCTCCGTGAATCCGGCAAAACCTCCGTACACCATCGTCATTCCTCCGCCGAACATCACCGGCATCCTCACCATGGGACACATCCTGAACAACACCATTCAGGACCTGTTGATACGATGGAAGCGCATGCAGGGATTTGAGGCGTGCTGGATCCCGGGCACCGATCATGCCGGCATCGCCACGCAAAACGCCGTCGAGAAAGCGCTGAGCAAGGAAGGAACGAATCGCCATGAGCTTGGCCGGGAAGGGTTCCTGAGGCGGGTCTGGGAATGGAAGGAGCTCTACGGCGGCACGATCATCCGTCAGCTCCGGAAACTCGGCGTCTCCTGCGACTGGGAGCGGGAACGATTCACGATGGACGAAGGGCTGTCGGAAGCCGTCAAGGAGACGTTTGTCCGGCTCTTCGACAAGGGACTGGTCTACCGCGGCCACTACATCGTCAACTGGTGCACGTTCCATCGCACGGCGCTGAGCGACGACGAGGTCGAGTACGCGGAGCACGAAGGAAACCTCTGGTACATCCGGTACCCGATGGAGGGGACGGACCAGTTCGCCGTTGTTGCCACAACGCGGCCCGAGACGATGCTGGGCGATACCGCCATCGCCGTGCATCCGTCCGATGAGCGCTACACGTCATGGATCGGGAAGCGAGCCGTGCTGCCGCTCGTGGGGCGCCGCATCCCCGTCGTGGCGGACGAGATGGTCGACAGGGATTTCGGCACGGGCATGGTCAAGGTGACGCCGGCCCACGACGCCAACGACTTCCTCCTCGGACAGCGGCATCGGCTCGACCAGATCAACATCCTGAACGACGACGGCACGCTGAATGCGAACGTCCCGGAATCCTACCGCAACCTGGACCGCTTCGAAGGCCGCCGGAAGGTGGTGAAGGACCTGGAAGCCGGCGGATTCCTCGTGAAGACAGAGCCGTACCGGCACAACGTCGGCCGCTGCTACCGCTGCCATACCGTCATTGAGCCCTATCTCTCGGACCAGTGGTTCGTGCGGATGAAGCCGCTCGCTGAGGGAGCGCTCCGCGTGGTGCAGAACGGAACCATCCGCTTCCATCCCGATCGCTGGGTCAAGGTCTATGAACACTGGATGACCAACATTCGCGATTGGTGCATTTCGCGGCAGATCTGGTGGGGGCATCGCATTCCGGTGTACTACGCCGACGACGGCCGGTACACGGCCGCGCGCACCGAAGCAGAAGCTCGGTCAAGACTCGCGCTCGACCCGAACGCCCCTCTGCGTCAGGACGAGGACGTGCTGGATACCTGGTTCTCCTCCTGGCTCTGGCCCTTCTCCACGCTTGGCTGGCCGAACGACAGCCCGGATCTCCGCTACTTCAATCCAACCAGTACGCTCGTCACCGGCCCGGACATCATCTTCTTCTGGGTGGCACGGATGATCATGGCCAATATGGAGTTTCTCCGGGGTCTGCCGGGGTACGACGGAACACCGCGACAGTCAGACGCTGCGCTGGTGCCGTTTCGCGACGTGTACTTCACCAGCATCATCCGGGACGCACAGGGCCGGAAGATGAGCAAGTCGCTGGGCAACTCGCCAGATCCGCTCGACGTTATCCGCGAGTACGGCGCCGATGCTCTCCGCTTCACGGTCACGTGGCTCGCCCCGCTCGGGCAGGACGTGCTGTTCTCGACGGACAAGTGCGAGATCGGCCGCAACTTCGCCAACAAGATCTGGAACGCCGGCCGCTTCCTCCTGATGAACAAGGCGGAAATCCTCGGTCCTGACGAACCCTCCCTGGAAGAACTCCCCCGGACGCATCTCGATCTTGCGGACCGTTGGATTCTCTCGCGCCTCAACCATACCGCGCAACGGTGGGACGATGCGCTGAGCGACTTCCAGATCAACGAATGCACCAGGATCGTTCATGAGTTCATCTGGCACGATTTCTGCGACTGGTACATCGAGCTGGTGAAGACGCGGTTCTACGGCGAGGAGCCGCCGGATGTCAAGCGCGTTGTCCTCACGCGGGCACTCTGGATCTTCGACCGCGCCCTTCGGATGCTCCATCCCATCATGCCCTTTGTCAGCGAAGAGTTGTGGCAGCACCTGACGGAGCGAGACGGGGCATCGATCGTTCGCGCCCCCTTCCCGCAACCGGATCCCGCCTGGATCGAAGAGCAGACGGAGCGCGACATGGAGTTCGTGCA
This sequence comes from uncultured Ignavibacteriaceae bacterium, assembly GCA_964465905.1. GTDB lineage: Bacteria > Bacteroidota > Ignavibacteria > UBA10030 > UBA10030 > CAYXMK01. The sequence goes on along the minus strand of CAYXMK010000019.1, from coordinate 32 downwards.
GAACATCATCAGCGCCGTCCGCAACATCCGGG
>CAYXMK010000018.1:13569-22017 GCA_964465905.1 uncultured Ignavibacteriaceae bacterium | reverse complement strand
TCCACGCACGCCGCAACATTGACGGAGAGGCGGTACCACATAGACGGCTGGAGGCGCTCCGCCGGAGCGATGATCAGGGCGGCGTCTGTCGGCCGCCGGACGACAACAGGCACTGCGGAGTTGCTGCTGTCTTTGAGGGAAACGGCAGCAGCGTCGATGCGGAGCAGTGGCCGCGTGAACTGGACGAAGATCTCCCTGTCCTGCGCGTGATCCACGCTGCTGTCGGCAACGGAGAGCACGGCGATTCGCACGCTCGCGGTATCCGCTGTGTCCACGGCCGTAAACACGAACGACGATGCGGTCTGGTTCATGGCATTGCCCACCAGATCGCGCCACGGCGGCACACTAATCGCGTAAGCGTTCCCCGCCGTCATCTCGTCTGCCATCACGAGCACTTCCGTGGCCTTCGGAAGCTGCAGGGCGGCCGAGCGAACCCTGACGGGAACGTTCGTCAGCGTGTCGGTGATCGTCGGGAGGGAATTCCGGAGACCGGCGGAGTCGAGGGGCTCAGAGAACGACACGCGGACCGACCGAACCGTCTGCGGTTCAGCCCCCACGAGGCGCGGGGAGGTCGTGTCCTCCCGTGCCAGCTGAAGCAGAACATTCCGGCGAGCCGTATCCGACGGCGTAAGAACAACAGGAGCTCCTGAGACGCTGAACTCATCTGTCTCGGGGTCATAGAGCAGATTCCGGTACTCGTCCCTGATGCCGAACAGGCGGTACTCCCCCAGCGCGAGATGCCGGAGGAAGAACTCTCCCCCTTTGCCGGTCTGCGTGATGTAGTCGGGCTGGCTGGTCCGGGGATTCAGCGTGTCGGGCGCATCGGGGGCGACACGATAGGCGAAGATCATCACTCCCGACCGTTCATCCGAGGGCGTGCGCGGCTCCACACGTCCTTCAATCCAGCCGCGGTCAATTTCCTCCCCCGTCGAGAATGCCGCCGTGAACGCCTGCGCCATCCGGTTGCGGTTGTTCAGATCGACGACGTCGGTGCCGATGGTAACGACGTACGTCGTGCGCTCCCTCAACGGCTTCCCGAACTGCATCGTCACTCTCCTTCCGCTCCAGTCGAACCGAAGGGTGCCGGCATCGGGAGAGACAAAGACCGCATTCTCCACAGATGAACGATCCACGTACTCGCTGAACTCGATGCTGATCTCGTTCCCGGCAAAGAGCGTCGTGTACGGCGCCGGATCCACCGCCTCCACGACAGGAGGCTCTGTGTCGACGGGGCCGCCCGGAGGGGGAAATTGCCCGGCGCACCCGACAAGGATGACGGAGAGCATGACGGCGGAGGAAAAATCCGGATTCTTCATCGTCTCGGTTCTGATCCGCGGAACCCGCAGGCGTTCACGGTTGTGTCACAGCCGCCTGACCAACCTGCGCGGAGCGCTGAAGTTCGCGACGGATGCGGCGGTAGGAGCGAACCGCCCGCTGGTGCTCGCTGTACGTTGTGGAGAACTTGTGGCCGCCGGTGCCGTCCGCCACGAAGAACAGATACGAGTGTTGTTCGGGATACAGAGCCGCGAGAATGGCGTCACGTCCCGGATTGTTGATGGGTCCCGGCGGCAAACCGTAGTGGAGATACGTATTATAGAGCGACGGATACCGGAGATCGCTGTACAGAAGACGCCGCGGTCCTCCGGGGAGGACATACTGGATGGTCGGATCGGCTTCGAGGCGCATTCGGCGTTTCAGGCGGTTATGGTAGACCCCGGCGATCGTCCGTCGCTCCCGCGGAAGTCGTGCTTCCGCTTCCACGATGGAAGCCAGCGTCAGCACTTCCCGTTGTGTCATCCTGAGCTCGCGCTGCCGGTCCAGAAGGGAGTCCGCGTAGAACAGCTTGAACGACGCGACCATTTCCTCAAGCACATCTTCTTCCTCCGTCTGCCAGTGGAAGAAGTACGTATCGGGCAGCAGGTGCCCTTCGAGGTCAGGTGCCCGGATGCCCAGCGATCGGACGAACGCAGAGTCCTGACAGAGCCGGACGAACTTCGCGGAATCCAGGCCGAGGTCTCGTGCGAAGCGCCGGGCCACCAACTGGAAGCGCAGTCCTTCCGGGATCGAGACGGCGACCAGACGACGCGACCGGCCGTCCTTCAGTGCCCGCAGGATATCGAGGTTGGACACCCCGCTGTAGAAGAAATACCTTCCGTACCGGATGGAGGAAGTCCAGCCAAGGATACGCCCCGCCAGCCGGAAGCTGAGAGTGTGCTCCAGCACTCCCTCGGCGACCAGGGAATCCGTTACCTCCTGGAATGACGCACCGCGCGGAACGAGCAGGATCCGTTCCTTCGGCTCCGGGAAGGTGTGGGGCCACCAGAAGATCCAGGAGAGGAGCAAGAGCACGATGAGGAGCGCGGCGATCACGCCTGCGGCCAGGCGACGCTGCCAGAGGGGAAGCTGCCGAACGAACTGAAGGAGACGGGTCAGGTAAACGTTCATGCGGATCGTGCTCAGGAATTCGGAAGGGAAGCAGGCTCAGCGGACAGGACGTCGCGCCAGCTGCAGATTCGGCACCGCCGTCAGTTCAAGTTCGGATGGAGCCCCTTCCTGCAGGCGGAAGTACCCCGCCAGCGCCACCATTGCGCCGTTGTCGGTGCAGTACTGCAGAGCCGGGATCGCCACCCGCAGATTGTTGGCTGCGGCTTCTTCACGCAGGCGTTCGCGCAGTTCAGCGTTCGCCGCAACGCCTCCGGCGACGGCAATGTCCCGAACCCCGTACGCCCGGGCGGCACGCAGCGTCTTTACAGCCAGCACATCAACGACGGCCCGCTGGAACCCCGCACACACATCGGCGATGAACTGCCTGCGGCTCTTTCCGGCGACCGTGTCCTGGTGAGCGGCCTGCGGCTCAAATCCCTCCTTCCTGAGATAGTAGAGGACGGAAGTCTTCAGTCCGCTGAAACTGAAATCGAACGACGGGTCGTCGAGGAACGAGCGCGGGAATTGTATCGCCGCCGGATCGCCGTGCCGGGCGAACGATTCGACGGCCGGTCCGCCGGGGTAGCCGATGCCGAGCATTTTGGCCACCTTGTCGAATGCCTCCCCTGCCGCATCGTCCCGGGTCTCGCCGAGCAGCTCGTAGGTCAATGGTCCCTTCACGAGCACCAGCTGGGTATGCCCCCCGGACACCGTCAGATTGACGAAGGGGAATGAAGGACGGGGATCCTCGAGGAGGTTTGAGACGATATGCCCCTGCATGTGATTGACTCCGACGAAGGGAATCCCCAGTCCGACGGCGTAGGCCTTTCCAAAGCTGAGTCCGACGAGGAGCGATCCGATCAATCCCGGTCCGTACACCGCCGCCACGCCGTGCAGATCCCCCCCGTGCACCCCTGCGGAGCTCAGGGCATGCTCAACGATCGGCACGATGAGCTGGAGGTGGGCCCGGGAGGCCAGCTCGGGCACGACTCCCCCGAACTGCCCGTGGACGACCTGGGAACGGATCACATTGGAGAGCAGGGCGCCATCCCGCACGACGGCGGCAGAAGTCTCGTCACACGATGTCTCGATGCCGAGTACAGTCATCAGTCCCTCATGGCAGACAAGCGTTCTATGATAACCAAAAAACGAGCGCCTCGCAAACGCGGAGAATCCGATTGCAGTTCTCCTGCTCTTTCAGTATATTGAAATGAAATTTGTTGAGGAACGACGACGGAGTAGTTCGATGGCCCGAGTATGTGAAATCTGCGGTAAGAAACCGATGGCGGGAAACAATGTCAGTCATGCCAACAACAGGACTCCCCGGCGCTTCATGCCGAACCTGCAGCGTGTCCGCGCCATCGTCAACGGCAGCGTCCGGCGGATGACGGTCTGTACCAACTGCATCAAGTCCGGCAAAGTGCGGAAGGCCGTCTGACCGGCGCTCCGCTGTCAGCGGCTTTCGCTTGACGAGATCCCGACCTGTCGGGATTTCTTTTTCCGTGGTCCGACGAACATCCAGCGGGTACGCCCGATCAGTTCGACGAGCACGACATGCAGGTCTCCTTCAGCCCACCGAACCAGCTCACGCTCCTGAGGATCATCCTCACGCCGGTGTTTGTCGTGTTCCTCTTCTCGCCGTCTCCCCTCCTGCAGCGGCTCTCGGTCCTCGTCTTCATCGTTGCTCTGTTGACGGACTGGTATGACGGCTGGGTGGCCCGACGCTGGGGATACGCCTCGCGCTGGGGGGCGTTCCTGGATCCGCTGGCCGACAAGGTCCTCTCTTCCGCTGCGTTCGTCTCGTTCATCTACCTCGACCTGACGCCGGCGTGGCCCATCTGGCTGATGGTCGTTCGCGATATTTCCATCACACTCCTCCGTTCATACAGCGAATACAAGGGAAGGGCGTTCGTCACGCGGAAGCTCGCCAAGACGAAGACGTTCCTTCAGTTCACCCTGTTGTTCTACCTCCTCCTGCTCTTCGTCGCGGCGCGGACCCCTTCGCTCCTCGCACGATGGCAGGAAACCATTGCCCTCCTTCTCGATCCGGCACTCGTGACCGTGCTGACCGTGCTGGTCGCAGCGCTCACGATCTGGACCGGCGTGGTGTACCTCATCGAAAACCGAAAGACCATCAGGGCGCTGTATGCCGTCCCCGACCGCGCGCCACAATCAGAATAGTGAATCAGCCGACGGCCCTGAGCAGGGCGGGGCGTCGGTCTCCTTGCTCACGCGCCTGATCGCCACCGGTTTCTTCTCGGGGTACAGTCCGGTTGCGCCCGGTACGGCGGGTTCCGTGCTGGCAGTGGCTGCGTACGCTCTTCCCGGCGCTGAGAGCATCTGGATCCTGTCCGGGATGATCATCGCCGGTCTGATCATCGGCACCCGTGTTTCCGCAGAGATGGAACGTGTCCTGGGACACGATCCTCCGCCGGTGACGATCGACGAAATCGTCGGGATGTGGATCTCGCTGCTCGCTCTCCCCAAGACTCTCCCCCTGGCGACCGCCGCGTTCTTCGTCTTCCGGTTCTTCGACATCGTCAAGCCCTATCCCGCCCGAAACCTCGACAGAATGCACGGAGGACTGGGAATCATGCTGGATGACGTTGTTGCCGGCGTCTATACGAACGTCGTGCTTCAACTCGCTCTCGCGGCCGGACTCTTCTCCCGGAGTGTGACATAAGGAGGCAGTCGTGACGGCTGAAATTGTGACGATCGGAGACGAGCTCCTCATCGGCCAGGTAACGAACACCAACGAAGCTGAAGTGGCGGAGGCGCTCCAGGATGTCGGAATCCCCGTTGCCCGCATGACGACGGTCGGTGACAATCTCGAGCAGATCCTGGCTGCCTTCCGCAGGGCAATGGACGAGCACGAGCTTATCATCACGACCGGCGGGCTCGGACCGACGCATGACGATGTGACAAGGGCTGCCGTGTGCGCCTTGTTCGAGACGGACTTGGTGGAAGATCCTGAGGCGCTTCGGAATGTCGAGCGGATCCTTGCGGGTCGGGGTCTGGATCTGCTTCCCCTGAATCGCGCTCAGGCCCTCGTGCCGCGCGGCTGCACGGTGATCCAGAATCCCCTCGGCACGGCTCCCGGATTCCTCTTCGAGCGGGGAGGGAGGTTCTTCATCACGCTGCCGGGTGTTCCGTTCGAAATGCGCGCCATGATGGAGAGTTACGTGATTCCGTTTCTTCAGGAAAGGAGCCGTGGCTCAGTCGTTCGCCACCGGACGATCCGCACCACAGGGATTGCTGAATCCCTCCTGGCCCACCGGCTGGGCCCGGTGGAGGAGATCACCGGCACAGGTGGAGACGTCACCCTCGCCTTCCTGCCCGGCCCCCGGGGGGTGCGGCTCCGTCTCACCGCTCGCTGTGCCACAGCTGCCGAAGCAGAGGCGAGGATCCGGAAGGCGGAGCAGGCGGTTTTGGCAAAAGCGGGGCCCGTGGTCTACGGCTTCGAGCAGGAGGAACTGGAGGAAATCGTCGGCCGTTTGCTCAGGGAGCGAGGATGGACCATAGCGGTGGCGGAGTCATGCACGGGCGGGCTCGTCATGGACCGGTTGACCGACGTGCCGGGAAGCTCGAGATACGTGGAGCGAGGGTACGTCGTCTACAGCAACGAGGCGAAGATCCGCGAGCTGGGCGTACCGGAGGAGGTGCTCCGCCGCAACGGTGCCGTCAGTCGGGAGACGGCAGAAGCGATGGCCTTCGGCGCCAGGACGAAGTCGAACGCCGATGTGGGCCTTTCGACCACCGGCATCGCCGGACCCTCGGGAGGAACAACGGAGAAGCCGGTGGGACTGGTGTGGATCGGGTACTCCGACCGCGACGGGACGGCGGCCTTCCGATTCCAGTTCGGGAACGACCGCCGGAGAATCAAAGAGCGCTCTTCGCAAGCCGCTCTTGACATCGTCAGACGGAAGCTGCTCAAACTAAACCCATGACCGAAGCATCGAAACGTGAGCTGTGGAGGGTCTTCGTAGCCCTCCCAACCTCAGAAGATGCGCGTGCGCGCATCACGGAGATCCAATCAAGATTGAAGCAGGTCCACGTACCGGCGCGTTGGGAGCGAACGGACAAACTGCACATGACCCTCAGGTTTCTCGGCGACACCTCACCACAGGCCCTGCCGGATCTCGCAAGCGCTCTCCGCTCCTCGCTGTCCGGCCGGAAGGAACTGACACTCCGCTACACCGCTCTCGGCGCGTTTCCTTCCCTGACGCATCCGCGCGTCATCTGGATTGGCGCGGAGGAAGAACCAGAACTGAAGGAGATCCAGGAGATCGTTGACCGAGAGTGCCGGCGGCTCGGTCTCGCGCAGGCCGACGACCGTCGATTCCATCCCCACATCACGCTCGCGCGCATGAAGGAAGGGCGGGGGGCGGACATCTTGACAGCCACGGTAAAAACGCTTACCTTTGAACCGATTTCCGATCGCTGCGCGGGGGTGCAGATACTGCGGAGCGAGCTCCATCCGACCGGATCCCGCTACACGGTACTGGAACACATTCCCTTTCAACCCTCAGAGCTGGAGATTTCCCATGGCTGATACATCGACGAGAGATGCCCGTCTGCAGGCGCTGAAGATCGCCATCGAGCAGATCGAGAAGCAGCACGGCAAGGGTTCCATCATGCGCCTCGACGAAGGACCCATCGCCAAAGTGGACGTGATATCGACGGGGTCCATTTCCCTCGATGCCGCTCTGGGGATCGGCGGCGTGCCGCGCGGCCGTGTCACCGAGATCTACGGCCCTGAGTCGTCGGGAAAGACGACCATTTGTCTGCATATCCTCGCCGAAGCACAGCACAACGGAGGCATGGCAGCATTCATCGACACCGAGCACGCTCTGGACACCGCCTACGCGAAGAAGCTTGGCGTGGACATCGGGAATCTCCTCCTCTCGCAGCCGGAGTACGGCGAACAGGCACTCGAGATTGTGGAGACCCTCGTCCGCAGCGGCGCCCTCGATGTGATCGTGATCGATTCCGTCGCCGCCCTGACGCCGCGCGCTGAAATCGAAGGGGAAATGGGTGACCCGTCCATGGGAGTGCAGGCTCGCCTCATGTCCCAGGCGCTCCGCAAACTGACGGCAGCCATCAGCAAGTCCAAGACCTCGGTGATCTTCACCAACCAGCTTCGCCAGAAGATCGGTGTCATGTTCGGCAATCCCGAGACAACAACGGGGGGCAATGCCCTGAAGTTCTATGCCTCCGTGCGGCTGGACGTACGGCGGATTGAGGCCATCAAAGACGGCCAGAATGTGGTGGGGAACCGCACCAAGGTGAAGGTCGTGAAGAACAAGGTGGCTCCCCCCTTCAAGGAGGCACAGTTCGAGATCCTCTACAATGAGGGGATTTCCAAGATGGGAGACCTGGTCGACAGCGCCGTGGAGCACGGCATCATCGAGAAGAGCGGATCCTGGTTCTCCTACAAAGCTGATCGGATCGGCCAGGGCCGGGAGGCCGTGAAGGCAATGCTCCAGAGCAATCCGGCAGTTGCCAAGGAGATCGAAGTCGCCCTCCGCCGGAAGCTCGGCCTGCTTCCCCCCGAGGAGCCGGCGGCTCCAAAGGAAGGGGCGCCCTCACCGGCCCCCGTGAAGCGCACCGGAAAGAACTGACGGGCCAGGACGGCTGTGTTCATCACGAGGATCCTGCGGACGAAGAATCGGGGGCGCGCCTACGCGGTCTACATCGACGGATCGCGCGCCTTTGAGCTCAGCGACGACGTCCTTGCCCACTTCAGGCTCTCCGTCGGCGACGAGATCGACGAGGCTGCGGTGGAGCAGATCGTTACGGCGGAGGCCCGCTCGCGTGCGCAACAGATCGCCATCAATTACCTTTCCTATCGTCCCCGGAGCACCCGCGAGGTCATCAACCATCTCACACGCAAAGGTTTCGCCGAGGACCTCGCCCGGCGGACGGCCCAGCACCTCCAGAAGCTCCAGTTCCTGGACGACGCGAAGTTAGCACGGCAGTTCGTGCTGGAACGCCTCAGCCGGAAGCCCGTAGGGAAGTCACACA
>CAYXMK010000018.1:0-13559 GCA_964465905.1 uncultured Ignavibacteriaceae bacterium | reverse complement strand
TCCCTGCCGGATGCAGATGATGCAGCGGATCACCTCCGCCGCTCCCTGCAGGAAAAGGGGATACCGCCGAACGTCGTGGAGCAGGTGCTTCGGGAATTGATCACGGAAGAGGATCAGGAGAAGGCCGCGGAGCAGCTGGCGGTCAGGCGTCTGCGCATCGCCCGATCGTCGTTCGAGAAGCTCCCCGGCGAACGTCGTAAGAAGCGGCTCCTGGAGTACCTGCTGCGGCACGGCTTTTCGCACGATATCGCTTACCGAACCGTTCGAACCGTCTTCTCATAGTCGCCATGTCCGACCACGCCCTGAAGAACCGTCCGCTCCTGAAGGTTGGCCTTCTGCTGGCAATCATTCTGGGGGCATTCTGGGTTGCCACCCTCGTTCCCGATCTCGTCATCCTCCTGATTGCGTCGATTCTCCTGGCGTTCCTGCTCCGGCCCCTGGTGAAGCTGCTCGAATTCAAGGTCGGACTGCGCCGCAGTCTTTCCATCATCGCCGTCTTCCTTCTCGTCGGGGGCGCGCTCGCTCTCGTTGCGATTGAGGGTGTCCCCTTCCTCTTCCGCCGCATCCAGGGGATGTATCTCCAGTTCAGCCAGTTTCCGTTCGAGGCGAAGTTAGGCGACCTGGCGCGTGAGATCGCAGAGGACGTCCCAATCTTCGATGCACCAACGATCACGGCAAAGGTCAACGCCTTCATCGCCGCCAGCATCCAGTCCTTCGGCGGAGCGCTGGAGAACGTCTTCGGCTACGTCGTGACGCTGGCGATCGTGCCGTTCGTCACGTACTTCATCCTCGCCGAGGGCGATATCGCCCTCAAGCGGCTAATTGAACGGGTCCCGAATAAGTACTTCGAGATGACGCTGAACGTGTTGAACAAGATCGAGCGCGACCTCGTCGGCTACCTGCGCGGGTGGATGCTCGACTCATTGATCATCGGTTTACTGAGCATCGCCGGCATGTACATCATCGGTATCGACTATCCGATCGTGATCGGCGCGATCGCCGGCATCGCCAACCTCATCCCGTATCTCGGACCCATCGCGGGAGCTGTGCCGGCATTCATGGTCTCCCTGACGCAGTATGGCGACTTCCGCATGCTGGGGGAAATCGCTCTCGTCACGCTGGTCATCCAGATGGTGGACAACATTGTCGTCCAGCCCCTCTGCTTCGCGAAGAGCGTGGACATGCATCCTCTCACCGTCATCCTCGTCCTTGTCATCGGCAATCAGCTAATGGGCGTCGCCGGAATGCTCCTCGCCATTCCCATCGCCACGATCCTGAAAGTCTCCGCAGCTGAAACCTACTGGGGGCTCCGCAACTACCGGATCACGGCCTGAGGCGTTCGATGGCACGCGTCGTCCTCGATATCGAGACTCTCGCGTTCCCCCTCACCTCGTTCGATGCCGCACAACAGGAATACCTCCTCCGCTTCGCCACGACAGATGCGGAACGGGCCGAGACCATCCAGAAACTCAATCTCTATCCCCTGACCGCCCAGATCATCGCCATCGGGATGCTGAACCCGGATACCGGGAGAGGGAAGATCCTCTACCAGGCAGATGTCCCCGGCGAGGAGATGTCGAAGGATGGAACAATTCAGTTCACGGCAGCAGACGAGAAGGAGATCGTAAGCCGATTCTGGGATGATATCGCTCACTATGAGCAGTTCATCACCTTCAACGGACGCGGTTTCGATTGTCCATTCCTCATGATCCGTTCTTCCCTCCTCGGCGTGAGGCCGTCCCGGAATCTCATGCCCTACCGGTACGATCCGGCCATCCACTGCGACCTGCTCGAACAGCTCACGTACTACGGGGCCACGAGGAAGTTCAATCTCGACTTCTACTGCAAGGCCTACGGAATCGAGAGCCCCAAGTCTCACGGCGTTACAGGGCTCGATCTGGCCCGGCTCTGGGAGGAGAAGCGATTCAGCGAGGTCGCCCAGTACTGCCTCGGCGACGTCGTCGCTACGGCAGAGCTCTTCCGGCGCTGGGAACGGTACCTGAACTTCAGCAAGTAGAGAGGACGCGGCGGTCCGTCCCTGCGCAGGACACTCCTCTTCCCCACACATGCCTTCGGAAACAATACTGCCGCTCTCGAGAGAGCGGCAGGCGAACGAAGAGAACGCCGGATGGGGTTACGAAGCGCCGGACTGTCCACGCACGGCTCGGACAACAGCCGCCGCAGCCACAACCTTCAGCGCATCCCACCACGAGAAGATGAGGAACCCTGCTCTCAGCGACTCCTCCCAGTTGCGCAAAAGAACGGCGTTGAGGTGGACGACGCCGATCACAAAGATGACCGTAAGGCCCGCTGTCATCGCAGCCAGGATCCGCACCGTTGAAGTCTTCTCACCGGCGATCCAACCTGTGAGAGCGGCCGCAAGCGGAAAGGAAAGAAGATATCCACCCGTCGGACCCATCATCTTCACCAGCCCGGATCCAAACCCGGCGAAGACCGGAAGCCCCAGCAGCCCACTCAGCAGATAGAACACCATGCTCGTCGCGCCGGCGGCGGGTCCCAACAACCCGCCGGCAAGGAGGACGAAGAACGTCTGCAGGGTGAACGGAACCGGCTGAAGCGGAATCTCGAACTGCGCGCTCACCGCGGTCAGGACTGCAAACGATCCTGCCCAGAGGAGCCGGCCCGGGACAGGCAGGTCGTGGATCAGAAGGTTTTTGCGGATTGCAGTGATAGAGGGATTCGTCACGGACATGGCGTCATTCCAGAGTTTCGGTCGGCGAGGCACAAAAATACGGTCCACAGCCCACAAAAGCAAGCATGAAATCGGCAACGGTCCCTGGACACCCGAGCGGCGAGCCCCGCTTCTTTGCTTCTCGCCCCATTTTCCACGATGTTCTTCTCGGAAGAACATTCTGAGGCCGAACATGCGTTCCCTTGCTGTACTTTCCGTCTCCCTGATCCTGCACACGGCATTCGCGCAGCACCGCCTCGCCGACGGGGGACCTTACGAGCCCTCCGTGCCTCTGCCGGAGAAGTTCCTCGGCTATGAGATTGGAAAACGTTTTACCGACTCGCCATCGATCACACGCTACTGCCTCCTCCTGGCGGAGGCTTCGGACAGAGTGGCGGTGCAGGAATACGGAAGATCGGTGGAGGGCCATCCCCTCATCGTGCTCTTCATCAGCGACCCGCGGAATCTCCGGAGGCTGAACGAGATCAATGCGGCAAACCGCTCCCTGACGGATCCAAGGATCACGCCGCGCGAGAAGGTTCTGCCCATCCTCGACACACTTCCGGCCGTTCTCTGGCTCTCGTTCGGCGTGCACGGCAACGAATCGTCCTCCTCAGAGTGCGCGATGGCGGTCGCCTATGAACTGGCGGCATCCCGCGATCCCTCCGTTGCTGCGGTCCTCGACAGCGCTGTCATCATCCTCGACCCGCTGGTCAATCCCGACGGGCGCCAGCGTTACGTACTGTGGTATCGGTCCGTGACGGGGAAAGCCCCCCGCACCGACCCCGACGCCGCCGAGCACCACGAGCCGTGGCCAGGTTCCCGCACCAATCACTACTTCTTCGATCTGAACCGGGACTGGTCCTGGTCGACGCAGCAGGAGACGCGGGCACGCGTCGCTCTGTACCTCCGGTGGATGCCCCATGTCCATGTCGACTATCACGAAATGGACTACACCAGCACCTACTTCTTCTTTCCTTCCGCCCTCCCGATGCACTCGCAGCTTCCGGAGCAAGTGAGGAAATGGGGAACCATCTTCGGCAGGGCAAATGCAGAGGTCTTCGATCGGATCGGCATACGGTACTTCACAGGGGAATCATTCGATCTTTTCTACCCGGGGTACGGCGACAGCTGGCCGACCTTCAGCGGCGCCATCGGGATGACGTACGAACAGGCGGGACATGCCCGGGCGGGCCTCGCTGTCCGCAGGCCGGACGGTTCCTTGCTGACGCTCAGGGAGAGAGTGAGGAACCACTACCTTACAGCCATCACCACACTGCGCACAGCCGTCGCTCATCGGAGAGAACGACTGGTCGATTTCCACGAGTTCTGGAAGACAGGGCTGACCGCCGCTGGCCCCCTTCGGGCGTTCCTCATCCCTCCGGGAAGAGATCCCGGTACTGCCGCAGAGCTCGCGCAGACGCTGTTTCGGCAGGGGATCGAAATCGGGCAAACGACAAGCCCGATGGTCATCCGCGCAGCACCATTGCTGGAAGCCCGCGCGCGCGAGATGTCCTTCCCTGCGGGAACATACGTCATCAACCTGCGTCAGCCGCAGAGCCGGCTGGCCCGGGCACTGCTGGAAGCACGCGCTGCGGTTCGCGATACCGCCTTCTATGATGTTTCCGCCTGGTCACTGCCGCTGGCCTTCGGCGTCGAGACCGCCTGGACGGAGCAGGAAGTTCCCGCCCTTCCCCCTCTCACCTCTTCTCCCTGCGCGCCTCCGGGAACCATCGTCGGGGGTCGCGCCGCGTATGCCTATCTCATTCCATGGGACCGCGCGGCGTCGTATGCCGTGGTATGGGATCTCCTGAAGCGTGGCTTTCGCGTCCACGTTGCCGAAAGGACGTTCAGACTGCAGGGGCAGGAGTTCAGACGGGGAACGTGCATCGCGTTCGTCACCGACCAGCCCGATTCGCTCCACCAGGTCCTTGAGCGCAGTGCCCGTTCTCACGGCGTGGACATCCTCTCCACATCGACCGGGTGGACGGAAGCCGGGATCAATCTCGGATCCAATCACATCCGCCCGCTCCGCAGACCCGAGATCGGCATCCTCACCGAGGAGCCAGTCAGCCCCGGCGACTACGGCGAACTGTGGCACCTTCTGGATGAGCGGCTGGACATTCCCTTCACACCGATTGCCGGTCGCACGCTCCCCCGCGCGGATCTGGCACGCTTCAACGTGTTGGTGATCCCCGACGGATCGGACTTCACCCGAGTCCTTGACAGTGTTCAGGCCGATCGTGTGAAGAGATGGGTACGGGAAGGCGGCGTCTTGATAGCCATTGAGGGAGCCGCGCGGCACTTCTTGCGGGAGAACTCGGGATTTCCCGAGCTTGGCAGGAAGACTCGAGCGCCGAAAGAGTCGAGGGGCCAGGACAGCATAGCGACGGCGGACCCCGGCAGGAAGTCGTTCCAGGATCGGGAAGACCTGCGCCGGAGAAATCGCGTCCCCGGCACGATCCTGAAGGTGGACGTGGACACAACCCATCCGTCGGGATACGCCTTGTCACCGGAGCTGTGTGTCTTCAAGGGGGACGGTGCCGCCATGGGAGTAAGTGAGGAGGCACACGTTATTGCGGCATATAGCCGTGACACGATTGCCGTGAGCGGCTACCTCCCCCCCGGCCGTGGCACACAGACCGCGCGATCCCCCTACCTTGCCGAGAGGGAGCTCGGGAAGGGGAGAGTGGTTCTCTTTGCGGAAAACCCGACGTTTCGCGGTTTCTGGAGAGGCACGGAGCGACTCCTGCTGAACACCCTGTTTTTCGGAATCCGGGGGGACCTCTGAGGATGAGGAAATGATTGGAGTTTTGATTGATTCAAAAGGGGGATTTCACTATATTTACACGCTCAACTCGTCAGGGTTGGGTTTTTCGTTTTTGCCCGGCGGGGAACAGGCGGCCGTGGACGATACCGGGAGCAGGTGGGGTGTAGCCAAGTGGTAAGGCAGCGGCCTTTGGAGCCGCCATTCCCAGGTTCGAATCCTGGCACCCCAGCTTGTTGCGCAGGCAGGTTGGCCTTCCGGCCCATTGCCCGCGCAGGTCGCGGGGAAAAATTCCACGCGGGATCGGATCTCCTCACGACGTACGGCACAGCGCACTGATCACGCCCAAAGGATTGCACAGCCTTGGCCAGAGAGATCAACGCGAAGCTCAAGATCTTTTCCGGCAGAGCTCACCTTGCTCTCGCCCACGAAATTGCCAAGCTGGCGGGAGTGGAGCTGGGGGAAACCGTCATCAAGAACTTCAGCGACGGCGAGATCTGGGCCAAGTTCTCGGAGAACATCCGCGGGGATGATGTATTCATCATTCAACCCACGCATCCGCCGGCCGAGAATCTGATCGAACTCCTGATCCTGATCGACGCGGCGAAGAGAGCGTCTGCGCAGCGGGTAACCGCCGTCATCCCGTACTTCGGCTATGCGCGTCAGGATCGGAAGGATCAGCCCCGCGTCTCCGTCACAGCAAAGCTGGTGGCAAATCTCATCACCGGCGCACGGGCAGACAGAGTCATCACCATGGATCTGCATGCTCCTCAGATTCAGGGATTCTTCGACATCCCTCTCGATCACCTCTACTCGTCCGTGTTGTTCATCGATTTCTTCCGCAAGAAGAAGATCCCGAATCTTGCGGTGGCCTCGCCCGATGTTGGCGGCATCAAGATGGCCCGTTCCTTCGCGAAGCGTCTGGATGCAGACCTGATCCTGATCGACAAGCGGCGCCCGAATCCGAACCAGGCGGAGGTGATGAATGTCATCGGCAACGTCGAAGGGAAGAACATTCTCATTGTCGATGACCTGATCGACACTGCCGGCACCTTCGTGAATGCCGCCCGCGTGCTGCGCGAGCGCGGAGCACGGGAAATCTACGGCGCCTGTACCCATCCCATTCTTTCGGGTCAGGCGTTCGAACGTCTCAGCGATTCTCCGGTGAAGCAAATCGCCGTAACTGACTCCATTCCGCTGCGGAGAGAACATCCGAAGATCCTTGTCCGCTCAACGGCAAGGCTCTTCGCCCAGGCGATCGTCCGGACGCACAACCACCAGTCCATCAGCTCACTGTTTGACATTGACAAAGACAAGAATTAGTCAGGAGATCCCCGATGTCAGAACTTACCATCACCGGTGAGATCCGCAAGGAACTCGGCAAGAAAGTCACCAGTCTCCGCCGCGAAGGGAAAGTCCCCGGCGTTTACTACGGGCACGGTCAGCAGAACATTCCCATCACCCTGTCCGAGCTGACGCTCCGCCCGCTCTACAAGACATCCACGACGCACATCATCAACCTGAAGCTCGACGACGGCTCCGCGCACACGTGCGTTCTCCGGGATATTCAGTTCGACCCGCTGACCGACCGCCCCATTCACTTCGATCTCTATGGAATCAGCGCCGACGAGGAGCTCACGATCGAGGTCCCGGTTGTCCTGAAGGGGACGCCAAAAGGGGTGAAGGACGGGGGAACGATCCAGCACATTCTCCACCGCTTGCGGGTCTCGTGCCTTCCCAGGTACATCCCCGATCACATCGAGCTGGATGTAGAGCCGCTCGAGATCAACCGCTCGATCCACGTCAGCGAAATCACCCTCCCGAACGTCCGCATCCTGGAGAGCGAGTCCAGCACGATCGTAGCTGTCGTTCCGCCGACCGTGATCAAGGAGCCGACGCCGGCAGAGGCGGTTGCCGAGACTGCCGCACCGGCAGAGCCGGAGGTCATCGGGAAGGGCAAGAAGGCGGAAGAGGCGGAGGGAGAGGAAGAGGAGTCGAAGGAGTAGCCGGCAGGCAGGTATGTATGCCTTCGTCGGTCTCGGCAATCCGGGCTCGGAGTACGTCGGCACACGCCACAATCTCGGCTTCGAGGTCGTCGACGGACTTGCGGCGTCGCTGGGTGCATGCTTCCGTCCCGGCAAAGGATCCTACTGGGAAGCGCACGCCGGGCGCGGCCCGGCGGAGGTGGTTCTGGTGAAGCCGACCACCTACATGAACAACAGCGGTGAAGCGGTCGTCGAGGTGGTCGAGCGTTACGGTCTCGCGCCGCAGGACCTGGTGGTTCTCTGCGATGACTTTCACCTCCCTCTGGGGACGCTCCGGCTCCGCCGTTCCGGGAGCGACGGTGGGCACAACGGCCTCGTCTCAATCATCTACTGCCTGCAGAGCACCGCGTTTCCCCGCCTTCGATGCGGGATCGCCTCCGAGACCATGCCGTCCGGGAAGTCCGAACTGACGCGGTTCGTTCTGGATCGATTCCCCGAGACAGAGCGCCCTGCGGTAACGGACATGGTCCATCGCGCGATCCTCGCCTGTCGTTCCATCATGGAGCGGGGTATTGACAACACGCTTTCGACGTACACAGCAGCCCCCATCTCGCAAGGGTAAGACATGCAACCAATCGATCAGCTCACCGTCTGGATTCCGTGGCTCGGTCTCTTCGGACTGGCCGTTGCCGGACTTCTCTTCTGGCGGCTGATCCGGCTCCCGTCCGGAAACGCTCTCATGCAGGACATTGCGTCACAGATCCAGGTTGGCGCGATGGCGTTCCTGCGTCGGGAATATACCGTCCTCGCATTTTTCGTGCTCATCGTCGCAGGGTTGCTCTGGCAGTTCCTTGGTGTGCAGACGGCCATCGCGTTCATCTCAGGCGCAACGGCATCGATAACGGCGGGTTATACGGGAATGCGAGGGGCAACGGCGGCTAATGTGCGCACGGCGGAGGCAGCCCGGTCGTCCGGCCAGGCGAAAGCGCTCCTGACGGCCTTCGATGGCGGAGCTGTCATGGGGGTCAGCGTGGCCAGCCTGGGACTTCTCGGCCTCGGCACCTTCTTTCTCATCTTCGGTTCGCCGGAACATGCTCACGTCATCAGCGGCTTCGCCATGGGAGCAAGTTCCATCGCCCTGTTCGCCCGCGTCGGTGGAGGCATTTATACCAAGGCGGCAGATGTGGGGGCCGACCTCGTGGGGAAGATAGAGGCGGGAATCCCTGAAGACGATCCGCGGAACCCCGGCGTCATCGCCGACAACGTGGGTGACAACGTCGGCGATGTCGCCGGCATGGGCGCGGACATTTTCGAATCGTACGTCGGCTCCATCGTCGCAACCATTGCCATCGGCGCTACCCTCCTGCCTCAGGGACTGGCCCAGCTGAAAGCCGCTCCGGAGGTAGACGACGGAGCCCTGAAATCCATTCTTATGGCGCTCCCGCTGCTGCTGGCCGCCATCGGTCTCCTTTCGTCCTTCCTCGGCATCGGGTCGATGAGACTCCTCAAAGCGATTTCTCCTGCTGCAGCATTGCGGTATTCCACGTTCATCTCTGCCGGCGCGTTTCTGCTGGGAGGACTCTGGCTCATCCGCACCTTCGACGTCAGCAACAACGTCTTCTGGGCCGTTCTCTTCGGCACCGTGGGCGGCATGGCGATCGGCTTGATTACGGAGTACTACACCTCCGGCTCCCCCATCCGGCGCATCGGGATCGCCAGCAAGACGGGAGCTGCAACGAACATTATTCAGGGACTGGCTGTCGGGCTCGAGTCCACAGCTCTCCCGGTGCTCACCATCTGTCTCGCGATTTTCGTTTCGAATGACGTAGCAGGCCTCTACGGCATCGGGATTGCGGCCGTCGGCATGCTGGCGACCGTCGGGATCACGATGTCCGTTGACGCCTACGGACCGATTGCCGACAATGCAGGCGGAATTTCCGAAATGTCGGGCCTCGGCAAGGATGTCCGTAAGATCACCGACGGCCTGGACGCCCTCGGAAACACAACGGCGGCCATCGGCAAGGGCTTCGCCATAGGATCAGCGGCGCTGACGGCGCTGGCCCTCTTCGCGGCGTTCTCGCAGGCTGTGGACAAGAGCCGTCTGGCGGAGGGCGTTGCTCCCCTTATCATCGTCATTACCGACCCGTACGTCGTGATCGGCCTGTTCATCGGGGGCATTCTTCCGTTCTTCATCGCCTCCCTGACCATGACGTCGGTGGGGCGGGCGGCAGGAAAGATGGTCGATGAGATTCGGCGGCAATTCCGCGAAATCCCCGGTCTGCTCGAAGGGCGCGAGGGTGTGAAACCCGACGCGGCCCGCTGCGTTGACATCTCCACACGCGCCGCGCTGAAGGAAATGGTTGTTCCGGGCATCACTGCCGTGGTGGCGCCGGTGACCGTCGGTTTTCTCCTGGGTCCTGCCGCACTCGGTGGGATGCTTGCCGGCGCCACGGTCGCGGGCGTTCTCCTGGCCCTTCTGATGGCGAACGCCGGCGGCGCCTGGGACAACGCCAAGAAGGCAATCGAAAAAGGGGAGGTACCGGGCGAGCAGAAAGGAACGGAGGCGCACAAGGCGACCGTTGTCGGCGATACGGTCGGAGATCCCTTCAAGGACACGGCGGGTCCGTCCATGAACATCCTGATCAAGCTGATGTCCGTCGTGTCGCTCGTCATCGCTCCGCTCCTCTGAGACATCGAATGTTGTTTCAACCACTAACCCTGCTCTCGGGTTCGCCGGCCGGCGACTACCGGAGGGCCATCGCATCACCAACGTCCACAGGGAAGAAGGGTCATGAAGAAAACCGCAAAGCTGTATGAAGCAGTGTTCATCGTGAACGCGTCGCTCGACGACGCGCAGATCGAGAACGTCATCAACCGAACGACGGAGTTCATCGGCAAACAAGGCGGATCGGTCACGGAAGTCGAGCGATGGGGGCGGAAGCGCCTCGCCTATCCTATCCAGAAGAAGAACAACGGTTTCTACGTTGTCTGCGAATTCCAGGCGCCGGGCGAGCTCCTCGCGAAACTGGAGCGCTTCTTCGCCCTCGAGGAGCAGTGCATCCGTCACCTCGTCGTTGAGGTCGACCAGAAGGCCAAGGAGGCCAAGATCAAGCGGGCCCAGGCAGCCGAAGCGGCCGCCGAAGCGGTCGAGACTCCACAGAACTGAAGACCATCGGACACGGAGAACTGATTATGGCAACCATGAATCCACAACGCGGACCCGGTCGCG
Source organism: uncultured Ignavibacteriaceae bacterium (assembly GCA_964465905.1). Taxonomy (GTDB): domain Bacteria; phylum Bacteroidota; class Ignavibacteria; order UBA10030; family UBA10030; genus CAYXMK01. The sequence goes on along the minus strand of CAYXMK010000018.1, from coordinate 2,886 downwards.
GACCGGGACGAGGACCAGGCCGCGGGCCGGGGCGGGGACCGGGACGCGGGCCGGCACGAGGCGGACGGGGTGCATCGCAACCACGGAAGAAACGGACATGCCGGTTCTGCGAGAACAAGGAAGACTTCGTGGACTACAAGAACGAGAAGAAGCTTCAACGCTTCATTTCCGAGCAGGGGCGGATCATCCCGAAGCGCATCACCGGCACCTGCTCGAGGCACCAGCGCATGCTCGTGCAGGCCATCAAGCGGGCGCGCCACCTCGCTCTCCTGCCGTTCGTGTCGGACGCCGTGAAGTGAGCAGCCAGAGTATCAGGAAGTGCATTGCAAGAGGAAGAGACCATGAAGATCATCTTACGTCAGGATGTTGAGCAGCTCGGGAACATGGGAGACATCGTCGATGTGAAGGACGGCTATGCCCGTAACTACCTCATCCCGCGGAAGATCGCCTACGAGGCGACCCCGGGGAACCTTCGGATGCTCGAGGAAGAAAAACGGCAGCATGCCCGCCGCATGGAGAAGGAGAAGAGATCTTCCGAATCGCTCGCCGCTCAGCTCGAAAAGATTTCCCTCACGATCCAGATGAAGGTGGGAGAGGACGACAAGCTCTTCGGCTCCGTGACGTCGCTGATGATTGCCGACGCCCTCGCTGAGAAGGGCATCCAGCTGGATCGCCGTACGATCGAGTTGGAAGAACCGATCAAGTCGCTCGGAATCTACGACGTTCCCGTTCGCCTTCCGGGAGGTGTCGCGGGCAAGCTGAAAGTGTGGGTCGTACGGGAATGACTCGTTCCCCGACCTTCTCTCCAGCGGAACGCCGGGCGAGTCAACGTCCGGCGTTTCGTCCGTACGCGATCCGCGAAACCTCGCGGGCCGGTCGCGTGTTGAGTACCTGACGGAGCGGAGGCAACAAGCCCGGTATCTGTTGGCTTTTTTGGGCAAAAATCGGTAGATTTTTTCCAGAGCACTCAAGCCTCGTGGTTCATCCGCAGGCAGAAGGAAGACTTCCACCATGTCCAAACGACCAGTCCAGCACCTGGACGAAGTGACGATCCGCTTCGCCGGCGATTCCGGCGACGGCATGCAACTCACCGGCACGCAGTTCACCAATGCCACAGCACTGCTGGGGAACGACCTCAGCACGCTCCCGGACTACCCCGCGGAGATCCGCGCCCCCGCCGGGACTCTCTTCGGCGTCAGCGGATTTCAGATCCATTTCGGGAGCACGGAGATCACCACCCCCGGCGACCAGTGTGACGTCCTGATGGCAATGAACGCGGCCGCCCTCAAGGTCAATCTCCCGAGCCTCGTCGACGGAGGCTCCATCATCGCGAATACCGACGGTTTCAACGACAAGAACCTGAAGCTCGCCGGGTACACCTCCAATCCCCTCAAGGACGGATCGCTCGACAAGTACAAGGTCTACGACGTCGACATCACCAAGCTGACCGCCCTCGCGCTTCAAGACCTCAATATTTCCAGCAAGGCCGTCGAGCGTTCGAAAAACTTCTTCGCCCTCGGGATGATGTTCTGGATGTACAACCGCCCGATGGAATCCACGCTGGAGTGGATCAAGAAGAAGTTTGCCGACAAACCCGAGATCGTCGAAGCCAACACCCGCGTTCTCAAAGCCGGATGGAACTACGGCGAAACGACGGAGATCTTCTCCGTCCGCTACCAGGTTGCCCCCGCCAAGCTGGCGCCGGGCACGTATCGGAATATTTCGGGCAATGAGGCGACAGCGTGGGGAATGATGGCTGCTGCAAAGAAAGCGCGGCTTGATCTCTTCCTCGGCAGCTATCCCATCACGCCGGCCAGCGACATTCTGCATGAGCTGTCCAAATACAAGCACTTCGGCGTGAAAACATTTCAGGCCGAGGACGAAATTGCCGGCATCTGCTCTGCCATCGGGGCCTCGTTCGCCGGGAATCTCGGGACCACGACCACCAGCGGGCCCGGCGTCTCCCTCAAGACGGAGGCGATCGGCCTTGCCGTCATGGTAGAGCTTCCTCTGGTCGTCGTGAATGTCCAGCGCGGCGGCCCCAGCACGGGGCTTCCCACGAAGACCGAACAGGCCGACCTGCTGCAAGCCCTCTACGGTCGAAACGGCGAAGCTCCCGTCCCGGTACTCGCCGCGGCTACCCCATCCGACTGCTTCGACACCGTGTTCGAGTCGGCACGGATCGCTCTCAAGTACATGACACCGGTCATCTGCCTCACGGACGGCTACCTGGGGAACGGTTCGGAACCGTGGCGCATCCCCGACTTCAAAGCGCTGCCGGACATCTCTCCCACCTTCCGCACCAAAGCGGAAGGATTCCTTCCCTATGCACGGGATGAGGCGACGCTGGCGCGGCCCTGGGCACTTCCCGGCACCCCCGGCCTGGAGCACCGGATTGGCGGACTCGAAAAGCAGCATCTGACGGGAAACGTCAGCTACGACCCCCAGAATCACGAGCACATGATCCGGCTGCGCGCGGAGAAGGTCGAGAGAATAGCCGACGACCTCCCTCCCGCTGCGGTCGACGGCGACCAGGAGGGAACGGTGCTGGTCGTCGGGTGGGGAAGCACCTACGGAGCCATCCGGAGCGCCGTCCAGCATCACCGGGCCAAGGGACACGCCGTCTCTCACCTGCATCTCCGGTATCTCTACCCCATGCAGAAGAACGTCGAGAGCATTCTGAAGCGATTCAAGCACGTCCTCGTGCCGGAGATCAACATGGGACAGCTCTCACAGGTGCTCCGTTCGCGCTTTCTCATCCCGGTGGTGACGCTGAACAAGATCCAGGGTCTGCCGTTCCGTTCCATCGAAATCGAAAAACGCATTGAAGAACTCCTGAAGGGATAGCCATGCCGACACTTGCTGAAGAAGTCCTGCAGTCGTTCC
>CAYXMK010000017.1:700-22181 GCA_964465905.1 uncultured Ignavibacteriaceae bacterium | reverse complement strand
CGGGTCTCCAGACCCGACGCCGAGCCGAAACACAGCGGCCCCGACCTGGGACGGATTCCCGGGCAGCACTCTGTTGTTCGGGTCTCCAGACCCGACGCCGAGCCGAAACACAGCGGCCCCGACCTGGGACGGAGTCCCGGGCAACAAGCTGTTGATCGGGTCTCCAGACCCGACGCAGTGCTTGAAACTGACCAGGCCCCGGAGAAAGACAGCCGTTGAGAACTCCGGGCAACCAGCCGTTGGTCGGCCCTGCTCGTACAGAAAGAAGCCCTTCCACCCGGAAGGGCTCCGTCGTCTGGAGGTAGACTTCAGCTACGGCAACAGCACCGCGACCGCGATCACGGTGGTCCACAGTCCGTTCTTCTCCCCCTCGGCCGACTGAGTCACGTTGAATGTGCGGACGATCTTCCCCGACATCTTGAACAGCTTCTCCCTCTCGTCCCACGCGGTGCTCGGGTCGAATTCAAGACCGAGCGTCGTCGCGAGCATGGTTGCGGCCAGATCCTCAGCGTAGTCCCCTGCCTTCTCGTCTGTTTCCCCAAAGGGGTGATGTTCGGACAGATACCCGTACTGGTTCGGGTCGGAGGGCTGGGCGACGCCGATCGAGGCGGCGATGAGCCGATTCGGCTCGTTGGTGGCGTTGCGCGCCATGACGCAGAATGTGATGGCGCCGGCCGACAGCAATTTCAATCCCTCTTCCTTGGTGATCCGTCTGCAGTTGGGGGGAAAAATGCTTGAGACAGTCACGATGTTGCATTTCTCGATGCCGGCGTCCCGGAGGGCAAGCTCGAACGACTGCAGATAGTCCTTGTGTTTTCCGACGCCTTTGGTGAAAAACATCCGTGTGGGTACAAACACTTCCTCAGCTCCGCTTCTAGATTGTGAATGGATCAGACCCTGCTACCGCTCAACGACAATCTTCTTGAATTTCCTCTTTCCGACTTTGATGATGAATTCGCTCTGCGTCGGCAACGGCGCCGTGCTCTCTTCCACCCGCGTTCCATCGATGCTGACGGCTCCCTGGTCGATCAGCCGACGGGCCTCGGTCCGTGAGCTGGCAAGACCGGCGACGCTCAGGAGCGAAACAAGATCCCTAATGCCCATCCGCGCCGTTATCCGGAACTCCTCGATCTGGTCGGGCGTCTCCTTCTTCACGAAGATTCGATCGAATTCCTCCTCCGCCGCCCGGGCGGCTTGTTCCGAATGGTACTGCGTCACGAGCATGCGTGCCAGACGGCGCTTCAGGTCCCGTGGGTTGACGGCGCCGGATGCGAGCTGGGCGCGAATCTCCTTCAGCTCCTCGTTCGACACACTGCTCGCCAGCTCGAAATAGGTGGCGATGAGGGTATCCGGAATGCTGAGGGTCTTCCCGTACATCTCCTTCGGCGGATCGGTAATGCCGATGGCATTGTCCAGCGACTTGCTCATCTTCTCGACGCCGTCGATGCCGGGAAGGATGGGAACCGTAAGAATGACCTGCGGCTCCTGGCCGAACTCGCGCTGGATGTCGCGTCCCACCAGCAGATTGAACTTCTGGTCCGTGCCCCCCAGCTCCACGTCGGCGGCGATCGCGACGGAATCCATCGCCTGCGCAAGAGGGTAGAGGAATTCGTGGACGCTGATCGGTTCCGCCGATCGGTAGCGGAGGGTAAAATCATCCCGCTCCAGCATCCGGGCCACGGTGTACTTTGAGGCCAGCTGGATCACGTCCGCAAAGCTCATCTTCGCCAGCCATTCGGAATTGTACAGCATCTGGATGCGCTGGGATGAGAGGATGCGGGTGGCCTGTTCAAAGTAGCTCTGACCGTTCTTGCGGGTTTCTTCCAGCGTCAGCGCGGGACGGGTCTTGCTGCGGCCCGAAGGATCGCCGATCATGCCGGTGAAATCGCCGATGATCAGAATGGCCGTGTGCCCGAGATCCTGGAATTGGCGCAGCTTGCGGAGTACGACGGCGTGACCGAGATGGAGATCAGGTCGGCTGGGATCGCAGCCGAGTTTGATGCGCAGGGGAGTGTTGCTTGAGATGGAACGTTCGATCTTGCGGACGAGATCGTCTTCGGGGATGATCTCCGCGGCGGCGCGCCGGATCACGTCCATCTGTTCGTTCAGCGGTGGGAACAATTCCTTGTGCTACCCCCGGAATGTGGTTGTATGGGTTCTCGCGGCCCGACGCTCGCAGGCAACGTAGCGCCTTTCGCCGGAAACGTCTCTCGCCAGCCAGTTCGACGATGGTGCCGGGCGCGTCACGAGCCGTACTTCCGCTTCAAGCGCTGTGCAATCTGACGCGAGGCGTCCCGCTCGGCAATGGCCTGACGTTTGTCGTACGCTCTCTTTCCCTGCGCCACGGCGAGTTCGACCTTTGCGTGGGGTCCTTTAAAGTAGACCGAAAGGGGGATGAGCGTCAGCCCTTTCTCCGTGAAGCGAGAGCGGAGCTTCCGAATCTCCCGGCGGTTGAGGAGCAGCTTGCGCACCCGACGGGGATCATGGTTGCTGATGCTCCCGTGTTCGTACGGTGCGATGTGCATTCCTTCGAGCCACACCTCCCCGCCACGGATAGAGGCATACCCGTCCTGCAGATTCGCGTTCCCCTGCCTCAGGGATTTCACTTCTGTGCCCTTCAGCACGATCCCCGCTTCGACTACCTCGAGAATGTGGTAGAGGTGCCGCGCCTTTCTGTTCGAGACGACGAGCCGATGGGGCTTCTCCGGCATCACGAAATTTTTGCACCAGTGTACGAGAAAAGTGAACAAGAATCAAACCCGACGGGCGCGGAAGTCGGCATCAGGCCGAGACCGGAGTTTCGGTTGCCTTTCTTGGGGGATGTGTGTACATTAATACCCTTTCGGCCGAGCACAGCAGTCCGGCCGGCTCTTCGGCACAGTCCCCTGCTTTGAAAGGAACCACATGGCAGAACGACACTACGACGTCACCGTCATCGGGGCGGGTCCCGGCGGCTACGTCGCGGCGATCCGGGCGGCTCAGCTCGGCAAGAAGGTCGGAATCATCGAGCGCGACAAGCTCGGCGGCATCTGTCTGAACTGGGGGTGCATCCCGTCGAAAGCCCTCCTGAAGAGCGCCGAACTTCACCATCTCTTCAAGAAATCGGAGGAATTCGGCTTCTCGTACAAAGAACTGACGTTCGATTGGACGAAGATCATCAAGCGGAGCCGGGACGTTTCCGACCGCATCTCCAAGGGCGTGGAATATCTGATGAAGAAGAACAAGATCGAGGTTCTGCCCGGAACGGCCAGGTTCTCCGGACGGAATCTGCTGGAGGTGACGCGGGACGGAAAGGTCACCGACACCGTGAAATCGTCGGCGGTGGTGATCGCTACCGGCGGACGGCCGCGCAGTCTGCAGGGCCTGACCATCGACCGGAAGTACGTGATTACCAGCACGGAAGCGATGACCCTGGCTCAGCGACCGTCATCGATGGTCGTCATCGGGGGAGGAGCAATCGGGATCGAATTTGCCTACTTCTATAATGCCTTCGGCACGAAGGTCACGGTCGTCGAAATGCTCCCTTCCATCCTCCCGCGGGAAGACCGTGAGATCACCAAAATCCTGGAATCGAGTCTCCGGAAGCAGGGGATTGAGATCCTCACGAATACAAAAGTTGAATCCGTGAGCGTCGACGGCGCCGTGAAAGTCAAGGTATCGGGACCGGACGGCTCGAAGAGTCTCTCTGGAGACGTCGCCCTTCTGGCCATTGGAGTGCAGGGGAATGTGGAAAATCTGGGTCTTGAGACCATTGGTGTCAAGATTGAGAAAGGTTCGATTGTTGTCGATGAATTCGGCCGCACAAACGTTCCGGGCATCTACGCGGTCGGAGATGTCACGGGCGCACCCTGGCTGGCTCACGTGGCGTCACATCAAGGCATCGTCACGGCGGACCACATCGCCGGCAAGGCGACGCACGGGATCGACCGGGAGAACATTCCCAGCTGCACCTACTGCCAGCCGCAGGTTGCCAGCATCGGCCTCACCGAAGAGGCGGCCGTTGCTGCGGGCCGGAAGGTGAAGATCGGGCGATTTCCGTTCCGACCCCTCGGCAAAGCCATGGCCATCGGCGAGACAGAAGGAACCGTAAAACTCATCTTCGACGAGAAGTACGGAGAACTGCTGGGCGCGCATATCATCGGCTCGGAAGCCACGGAGATGATCGCCGAGCTGGGGATGGCGAAGGCACTCGAAACAACGCACGAGGAGCTGTTCCGGACCATGCACGCTCATCCAACCCTGGCCGAAGCGGTGATGGAAGCCGCGGGACAGGCCTTCGGTCAGGCCATTCATATCTGACCATGACGCTCACGGTCTGCGATCTCGGCCGAACTCGCTACGCGGACGCGTGGGAGTTGCAGCGCCGTCTCTTCGAGCGGCGCTGTGCCCGCGAGATCGGCGACCTCCTCCTCCTTACGGAGCATGAACATGTCTACACGCTCGGCAAGGGGGGAGATGAGAATCATCTGCTGGCGGGACCGGAAGAGTTGAAGAGCAGAGATGTGGATGTGTTCCGCATCGATCGCGGCGGGTATATCACGTACCACGGGCCCGGTCAGGTTGTGGGGTATCCTATCCTCGATCTCCAGCAGTACGGCCAGGATATCCACCGCTACCTTCGCATGCTCGAGGAATCGATCATTCTGACGTTGGAGGGGTTCGGTGTCAAGGCGGGTCGGGAAGGAGGGATGACGGGCGTCTGGGTCGGGGGCGAGAAGATCGCCGCCATCGGCGTGAAGGTGAGCCGCTGGGTCACGATGCACGGCTTCGCCCTGAACGTGAACACCGACCTTTCCATGTTCGACCGGATTATCCCGTGCGGGATCTTCCACAGGGGTGTCACGTCCCTGAAGACGCTGCTCGGGCGTGAAATCCCGCTGCCGGACGTGCATGCGAACCTCATCGAAGCATTCTGCCGCGTCTTTCAGTGCCAACCGGCTCATGCCGAGCGGGGAGCGCTGGAGACGGCAGTGTCGGTCCAGGTCATGGAGCATCCCTAGTGTCCAGCACCAGACACCGCACTCATGATCCGCTTGTCCACCGTACTCCGACGGAGCACGGCGCGGGTCTGCCCCTTCCGGCCGAAGAAGTCCTGCGCGCCTACCGCACCATGCTCACCGCCCGGCGGATCGATGAGAAGCATCTGATTCTGCTGAAGCAGGGGAAGTCATTCTTTCACATCGGCGGGTCCGGGCATGAAGCCGCTCAAACGGCCGCCGCCTCTGTTCTTCGGCCCGGCATCGACTGGTCCTTCCCGTACTACCGGGATCTCGCGTTCTCACTTCACCTCGGCATGACGCCGGAGGAGATGTTTCTTGCGGCACTGCACCGGGCCGAGGATCCCAGCACCGGTGCCCGGCAGATGCCGGGACACTTCGGCAAGAGAGAACTCCGCATCGTCAGCCAGTCCAGCCCGACAGGCACGCAGTACCTCCAGGCCGTTGGCGTCGCCCTCGGCATCCGGCGCGAAGGCCTCGACGAGGTTGTCTATGTCTCTTCCGGTGAAGGGGCGACGAGTGAAGGCGAGTTCTTCGAGGCGGTGAACTGGGCGGCACGCGAACACCTGCCCGTCATCTTTCTTGTCCAGGATAACAAGTTCGCCATTTCGGTTCCGGTGAAGGATCAGACGGCGGGCGGATCGGTCTTCGAGGTGACCAGCGGATTTGCCGGACTCGAGCGCGTGGAATTCGACGGGACGGATTTCTTCGCGTCGCGGGAAGCGGTTGAACGTGCCGCCGTCCGCGCTCGCCGAGGCGAGGGTCCCACTCTCTGCGTCGCGCACGTCGTGCGACTGCTCCCGCACTCATCGTCGGACGACCATCTCAAGTACCGGACAAAAGAAGAGGTGGAGGCTGAACGCGGCCGGGATCCGCTCCCGAAGATGGCGGCTCAGCTCGTTCAACGACGTCTCCTCACGGAAGCGGAAGCCCGCTCGATGGCGGAAGAGATTCACCGGCGAGTGGATGAGGCAGCCGAATGGGCGGCCTCCCGGCCTTTGCCGGACGCCTCGACGGTTGCCGATCATCTCTACGGTGTTGCCCACGCATCCCCGCCGGCGGTCTTTGAAGAGCCGGAACATGCGGGTCCGAAGGTCGTGCTCGTCGACGCGATCAATCATGCCCTTCACGAGGAAATGGAACGCGATCCGAAGGTCATCGTGTTTGGTGAGGATGTGGCCGACAACAAGGGGGGCGTCTTCACGGCAACGAAGGGACTCACCACGACCTTCGGCGTCGAGCGTGCCTTCAATTCCCCCCTGGCCGAAGCAAGTATCCTGGGAGTGGCGATCGGACTTGCCCTGAAGGGCTGGAAGCCGGTGCCGGAGATCCAATTCGGCGACTACATCTGGCCTGCCTTCATGCAGATCCGGGACGAACTGGCGATGATGCGCTACCGCTCGAACGGAGCATGGAGTTGTCCCGTGGTGATCCGCGTCCCCGTCGGCGGCTATATCCACGGCGGGCATTACCACAGCCAGTGCATCGAAGGGATCATGGCCCACATCCCGGGTATCCGGCTGGCGTTCCCGTCGAATGCCGCCGATGCCAAGGGTTTGCTCAAGTCCGCCATCCGGGGCGACGACCCGGTGATCTTCATGGAGCACAAGGGTCTGTACCGGCAGGGCTACGCATCGACACCCGAGCCCGACGCTGACTACCTGCTCCCGTTCGGGGAAGCGGCAGTTCGCCGTGAGGGAACCGACCTTTCGGTGATCACCTACGGGGCTCTCGTGCAGAAGTCGCTTGAGGCAGCCCGCCGGATGGAGGAGAGGGGGGTGAGCGTGGAGGTGATCGACCTCCGGACGCTGAATCCTGTGGATGATGAGGCGATCGTTGCTTCCGTGCGCAAGACCGGAAAGGTGTTGGTGGCACATGAAGACACCATTACCGCCGGCTTCGGGGCCGAGATCGTTGCCCGCATCATGAGCGAGTGCTTTGAATCGCTGGATGCACCGGTTCTGCGGGTTGGCGCCCTGGATCTCCCCGTGCCCTACAGTCCGCCGCTGGAGAGTGCCATGCTGCCGAACGAAGACAAGCTGGTCGCTGCACTGGAGAAGCTCCATTCGTACTAGAGGAGTCGAGGATGGAAGTTGAAATCGTGATGCCGAAAATGGGGGAGAGCATCCAGGAAGGGAAGATCCTGCGATGGTTGAAGAAGCCCGGAGACACGGTGGCGAAGGATGAGACCATTCTCGAGATCAGTACCGACAAGGTCGATTCCGAAATCCCCTCCCCGGAAGCCGGTGTGCTGACCAAGATCATCGTGCCGGAACAGGAAACGGTGGCGGTAGGAACCGTCATCGCGATGATCGAGACCGGCACTCCGTCGGCCGGGGTGAAACAGCCGTCTCCCGCATCAGCGCACTCTGCCTACGGGTCTGCATCGGCGGTCGTGTCTGCCGCACAACCCGGCGGTCCCGTCTTCAAAGCCCCGCACGAAGAGGGGAGCAGGTTCTACTCGCCGCTGGTCCGGACGATTGCCGCGAAGGAAGGAATCGGCGTGGAGGAGCTGGAGACGATTCCGGGGACGGGTCATAACGGGCGGCTCACGAAAGAGGATCTCCTGTCGTATCTGAAGCACCGAGCGGCGCCCGCGGCTGCTCCTCCCGAGCCGCGTCCGGCTCCTGCCGGCATCAAGAGCGTTGACATGAAGGAGATGCTCCGCAAGTATCCTTCCCCCCTCTACGAAGTGCACCGGATGGACAACGTCCAGCTCCGCATGGCCGAACACATGGTGAAGAGCGTCCAGGTCTCTCCGCATGTGGGCGCCATCTCAGAGTGCGACGTCAGCGCCATCGTGCGGTTCCGGACCGCCAACGCCGAGCGGTTCGAGCGGCAGGTCGGATTCAAGCTCACGTTTACGCCGTTCTTCCTGGATGCTGCCGCGAGGGCCTTGAAGGATTTCCCGCTCGTCAACGCTTCCATCGAGGGGGATGCGGTGATCGTGAAGAAGTTCATCAACCTCGGCGTGGCGGTTGCGTCGCCGAACGGCCTCATCGTTCCGGTCATCAAGAATGCCGAAGAGAAGAACTTCCTCGGCCTGGCGCGCGCCATGAACGACCTGGCAGTCCGAACCCGCGCCCGAAAGCTCCTCCCGGACGAAATTCAGGGGGGGACCTTCACGCTGACCAACTACGGAGTGTTCGGGAACATCATCGGAACACCGATCATCAACCAGCCGCAGGTGGCCATCCTGGGCATCGGCGCCATCAAGAAGCGCCCTGTGGTGATGACCGACGAGCAGGGCGACGACAGCATCGCGATCCGCTCCATCACCTATCTGACTCTCTCATTCGATCACCGGCTGGTTGACGGAGCGCTGGGAGGTCAGTTCCTCGAGCGGATCGTGCAGAACCTCGAAACGTTCGATCTCACCAACCTCTTCTGAGTATGGAATTCATCATTCAGGAAATTCCGGCTCCAGCGACAGAGCCCCAGCCGAAGCGGCCCGACTGGCTCAAGGCGAAGATCCCCGGCGGTGAAAACTACGCGAGGATCAAGTCGCTCATTCGCGGAAATCGGCTCCACACGGTGTGCGAGGAAGCGCGATGCCCGAACATGGGGGAGTGCTGGAACGCGGGGACGGCGACGTTCATGATCCTGGGCGATACCTGCACGCGGTCCTGCGGCTTCTGTGCGGTCAAGACGGGGCGCCCGGACAAGGGGCTGGACTGGGACGAGCCGTACCGTGTGGCGGAGGCGGTCCGCTCGATGGGCATCCGGCACGCCGTCATCACGTCGGTGAACCGGGACGAGCGGGAGGACGGAGGAGCCCCGATCTTTGCGGAAACGCTCCGGCAGATTCACCGGGAGGTTCCGGGTTGCACGGTCGAAGTGCTGATTCCCGACTTCAAGGGGAGTGAAGCGGCTCTGGACCTCGTCCTCGCTGCAAAGCCGGACATCCTCAACCACAATGTAGAGACCGTCCCGCGGCTGTACCGGAAGGTTCGTCCGCAGGCGAACTATCGGCAGTCCCTTGAGGTGCTGGATCGGGCGAAGCGGAAGGGTTTTGTCACGAAAACGGGGTTGATGCTTGGCATCGGGGAACGGGTGGAAGAGGTGCTGGACGTGATGCGGGATGCCGTCGGTGTGGGAGTGGATGTGCTGACGCTCGGCCAGTATCTCCAGCCCACCAAAGAGCATCTGCCGGTGGATCGCTTCGTGCATCCGGACGAGTTTCGGATGCTGAAGGAAGAGGGGTTGAAGATGGGATTCCGGTACGTCGAATCGGGTCCTCTGGTGAGAAGCTCGTACCACGCGGAACGGCATCTGTAGGGTTCCGTTGACTCTGTGGCCGATTTTTCGTATACTAAAAAGCTTTAATTCAAGCCTTGTATCACATCAGGACGATTGCGGGGGCTGTACCCGTGGAAACACAACCGAAAACGAAGTTCTTCAGAGTCGATGACGTCGGACGCAAATGGTTCGTCGTGGATGTCCAGGGAAAGACCCTCGGCCGGGCTGCCTCCCGCATTGCTGCCGTACTGCGGGGGAAGCACAAGCCCACCTTCACGCCCAACAGCGACGTCGGCGATTTTGTCATCGTGGTCAACGCCGGGAAGATTCAGCTCACCGGCAAGCGTTCGGAGCTGAAGCAACTGTACCATAACACCATGTATCCCGGCGGCGACAGGTTCGAATCGGTGAAGGATCTTCTCAAGACCCGCCCGGAAGTGGTCATGGAGCACGCTGTCCGCGGTATGCTCCCGCACAACCGCCTCGGGCGCCGCATCTTCCGAAAGCTCAAGGTGTACGGCGGACCCGATCACCCGCATGTCGCTCAACGGCCAGAACCGTTGAATCTGTAGCAAGGAGAAGAAGACAAGGTATGCAGCCGCAAGTGAGAGTCGGACGCCGGAAGACCGCCATCGCGCGCGTCAAGCTGAAGGACGGATCGGGAAAGGTGGTCATCAACGATCGCCCTCTCGAGCAGTTCTTCCCGCTGGAGTTTCACCGTCAGGAAGTGCTCCATCCGTTCACCGTCACGAACACCCTCGGGCGCTACGACGTCACCGTGAAGGTGGAGGGGGGAGGAACCGCCGGACAGGCGGGAGCGGTGAAGCTGGGGATCGCCCGTTCGCTGGTGGCGCTGGATGAGGATCTGCGGAGCGCCCTGCGCGGAGCCGGACTTCTGACCCGCGACCCTCGCATGGTGGAGCGCAAGAAGTACGGCCAGAAGAAGGCCCGCAAGCGGTTCCAGTTCTCGAAGCGATAACCGGGACGCCAGCGGTTGCCCGCTGTACCCGGGTGCAGTACCATCACTCATATTCCCCGATCCGAACGGCAGTGTCCTGCCCCTGCGGCGGGATTCCGGAAGGAAACGACGGGAATAGACGAATCAACTACTTCAGGAGTCTCTATGCCCCGCGTTGAGCTTGAAGCTCTCCTCCAGGCAGGTGCGCACTTCGGTCACCTGACCCGCCGATGGAATCCCAAGATGAAGCCGTACATCTTCATGGAACGGAACGGGATTCACATCATCGACCTCAAGAAGACCCAGGATATGCTGGATGCCGCATGCAATGCGGTCTCCAATATCGTTGCCGAGAACAAACGGCCTCTCTTCGTCGGCACGAAGCGTCCCTCCAACGCCGTGGTGGAAGAAGAAGCGAAGCGCTGCAACGCCTACTACGTGACGGAGCGCTGGCTCGGAGGTATGCTGACGAACTTCACCACGATCCGGAAGAGCGTGAAGCGACTGAACAACATCGAGAAGATGGAACTCGATGGCACGTTCGAGAACATCACGAAGAAAGAGCGGCTCCACCTGACGCGCGAGCGCGAGAAGCTCCATAACGTGCTGCGGGGTGTGGTGGAGATGGCACGCATTCCGGGCCTGGTGTACGTTGTGGACGTCAAGAAAGAGCTGATTGCCGTGAAGGAAGCCCACCGCCTGGGGATCCCGGTGGTGGCGATCGTGGACACCAACTGCAATCCCGATCTGATCGACTATCCCATCCCGGCCAATGACGATGCCCTGAAAGCCGTCCAGCTCATTACGCGGGCGATCGCCGATGCCGTCCTGGAGGGACAGCAACGGGCATCCTCGCAGCAGGCCCTCATGGCGGAACAGGAAGCGGCGGCGGCCGAAAAAACTCAGGCGGCGGAGCCTGCGGCAGCGAAGGAGAGAGAACGGGCATGACAACCATATCGACAGAGGCGATCAAGAAACTCCGCGAAGCCACCGGAGCCGGGATGATGGACTGCAAGCGGGCCCTTGAGGAGACCGGCGGCAGTATGGAAAAGGCGGTCGAGTATCTCCGCAAGAAGGGGGCAGCAACGGCCGCGAAACGCGCGGACCGCGAGACCAATCAGGGACTCGTCGAGGCGTACATCCATGCCGGGGGACGGATCGGCGCGATGGTGGAGCTGAACTGCGAGACGGACTTCGTGGCGAAGACGCCGGAATTTAAAGCTCTCGCCCATGACCTCGCGATGCAGATCGCGGCAATGAATCCGCGCTACGTCGGGCGCGAAGAAGTGGGACCGTCGGTGCGCGACAAGGAACTCGAAATCTACCGGAGCCAGGCGGTCAACGAGGGGAAGAAGCCCGAGATCGCCGAGAAGATCGCGCAGGGGCGCCTGGAGAAGTTCTACCAGGAGGTCTGTCTGCTGGAGCAGAGCTTCATCAAGGATTCCGGAAAGACCATCAAGGACCTGCTCGAAGAGACGGTCGCGAAGACGGGAGAGAAGATATCCATCCGGCGCTTCCTCCGGTATCACCTGGGAGAGGATGCCGCGTCGTGACAGCACGAATCCCGAAGCAATTCGGGATTCTCGTTTTCTGGAGAGCCTGCCATGTCCAACCTCAAGTACAAACGGATCCTGTTGAAGGTGAGCGGTGAAGCCCTCATGGGCAACAGGGAGTACGGCATCGATGCGGCCATCATCAACCAGTTTGCCGCCGACATCAAGGAAGTGCGGGAGCTCGGTGTGGAAGTCGGCGTCGTCATCGGCGGCGGGAATATCTATCGCGGTGTTGAGGATTCCTCCGATGGCGTGGACAAGGTGACGGGAGATCACATGGGTATGCTGGCCACGGTGATCAACGCGCTGGCCCTGCAGAGTGCCCTCGAGCACCTCGGCGTATTCACGCGGTGCCAGACTGCGATCAACATGGAAAAGATCGCCGAACCCTTCATCCGCCGGCGTGCCATACGCCACCTCGAAAAGGGACGCATCGTGATCTTCGCGGCGGGAACCGGTAATCCCTACTTCACCACCGACACGGCTGCTGTTCTGCGGGCTATCGAAATCGAAGCCGATGCCATCCTGAAGGGAACACGCGTGGACGGCGTCTATGACAGCGACCCCGAAAAGAACAAGGGCGCGATCAAGTTCTCCGAAATCACGTACGCCGACGTGCTCAAGCGCGACCTGAAAATCATGGACCTGACGGCCATTACCCTCTCCAAGGAGAACAAGCTTCCCCTCATCGTCTTCAACATCAACAAGCGGGGCAACCTCAAGCGCGTCGTTACGGGCGAGGACGTCGGTTCCCGCGTGGTCGAAGTCACGACCGGTTCTCCTGCCGCATTGTGAGCTGAGTGTCGATTTCATCATTGAGGAAGGATGACAGACTATGTCGAAACAGATGCTCCTTGATGCTGATCACCGGATGAAGAAGGCCGTCGAGGTCGTGCGGGAAGAATTTGTGCGGATCCGCACGGGAAAAGCGACGACGAATCTCCTCGACGGAGTCAAGGTCGACTACTACGGCACCCCGACCCCCCTGAAGCAGATCGCCAACATCAGCACGCCCGATGTCCATACGATCGCCGTCCAGCCCTGGGAGAAGGCCATGGTCGGACCTATCGAGAAGGCGATCCAGAATGCCAATCTCGGACTGAACCCCGTGAGCGACGGGGCCGTGCTTCGCGTGCCGATTCCGCCGCTCAACGAGGAACGGCGCAAGGAGCTGGTAAAACTGATCAAGAAATTCGCGGAAGACGGTCGCATTGCTGTGCGGAATGTCCGTCGCGATGTGATCGAGCACCTCAAGAAGGCCGAAAAGCAGGAACATCTCTCCGAAGACGAGCGGAAGCGGCAGGAGCAGGAAGCGCAGAAGATGACCGAAAAGTACATCAAGGAAATCGACGGTCTCGTCGTCCTGAAGGAGAAGGCAATTATGGAGGTGTGAGACGTCTCCTGCGAAAGCCCCCTCGCATCCCGGCCCCCTCGGCCGGGATTTTCATTGCCGTTCGTCGTATCCGCACGCCTGAAGTACAGGATTCCAACCCTCCGGCGGGAGGAGGGCATTGATCCTCAGTCCGCAGCAGCGTATCTTAACAATGTGCGGCAACGATCCCACGGATGACGTGGAGGAGGTGGATCATGAAGGGACTGCACTGGCTGCTTCTGCTTTGCGTTGGCTGCGCATCGATTCCCGTCGGGGAAGTTCCCGAACGGCTCCCCATCCTCATCTACCAACCCCCCTTGCCTGCGTACAGCACCCCCGTCCGTGAACTGCGCCTCGACGTCAAGCTGCATATCACGGAACAGGGGACGGTGGATCATGTGAGCATCGTGAATTCGAGCGGTGATCGGGATTGGGATGCGCTCGCCATGAAAGGCATGCGGGAATGGCGCTACTCACCGGCGCTGCTGCGAGGGAAACCGGTGGCGCTGTGGATCACGCAATCGCTCCGGGTACAGTTCGGCGATCCCCTCATCATCGAGCTGGCGGAAATTCAGTGCACGTCGGAAGCTCAGGCGGATTCTGTCTACCGCAGGTTGTCGGAAGGGGAGGACTTTGTTGCGCTGGCGCGGTCGGTTTCTGCGGCGGAGTCGCGCGAACGGGGAGGAATGCTCGGACTGGTGGACATTCGCGTCTATCCCGTTCACGTACAGCGACAGCTCCGGCTCCTGCCACGAGAAGCGTGGACCGGCCCGATCCGGCTGGGCGATACGTACGCCTTCTTCAAAAGGGTGGACGGAAAGTAAGGGGGGCGAGGCACACCCGACGGGCGACGAGACGCAGCCCCTGCCGCTCCACCATCCCGGGACGGTTCTCTTCAGGCGCCACATGCGGATGCGGCCTCGTCGTCGAGGTTCCTCCCAGATGCCGCTCGATGGTTCGTTTGCCCGGGAGGAAATCCCCGACGGCACCCGTCGGTTCCGGTCAGCACCCCTGCCGCCTCAGTGCGACTCGAGCCAGTTCTTCCCCAAGCCGGTTTCCACCTCCACCGGGACGGAAAGAGGAAGAGCGTTCTTCATAAGTTGGAGCACGAGGGCGCGCACCTTCTCCGCTTCTTCCATCCACACTTCAAACACCAGTTCGTCGTGCACCTGAAGGATCATGCTGCTGCGGAGCTTTCGCTCGCGCAACGCCCGGTCGATGCTCACCATGGCCAGCTTGATCATGTCCGCCGCCGTTCCCTGAATCGGCATGTTGATCGCCTGCCGCTCCGCATTCTGGCGGACGGCGTTGTTCTTGCTGGCGATCTCGGGGAGATACCGGCGGCGTCCCAGCAGTGTTGAAACGTAGCCAAGCCGGCGCGCTGTGGAGATGGTATCGGTGATGTACGCCCGCACCCGCGGAAACCTCTCGAAATAGCGGTCGATAATCTCCTT
Organism: uncultured Ignavibacteriaceae bacterium; assembly: GCA_964465905.1. Classification (GTDB taxonomy): domain Bacteria; phylum Bacteroidota; class Ignavibacteria; order UBA10030; family UBA10030; genus CAYXMK01. Next base: position 7,608 of record CAYXMK010000017.1, on the reverse strand, counting down.
TGCCTCCGTCTGGCTGATGTCGAGCCGCCGAGCCAGGCCGAACGGGCCGATCCCGTACATGATGCCGAAGTTGATTTCCTTGGCCTTCCGGCGCATGTCGCGCGGAACATCGGTCACGGGGACTCCGAACACCTTCGCGGCCGTTGTCGCATGGATATCTTCGCCGGCGCGGAACGCATCCCCCAGCCCTTCGTCTCCCGACACGTGCGCCATGATACGCAGCTCGATCTGTGAATAGTCGGCCGAGAGGATCCGGCGATCGGGACCACCGGCGACAAACGCCGTGCGAATCGAGCGCCCGATCTCGGTGCGGATCGGGATGTTCTGCAGATTCGGATCGCTGCTGGAGAGCCGGCCCGTGGCGGCAATGGTCTGGTTGAAGGACGTGTGCACCCGGCCGGTGTCCGGATGGATCAGATCAGGAAGGGCATCGACGTACGTGGACTTCAGCTTTCCGAGCTGCCGGAACTCAAGCAGTTTTTCCACAATCGGGTGTTCCTGCCGCAGTTCCTCCAGCACGCCCACATCGGTGGAAAATCCGGTCTTCGTCTTTCGGACCGGGGGGAGCTTCAGCCGCTGAAAGAGAATCTCGGCAAGCTGCTGCGTTGAGTTGATGTTGAACTCGACCCCCGCCAGACGGTGAATGTCGGTGCGGAGGTTGTCCAGCATGCGCTCAAGCTCCTTCGACATGCCCTGCAGGGAGGAAACATCCAGTGCCACGCCGGTCAGCTCCATCCGCGCCAGCACAGCGACCAGCGGCAGCTCAAGCGTACGGAAGAGTTCCATCATGGAGGCCGCAGTGAGTTTCTCTTCCAGCACCGTCGCGAGCCGGAGCGTGATATCGGCGTCCTCGCAGGCATACTCGCAGACCTGCTCTGCGGGCACTTCCTGCAGAGGAATCCTCGCCTTGCCCGTTCCGGTGAGCTGGTCATAGGTGATCGTCGAGTAGCCCAGATGCTCCGCCGCGAGGGCGTCGAGGTTGTGTTGCCCGTCCGCCCGGAGGATGTAGCTGGCAATCATGGTATCGAAGGCGATGCCTTCGAGATTGATGCCGTGCCGGGCAAGGACAACCATATCGTACTTCAGATTCTGGCCCACTTTGCCGACGGAGGGATCGGAGAGCAGCGGCTTCAGCAGCGCGACCACTTCGTCCAGCGGCAGGCCGGGCTCCGATCCCGACGAATCACGATGGGTTTCGGGGCGATCGAAGAGGTCTCTCTTCGCCGACGTGCGCAACTGCCGGACGGGCACGTAGTATGCCGTTCCGGGCCGGGCGCAGAACGAAAGTCCCAGCAGATCAGCCCGCATCGGATCCGTGGACGTCGTTTCCGTGTCGATGGCGAACCGCTGCGATCCCTTCAGAGTCCTTACGAGATCCCTCAGCTGAGCCGTTGTGCGTATCAGTTCGTACTCGTGGGGGGTGGACCGGATGTCCGTCAGCGGTGCGAACGCGGGGGGAGACGGAGGGGCAGGTTGTTCCGGAGACGGTTCCTGAGGCGCCGCGCTGATCTTCCTGAGCAGCGACGTGAATTCGAGCCGAGCAAACAACTCTTTCAACCGCTCCGTGTCCCTGGCGCCGGCTTTGAGGTCCGCCCATGCTGTTCCCACGGGCACTTCTGTGTGGATGGTGACCAGCTCTTTCGAAAGCAGAGCGCTCTCCCTGTCGCGTTCGAGCTTCTCCCGAAGTCCTTTCTGGGGAATTTCCGTCACATGCTTGAGAATATCTTCGATGCTTCCGTACTTCTGGACGAGCGGGATCGCACTCTTTTCCCCGACGCCCTTCACTCCCGGAACATTGTCCGACGAGTCACCAACGAGTCCCAGCACGTCGACGACCTTGTCGGGAGTCACGCCGAAGCGCATCTCCACGTCCTTGGGACCGATCACCTCGACGTCGTTTCCCTGTCGGCCCGGTTTGTACATCAAGACGTGCTCGGACACCAGCTGCATGAAGTCCTTGTCGGAGGTCACGAGAAAAGCGTCCAGACCTTCGGCAGCGGCTCTCCGCGCAAGGGTTCCGATGACGTCGTCTGCTTCGTACCCATGCACTTCGATGACGGGGATGCTGTAAGCGCGCACGACGTCTTTGAGCACATCGAGTTGAGATGCCATGTCGTCGGGCATCTTCTGGCGCGTTGCCTTGTACGCGGGATACGCTCGATGCCGGAAGGTCGGCTCAGGCGTGTCGAACACCACACCGATGTAGTCGGGCCGTTCGTCGTCCAGGATCTTGTTCAGAAAACTCACGAACCCGTAGACGGCACTCGTATTCTCTCCTTTTGAATTTACCAGCGGCCGCTGGATGAAGGCGAAGTAACTGCGGTAGGCGATGGCCATGCCGTCGATGAGGAAGAGTCTGGGTCGCTGGTGTGCGCTCATGCTGTTCTCTGGAAGGGATGTCATGACTGCAGAAGTCTGACCGGCTGCCGAAGCATGGGTGAACTGACGGCGTGGTGATCCCCCGCCGCCGGCGTCGAAGGGGAACAGCCGGTCGCCCGAGTCTGCGGTTCCACCGTCAGTGTCCGACCTTCGTATCAGTCGTGGGTTTCGGGAGGCATGGCTCCCGCCACCCCAATCGGTTGGTCCGGCAGCGGGTTGTCCGAACCGCGCATGTCGACGAAGAAGCTGCGAACGAACAGAAGTGCTGCGACAAGCGCGCCTCCCGTGATGAAGAACGTCTCACGGAGACCGAATTCAGCGGCGAGGATTCCCCCGGCCGTGGGTCCAGCCATGTTTGCCAGCAGCTGCGCGCTGGAAGCGATGCCCATGATGCCTCCGCGCCGCGACATCTCCGTGTTCTTACTCACGTACGAGTAGAGCGTCGGCACCATCCCGCCCACGCAGAAACCCTGCAGAGCGCGGAACGGGATCAGCTGGGCGGCGTTGGCGACAAGCCCCTGTGCCACGTAGGCCACGGCGGCGCCCCCCGTGGCAAGCATCAGGTTCTTCCGATAGCTCTTCGTATCGTTCCGGCGCCCCCACCACGGCGCCCCGATCACCATAAACAGGCCGGCCACCGAAAAGACGCCCCCCGCAATCGTGGCAACGTAGGTCGTGTTCGGCTGGAGGTACTCCACGTAGAGAGCGAAGATCGGCTGGACGACGAAGACCGACACCTGTGCAAGGAAGATCGCGATGATGGCCGTGCGGATGCGGGGCGATGTGAACGCGTAACGGTAGTTGTTCCAGAGGGACGGTCCCTTCGACTCCAGGGAGACGGACCGTCGGTCTTCCCTGACGAATACGCTCACCAGTATGCCCGCAATCGTGCACAGCCCCGCCACGATGAAGAAGATGGGGCGGTACCCAAGGACGTCCGCCAGACTGCCGCCGATGAGCGGACCCACGACGTTGCCGCCGGCGATGGCCGACTGGAGCACGCCGATGGCGTAGCCCGAGCGGGCATGCGGTGTGGAGGTCGAGATGAGCGCCAGAGCCGCGGCGATGAATCCGCTGACGGCTCCCTGCACCATGCGGAACAAGAACAGCATCTCCACGTTCTGTGCGAATCCGATGAGCGCCTGCGAAACGGCGAGTCCGATGATTGCCCGAAGGACCATCAGCTTCCTGCCGTACCGATCTCCCAGCAGGCCCCAGAGCGGCGTGAGCATGAACGACAGGAAGAACGGACCGGCCAGCACCAGACCGCTCCAGCGCGCGACCTGCTCGGGTCCCTTGACGCCGAGAGTCCGAACATAGAATGGGAGGAAGGGGACCACCTGGCTCATCCCCATCATGGCAATGAAGAGGGAAAGCCACATAACGTAGAGATTCCTGCGCCAGGGCTCGAGCGTTGCGCGGGCGGTCACGGTCGGTTCAATCGGACGCTTGCGGACAGGATGCGACGAGGTCGCGTGTCACGGGACATGTGAGCGTATGTTCGTTCTTGTTCAATATACGATTTTGAGGAGTGAAAAAGAAACGGCTTTGTTTTGCAGGATCGCGGTTGTATATTGAACGCCGCAGGAACTCTTCCCCGCCGATGAATATCTACTCCGTCCTGACGCTCCAGATGCTGGTGGCGAGCGGCACGCACATTGTCGCCAAGGCGGTCACCAATTCCGTTGACGCTGTCACCCTGACGTTCCTCCGTTCCGTCATTTCCACCTCCGGGCTTGTGCTGATCACGCTGGCGCGGCGCCGCTCTCTCCGTGTCGACCGTGCCGATCTCCCAAAACTCCTCTGGATCGGTATCCTGGGCCTCCCCATCAACCAGTTCTTCTACCTGTACGGCCTGCAGTTCACCACCGCGGCAAACGGCGCGCTCCTCTATGCGACGACTCCAGTCTTCGTCCTGCTCCTTTCGCACTATCTGCTGAAGGAGCGCATGACGTTGCGGAAGTCGGTCGGCATCGGCCTGGCCTTCACCGGAGTTGTCATCGTGATCTTCGAGCGGGGTATCGACCTCTCGTCACGCTACACGTTCGGGAATGTCGTCATCCTTGTGGCCGTGATCGCCTGGGCACTCTTCAGCATCCAGGGGAAGGCCATGATCCTGAAGTACGGGGCTCTCCTGACGACGACCATCGCCATGGCATTCGGCACGCTGGTGTTTCTGCCGTTCGGACTCGCAGCCGTTGCGAGCTTTCCGCTTGCGTCTCTGGGGGCAAGCCAGTGGTACGGCATCATCTACCTCGGCGTCGGTACATCGATCGTCGGATATTTCTTGTGGTACTACGCCCTCGGGCGCATCGAGGCGACAAAGGTGGCCGTCTTCGCCAACGGTCAGCCGGTCGTGGCAACTGTGCTGGCGTTGATCTTTCTCGACTACAGCATTACGGGGGCATTCATCGTGGGGGGCGCCGTCGCCATGAGCGGCGTTGTGCTGACCCAGCGGGGGTAGTCGGACATGCGTCTACGGCGATCCTCACAACACGGGAGATGACACATGAATCTCAACGGGAAACGGGCCGTTGTGACGGGCGGAGCGATGGGCATCGGATTCGCGACGTGCCGTCGACTCCTGAGAGAAGGGTGCGCGGTGACCATCTGGGATCTGAATCGGGAAGCCCTGGAGGAGGCCCGGCGCCTGCTCGGACAGCAGGGAAAACTCTTTGCCCATCAATGTGACGTGACGGACAGCGGCCGCGTGTACGAACTCGCGGAGACCGCGCAGCGCGAGATGGGAGGCGTGGACATCCTGGTGAATTGTGCCGGCTATGTGGCGGGAGGAGACTTCCTCGACTGCCCCGATGCCGATTGGGAACGCACCGTCGCCGTGAATCTGACATCCATCCTGTACACAACGAGAGCGTTTCTCCCCGGGATGTACGAGCGGAATTCCGGCCACATTGTGAACATCTCGTCCGCCGCGGGTACGATCGGCGTAGCGGGACTCGCGGTGTACGCTGCGACCAAATGGGGGGTGTGGGGATTGACCGAATCACTCCGGTTCGAAGCGATCATGTGCGGCAGGAAGGGCGTCCGGTTCTCCTCGATTCATCCGAGCTACATCGCCCGCGGAATGTTCGAAGGGGCAAAACTTCATGGAATTTCTTCCCTCCTCGTGCCGTTGCTGAAGGATCACGATGTGGTAGCAAAGGCCATCGTGAACTCCGCGCTGAAGAGCGGGAACTACTCTCCCAAACGCCCCCGCACCGTCAACTTGAACCTCCGCATTCGGGCCCTGCTCCCCGACAGGTGGTTCCAGCGCCTGCTGATTCTCCTGGGAGTCCAGGGGAGCATGAAGAGCTGGCGGGGGAGACGACCGACAGAACAGAGAGGAGGATGACCATGACGCCGGGATCAGAATCAGGAACAATCCGCGAGACCGTCGTGCGGAATCCAGCCACTGGGGAGGAACTCGCCCGGATCCCCGAGGATACTGTCGATGATCTGCGGGCCGCTCTGACTGCAGCACGCAAGGTCCAGCCCTCGTGGGCGCGCTTGAGCTTTCGTGAGCGGGCTTGTCACGTCTTCCGCATGAGGGACGAGCTGGTGCGGCGTGTCGATGAGCTCGCGGCGACGATTTCCCGCGAGACCGGCAAGACCCGCCTGGACGCCCTCTCCACGGAGATACTCGCTGCAGCGATGGCGATGACGTTCTACGCCAGGAATGCCGGGCGCGTTCTTGGGCGCAAGCGCGTCCGCGGCGGAAACATTCTTACCGTCAATAAGCGCTCCTATATCGATCGCGTACCGTACGGGGTGGTGGGGATCATCAGCCCGTGGAACTATCCGTTCGGGATCCCCTTCCACGAGGTCATCATGGGACTCATGGCAGGCAACGCCGTGATCCTGAAAGTCGCGTCCCAGACCCTGCTGGTGGGGAATGCCCTCAAGGAGGTGGTTGAAGCGGGCCGGCTTCCGTCAGGTCTCTTTCACCTCATCAATCTGCCGGGGAGCGTCGTCGGCGACGCGTTTCTGGAATCGGGTATCGACAAGCTCTTCTTCACGGGATCGGTCGCGGTGGGAAAGAAGTTGATGACGAAAGCATCGGAGAGGCTGACGCCCCTCTCGCTTGAATTGGGGGGGAACGACGCGATGATCGTCTGCAACGACGCCAACGTGGTGCGTGCCGTGGGTGGTGCCCTGTGGGCCGGACTCTCCAACGCAGGACAGTCGTGCGCTGGTGTGGAGAGGATCTTTGTGGAGGAAGGGATCTACGACTCTTTCATCTCGCTGTTGAAGAAAAAGTTGGGGGAACTGCGGCAGGGCGTCGACACAGACTACGAGCTGGAGATCGGCTCGATGACAACGGAGGGGCAGCTGAAGAAGGTCCGCCAGCACTACGAGGACGCTGTGCACAAAGGTGCGCGGGCGTTTGTACCTCCGCAGACGCAACCACCTCACGGGCAAGGGCTCTTCCATCCGCCGGTTCTGCTGGAGAATGTGGATGAACGGATGCTGGTCATGCGGGAGGAGATCTTCGGTCCTCTCCTCGCCGTCAGGAAAGTGGCGGATATCGA
>CAYXMK010000017.1:0-690 GCA_964465905.1 uncultured Ignavibacteriaceae bacterium | reverse complement strand
GCAGGGGCGCCAGCGACTTTTTGCAGTTGGATGAGGATATCGAAGAGGCGATTCGACTCGCCAACGATTCGGAGCTGGGACTGATGGCCTCGGTGTGGACGCGGGACAGGCGGAAAGGGCACGCCATCGCCGCGCGGCTCGAAGCCGGAGCCGTCATGATCAACGACCATCTCATGTCGCACGGGATGGCAGAAACGCCGTGGGGCGGATTCAAGCAGTCGAGCTCAGGGAGGACGCACAGCCACCTGGGCCTTGAGGCGATGACACAACCCCGGGTGGTTATCGACGACTGGCTTCCATTCGTCCAGAAGAACATGTGGTGGTATCCGCACGGGAAGAGCGTGTACGACGGACTGAAGGGAGCGCTGGTCGCGTTGTACGGGAGAGGATTCGCAGCACGGGTCAACGGCTTCTTCAAGCTCGCGCGGACATTCCTGCGAACGTTCAGGGCATAGTGGAGACTGATGGTGGGAGGAAAACCAAAGAAACGACCGGACGTCGATCCTGCATCGCTTCCGCAATACTGTGATTTCAGTTGTCCTTACGCTTCCTTTGCGCCGGCCGAAGTCAGCGGAGCGTGCCGGAGGGATGTGGCGGTGTACTGTGCGCTCCTGCACAAGCTGAACGCCAAGCACGCCGGCTGTCTCGCACGTGCGCAGATGTAAGGAACTCCTGCTCCTGGTTCCAGGG
>CAYXMK010000016.1:13689-22847 GCA_964465905.1 uncultured Ignavibacteriaceae bacterium | reverse complement strand
CTTCGCTCGCTAACTCAAGCCATTTTGGGACTGAACTATAGCTGCCCTGGAACACAAAGGGGCAAGGTGCACAAACATCTTGACCGGAGTCTTCATTCGATTGTCAAAGAACATGAGAACGGTATCGCCTCGTACTAACAAGGTATCAAAAACACGCCGAAAAAGCAAAGAACGCAGTGTATCCCGTTCCTTCCCATTCGTGCGACTGACTTCTTCTCACAGCCGGAACGGTGCCATCCCCCAGTGCAAAAACCGTTACTAAACTCAATTCACCTCCCGTACTCAACTGGTACAAAACTTGCCCCTGCGGGTAGGCTTCGCTTGCAGGGTGCACATGCTCGTGCCGGCACCTCCCGAATCCAGAGGTTCGTTCGAGGATTTTTTCGTAGCTTGTCATGGTCTTCACCGTTTCCCAACACCCATTGTGAAGGAGCATCACTGTGCCCAAGCGAGATTTCCTGAGCGTGCGTGATTTCTCCGCCGATGAGCTCCGCGAGACCCTCCGCCTTGCTACCGACATCAAAGCGCATCCGGACCGCTATGCAACAGCCCTGAAGGGGAAGACGCTGGCAATGATCTTTGAAAAGCCCTCCCTGCGAACCCGCGTGACGTTCGACGTCGGAATCCAGCAGCTCGGCGGTTTCTCACTCTACCTCTCTCCGGCCGAAATCAACCTCGGCAAGCGCGAGTCGGTCTACGACGTGGCAAAGAACCTCGAACGCATGGTGCAAGGAATCATGATCCGTACGTTCGCTCACCAGATCGTGCTCGATATGGCGAGATTCGCTTCCATCCCCATTATCAACGGGCTGACGGACTACTCCCATCCCTGTCAGGCAATGGCCGACTTCCTCACCCTCCAGGAAAAGAAGGGAGAGCTCAAGGGGCTGAAGCTCTGTTTCGTGGGGGACGGGAACAATGTCGCTCACTCCCTGATGTTTGCAGGAGCGCGTTTGGGGACCCACGTGACCATCGCGTGTCCGGAATCTCACAAGCCGCATCCGACGGCCGTTCAGCACGCGCGGGAGGATGCAACGACAACCGGCGCACGCATTGAAATCGTGCATGACCCTGTCGCAGGCGTGCGGGACGCTGATGCCGTGTACACGGACGTCTGGGCGTCAATGGGCCAGGAGGCGGAGGCGGAAGAGAGGAAGAAGATCTTCCGTCCGTTCCAGGTCAACAGCAGTCTCATGGCGCACGCGAAACGGGATGCTATCTTCATGCACTGTCTCCCGGCCCACCGGGGCGATGAGGTCACCGACGACGTCATCGACGCCCCGTTCTCCGTCGTGTTCCAGGAGGCGGAGAATCGCCTGCATGCCCAGAAAGCCATCATGCTGCAACTGATGAAGTGAGGACGCATCGTGCCACCGAGTGCGCTCATTGCCATTGGCGGGAACTCGCTCCTCCGGGCCGGAGAACGGGGAACGATCGAAGAACAGCTGGCCAATGCCCATGCGACGGCAAAGAGCATCGTCCGTATGGTGGAGCGGGAGTGGCGCATCGTCATCACGCACGGAAACGGTCCGCAGGTGGGAGCAGCTCTCCTCCGGTCCGAACGGGCGGCGGGGGAAGTCTATACCCATCCTCTGGACGTTTGCGTGGCGACGACGCAGAGCGAGATCGGCTACATCCTCCAGCGGGCCATGGAATACGAGCTGCGCCAGATCGGCCTCTTCACGCCGATCATGACGGTGCTGACCCAGGTTCGCGTGGATGAAAAGGATCCTGCGTTTCAGCACCCGACCAAGCCTATCGGACCGTACTACTCCCGCGCGGTTGCAGAGGAGAAGCAGCGCCTCTTCGGCTGGAACATGGTGGAAGACCCGGCCCGCGGCTGGCGGAGAGTGGTGCCGTCACCGGAGCCGGTCGAGGTCTTTGAGCAGGACATCATCCGCAAGATCCTCGGACTCGGCATGATTGTGATCGCCGTGGGCGGCGGTGGCATCCCCGTGATCGAACATGAAGGATACCTCGTGACCGGTGCCGAGGCGGTGATTGACAAAGACCGGGCCTCCGCTCTGCTGGCATCCGGACTCGGTGTGGATCTGTTCATCATCAGCACAGATGCTGATCAGGTGTACCTGGATTTCAAGAAACCCACGCAGCGGGGAATCGGACGCGCGACGGCGGCGGAGATGGAGGAGTACTACCAGCAGGGACAATTCCCGGCGGGAAGCATGGGGCCGAAGGTTGAGTCGGCCGTCCGGTTTCTCCGGAGCGGCGGCAAAGAAGTCATCATAACGTCGTTCGAACGACTTATGGACGCGATCGACGGCAAGGCGGGAACGCATATCGTACCGTAGGATCCTCCGGGACGGTGAACTATGAAACTCAACCATGTCATTGAATCCCAGCAGTTCACGGTGCCGCTCCTGATGGGGCTGTTTGAGCGGACGGCTGCAATGGAGAAGATCCTCCGTCGCGGAGGGACGCTCGATTACCAGAACAAGATCATGGCGACGCTCTTCTACCGACCGTCGACACGAACACGGTTCTCGTTTGAAGCGGCCATGCATCGTCTGGGAGGACGCGTCCTGTCGACGGAAAACGCGCACGAGTTCTCGTCCGAAGTCCAGGGGGAACAGCTGGAGGACACCATCCGCATTATCGGTGGCTACGTCGACGTGATCGTGCTCCGCCACCACGAGGAAGGGGGCGCCCGGAGGGCTGCGGCGGTGTCGCCTGTTCCCGTCATCAACGCCGGCGATGGGCAGAGTGGACAGCATCCGACGCAGGCACTCCTCGATCTCTATACAATCTACAACGAATGCAAGACGCTCAACGGCATCTCGGTGGCGCTGATCGGCGCTCTCGACACGGGACGAACCGTACGCTCGCTCGCCTATCTGCTGAGCAAGTTCGAGCGTGTGAAACTCTACTTCCTCGCTCCGCCGGAGATGCAGGTGCGTCACGATATTCTGAAGCACCTGGACGAGCACGGCGTTGCCTATGAGCTGACGTCAGATGCCGCCGATGTTCTGCAGAAGGTGGATGTGGTCTACCAGACGCGCATCGACCGGGAGCGGCTGCAGCGGCGGGACATCGATCTGTCCCAGTACAACATCAATGCCGACATCCTGAAACGCATGAAGCCGAACGCGATCGTCCTTCATCCCCTTCCCCGATCTGTGGAGATTGATCCTGCTGTGGACCTTGATCCACGCGGTGCGTACTTCCGTCAGGCCCGCAACGGCCTCCTCGTCCGGATGGCCCTCCTGACCATGCTCTTTGAACAATCGTAGATCCCCTCATTCATCACGCAGAATGGTATTCCCTATGCGATCTCAACTGTTCATTCAACTGGAGAAGAAGTACGGGGCAAACAACTACAAGCCGCTGGATATTGTCATCCGGAAAGGAAACGGAGTATGGGTGACAGACGTCGAGGGGAAGAAGTACGTCGACTGTCTGGCGGCGTACTCCGCGGTCAACCAGGGACACTGTCATCCGAAGATCCGGAAGGCGTTTGTGCAGCAGGCGCGGACCCTCACGCTCACGAGCCGGGCCTTCCGGAATGATCAGCTGCCGCTGCTCTGCAAAGAACTGTGCGAGCTGACGGGGTACGAGATGATGCTTCCGATGAACTCGGGGGCAGAGGCGGTGGAGACCGCCATCAAGGCGGCACGGAAATGGGGGTACACCGTCAAGGGAATCCCCGACGGCAAGGCGGAGATCCTCTGTGCCGCAAACAACTTCCACGGACGGACCACCACGATTGTCAGTTTCTCCACCGAGGCGCAGTACCGTGACGGCTTCGGGCCGTTCACCCCCGGCTTCTCGATCGTTGAGTACGGCAGTATTGAAGATCTGAAAGCGAAGCTGACCCCGAACACGGCGGCATTCCTCGTGGAGCCGATCCAGGGCGAGGCAGGCATCATCATCCCGCCCGCCGGCTATATCCGGGCCGCGTTCGACCTGTGCAAACAGAACAACGTTCTCTTCATCGCGGATGAGATTCAGTCGGGTCTCGGGAGAGCCGGAAAGCTCTTCGCGTACGAGTACGATGGTATACGTCCCGACATGATCATCGTCGGCAAGGCCCTCTCCGGCGGCTTCTATCCGGTGTCGGCGGTACTTGCCGACCACCAGGTGCTGGGAGTGTTCAAGCCCGGTGATCATGGTTCGACCTTCGGCGGTAATCCGCTGGCTGCGGCAACGGCGCGCGCAGCTCTGAAAGTACTTGTCCAGGAAAAACTCGTCCAACGCTCCGCAACGCTCGGGGAGTACCTCCTGCACAAACTGCAGCACATCAAGAGTCCCTTTGTCAAGGAAGTGCGCGGACGGGGATTGTGGATCGGCATTGAACTCCATGTTCCGGCCCGGCCGTTCTGCGAAGCGCTTGCAGCAGAGGGGGTGCTCTGCAAGGAGACCCACGACACCGTGATCCGTATCTCTCCTCCGCTGGTGATCAGCCGCAGAGAAGTCGACTGGGTGTTCCGTCGGCTGGAAAAAGTACTTACCACCGTGAAACCCTGAACACTACCACGAACGAGGAAGGCTTGTATGTCGTCGAACGCAAGGATCAAGACGCTCATTGCCGGAGCTGCCGGCAGAGACTTTCACAACTTCAACGTCCTCTACCGGAACAACGATCTCTACGACGTCGTCTGCTTCACGGCGGCGCAGATTCCGAACATCGCCGGACGGAAGTACCCGGCGTCGCTGGCCGGACCGTTGTATCCGAAAGGAATCCCGATCTACGAGGAGAAGGAAATTCCCGAGCTGATCAAGCGGCACGGCATCCAGGAAGTGGTGTTCTCGTACAGCGACGTCTCGTACGAACACGTGATGCGGCTGGGCATGCGGGTGGTCTCTGCGGGCGCGCACTTCAAGATCCCCAGCGCCCAGGAAACGATGCTCCGCAGCAAGAAGCCCGTCATCTCGGTGACGGCGGTTCGGACGGGGAGCGGCAAGAGCCAGACATCACGCAAGATCTCGCGCCTGCTGAGCGCCATGGGCTACCATGTGGCCGCGGTCCGGCATCCCATGCCGTACGGTAACCTGGAACAACAGAAGGTTCAGCGGTTTGCCACCATTGAAGACCTCAAGAAGTACAACTGTACGATCGAGGAAATGGAAGAATACGAACCGCACATCGTCAACGGCACCATCGTCTATGCCGGCGTTGACTACCAGGCGATCCTCGATCGCGCAGAGCGGGAAGCTGATATCATCCTCTGGGACGGCGGGAACAACGACTCCCCCTTCTACAAACCGGATCTGGCGGTCGTGGTGGCAGACCCTCTGCGCGTGGGAAACGAACTGACCTACTACCCCAGCGAAGTGAATCTGCTCATGGCAGATGTCGTGATCATCAACAAGATCGATTCGGCGGAACCGCGCCAGGTGTTCCAGCTTCGCGAGAATATCCGGCGCGTCAACCGGACAGCCGTCATCGTGGAGGCGGCGTCACCGATCCTCACGGAGCACAGCGAACGAATCATGGGTAAGCGTGTGCTGGTCATCGAGGACGGACCGACCCTTACGCACGGCGACATGAAGTTCGGGGCCGGAACGGTTGCCGCGCAGAAATTCGGAGCGGCAGAGATCGTGGATCCGCGTCCCTATGTTACGGGAGAAATCAAGAGAACCTTCCAGCTCTATCCGGACATCGGGCGGCTGCTTCCCGCCATGGGGTATGGAGAGAAGCAGATGAAAGATCTGGAAGTGACGATCAATCGGGTGCGGTGCGATGCGGTGGTGATCGGAACGCCCATTGACCTGACGCGTATTATCAAGATCAGGAAGCCGGCCTTCCGCGTGTACTATGAGCTGGAGGAAATCGGCGAACCCAACCTCAAGACGATTCTCGAGAAGTTCTGCAAGACAATCTGACCTGCTTCCCGGAGAGCTTGCAGCTGCGTCTGCGTGCGGCAGTACTCCGTCTCGATTCTGAGAACGCTCTTGCGCCTCTCCGGGGAGCCGGGCGGGTGCTTTTGATATTCTGCACAATTCTTGGGATATTGGGCGGCGCTCAGGTACCTTCGTTGTGACACCGCCCCCCGGCTACGGTTCTTGAAGGTCCGACGCACCTGGTGCGTTGCCATGCAGTCCCATTGAATCCAGGAGGTCTCCGTTGAAGATCGGCATTCCGCAAGAGATCGTTCCGGGAGAAACGCGCGTGGCGATGGTTCCCGCGCTCGTCCCCGGTCTGACAAAGGACAAGCATACGGTCCTGATCCAGAAGGGGGCCGGAGCGGCATCGTCGTTCTCGGATCAGGCATTCGAGGCATCCGGCGCCGTCGTGGTTGAAGGGGCGAAGGAGCTGTACCGCGACGCGGAAATTGTTCTGAAAGTGCAGCCTCCGACGGAAGACGAAGTTGGGATGATGAGAGAGGGAGCCGTCTACGTCGGCTTTCTCGCACCGCTGGCCAGCCGCGGTACGGTGCGCGCCTTGGCCCGGCGGGGCATCACGGCATTCTCGATGGAATTCATTCCGCGTATTACCCGCGCGCAGAACATGGATGCTCTCAGCTCCATGGCCACGATCGCAGGATACAAGGCCGTCCTGATCGCTGCCGACGTGACGACTAAGATGTTTCCCATGTTAATGACGGCGGCGGGAACGATTACCCCCGCCACCGTGCTGGTTCTGGGAGCCGGGGTGGCAGGACTCCAGGCCATTGCGACAGCGAAGCGGCTGGGGGCGAAAGTCGAGGCATTCGACCCACGTCCGGCCGTCAAGGAGCAGGTCAAGAGCCTGGGAGCTGTCTTTGTGGAGATGGAAGTGCCGGCGGATGTGGAGACAGCCGGGGGCTATGCCAAGGAGCTGTCGCCCGAATTCATCAGGAAGGAAATGGAAGCGATTGCCGCCCGCTTGCCGAAGGTGGATATTGTCATCAGCACGGCGCAGGTCTTCGGAAAGCGTGCCCCTATTCTGCTCACGGCAGACATGGTGAAGATGCTGAGACCCGGCTCGGTCATCGTGGATCTTGCGGCCGAGCAGGGAGGGAACTGTGAGCTGACGGAGCCCGGCAGGACCGTGCTGAAGGAGGGAGTCACGATCGTCGGCGCCATGAATCTGCCTGCCGCCCTTCCGGTGGATGCGAGCAACATGTACGCCCGCAACGTCAATAACCTCTTCCGCCTGCTCTATCCGAAACCGGATGCCGTTCCCGATTTCAACGATGAAGTCATCCGGGGGGCGTGCATCACGCGCAACGGCGAGATTGTCAATGACATGGTCAGGAATGCAGTTGAGGGAGGAGAGTAATCATGACGGAAACGCTGCTGTTGTCCATCTATGTCTTCGTGCTGGCGATCTTCGTCGGCTTCGAGGTCATCAGTAAGGTTCCGCCCCTGCTCCACACGCCCCTCATGTCGGGCTCCAATGCCATCTCGGGCATCACGCTGGTGGGGTCGCTCATTGCGGCCGGGGAGGGGCATGCCGGAGTGAGTGTTGTCCTCGGTTTCGTCGCGGTGATCATGGCGACGATCAACGTGGTCGGGGGATTCCTGGTGACGGACCGGATGCTGGGAATGTTCAAACGGGAACCCGCCAAGAAACCTGACGCCACTTCCTAGGAATACCGATCATGAACGTCATCGCGCAGCTCGCCTACCTCCTGTCAGCGGTTCTGTTCATCGTGGGGCTCAAGCTCCTGAGTTCACCAAAAACCGCCCGGCGCGGCAATATGCTCGGAGCCCTGGGAATGCTGCTGGCCGTGGTGGTGACGCTGACGGATCAGAAGATTGTCGATTTCACGTTCATTCTCGCCGGCCTCGCCGTGGGATCAGCCATCGGCGTCGTGCTTGCCAGGAAGGTCCAGATGACCGCCATGCCGCAGATGGTCGGTCTCCTCAACGGCTTCGGCGGCGGAGCGTCGACGCTCGTGGCGTACGCCGAATATGTGCGCATCGCCGAAGGAACGGCGGTGGGCACGACCGACGGGCTCGTGGCGCTTGCTCTCAGCGTGCTCATCGGCACCGTAACGTTCACCGGCAGCATGATCGCGTTCGCCAAACTTCAGGGAATCATGCGCGGCGCACCGATTCTCTACCCCTTCCAGAAACACCTGAACGCCCTCATGCTGATCGTCGCCCTCGCAGCGGGTGCCTGGTTCGTCACGGACATCGAGCAGTGGTACCTCCTCGTCATTGTCCTCGGGATCGCGGCTGTGCTCGGGGTGACCAGCGTTATCCCCATCGGCGGGGCGGATATGCCCGTCGTGATTTCCCTGCTGAACTCCTACTCCGGTATGGCAGCCGCGACCACCGGCTTTGTACTCTCCAATAATGTGCTGATCATCAGCGGCACGCTGGTCGGCGCATCCGGCATCATTCTCACCAACATCATGTGCAAGGCGATGAACCGATCGCTGGGGAACGTCCTCTTTGCCGGCGTGGGGGCCGACTACGAAGGAGGGACGACGGAATCCGTCCAGCGCACGGTCGTCCGCTACACGCCGGAGGATGTGGCCTTCATGCTGGAAAATGCACAGTCGGTCATCATCATCCCGGGATACGGGCTTGCCGTGGCACAGGCGCAGCACGTTCTGCAGGAACTGGTGAACCTGCTCACGCAAAAGGGCATCCAGACCCGCTATGCCATCCACCCCGTTGCCGGTCGCATGCCCGGCCATATGAACGTGCTCCTGGCCGAGGCGAACGCGCCGTACGATATTCTGATGGAAATGGACCAGATCAACGACGACTTCCAATCGACAGATGTCGCCCTTGTCATCGGGGCGAACGACGTGGTCAATCCTGCGGCACGTTACAAGAAGAACAGCCCGCTCTATGGCATGCCGATTCTGAACGCCGACATGGCGCGCACCACGGTCGTCTGCAAACGCAGCCTGAATCCGGGATTCGCCGGCGAGGATAACGAGCTGTTCTACGATAAGAAGACCATGATGGTCTTCGGCGACGCGAAAGCCACGGTTACAAAACTCGTCCAGCTGATCAAAAAATAGATGGTCCGAATCCCGCTGCTCCTGCGTTCCGACGACAGGAGGGCGGGATTCCTGTCTTCGACGGGACGGCGACCGCAACTCCGCACCGAATAGGCCGTATGCACCAGCTTTCACCGGCAACCATTCATCAGCACAAGGAGAAATCATGAACCGCACAGGACATCGTCTGCTGGGACTCCTGCTGTGTGTGACGCCGCTCCTGGCGCAGAACAGCCCCGAGGCCCGGCTCCTGCGTTT
>CAYXMK010000016.1:355-13589 GCA_964465905.1 uncultured Ignavibacteriaceae bacterium | reverse complement strand
CCACCGTTCTGTTCCGTTCCCGAATGATTGAACCGAACGACTTCAAGGGTCAGCTCTTTCTTGCGTCGGTGAACGGCGGATTGCCCGAACGCCTGCCCCTGCCGCGCGGCGGGTTCGGCTCCTTCTCACCGGACGGGAAGAAGCTCGCGTACAATCAGGTCTTTCGAGAATTCCGGACGTGGAAGCGCTACCGCGGGGGACAGGCCGATGAAATCTCCGTCTATGATTTCGAGACCCGGCAGACGGTGAAGATCACCGACAATCCGGCCCAGGATATCATCCCCCTGTGGAGCGGAAACCGGATTTACTTTCTCTCCGACCGCGACGAGAACAAGCGCATGAACCTCTTCGTCTACGATCTGGGAACGAAGGAGACGCGACAGCTGACGCGGTACACCGACTTCGATGTCAAGTTTCCCTCCCTTGGCCCCGAGGCCATCGTCTTTGAGAACGGCGGCTATCTCTACCGATTCGATCTCGCAACGGAACAGGCGGTCAAAATCCCCGTCGTCATCAACGAGGATTTCGTCTCCGGGCGGGGCGGACTGATCGACGTGAGCAAGAATATCACGAACTTCGAGATTTCACCCGACGGCAATCGGGCCCTCTTCGGTGCCCGGGGCGATGTGTTCACCGTACCGGCGAAGAATGGCCCCACCCGCAACCTGACGCAAACGCCGGGCGTGCATGAGCGGAATTCGCGATGGTCGCCGGACGGCAAGTGGATTGCCTACATCTCCGACGCCAGCGGTGAGGATGAAATCTACGTGCAGGCGCAGGACGGGCTCGCACCGGCCGTGCAGATCACCGAAGGCGGCGACACGTACAAGTATCAACCGCTCTGGTCGCCGGACAGCAAGAAACTGCTGTGGGCAGACAAGAAGCTGCGACTCCAGTACGTCGACGTGGATTCGAAGAAGATCACCCTGGTGAACGAGGCGACCGCGTGGGAAATCACGGCCTACGCATGGTCGCCGGACAGCAAGTGGATCGCGTTTGCCCGTCCGGAAGAGAAACAGATGACGACGGTGTACCTGTACTCGGTGGAAACACAGCGCACGGTGCCGGTCACGGACGGCTGGTTCACCTCGACCGCTCCTTCGTTCAGCTCAGATGGTAAGTACCTCTTCTTCGTCTCCAACCGGACGCTCAATCCGGTCTACAGTCAGACGGAGTGGAATCATGCCTACGTGGACCTCGCCAAGATCTACCTCGTGACCCTTGCCCGTGACACCAAGTCGCCGTTCGCTCCCAAGAGCGATGAAGTGAAGCCGGCGACAACGGCTGAGAAGCCCAAAGAGGAAAAGAAGAAGGAAGAGGCACAAGTGCCCGCGGTGAAGGTGGATGTGGAAGGCATTCAGAGCCGCATTGCCGTTCTGCCCGTCACGGGAGCCAACTACTGGAATATCCAATCGAGCGGAGACAAACTCTTCGCGATGCGGCGGAGCAGCAAGGATGAGAAGGCTGTCCTGGTGATGTACGATTTCGGAAAAGAGAAGGAAACCGAACTGGGCAGCTTCACGGGCTATGAACTTTCCGCCGATGGGAAGAAGATGCTCGTCGGCATGGAGGGCGGTTCATATGCGATCATCGACCTCCCCTCAGCGAAGATCGAGGTCAAGGACAAGCTGAATCTCGGAGACATGAAGGTAAGGCTGGACCGATATGCCGAGTGGAGCCAGATCTATGAGGAATGCTGGCGGCAGATGCGGGATTTCTTCTATGACCCGGGTATGCACGGTGTGGACTGGAAGAAGATCAAGGAGCAGTACCGGCCGCTCGTGGCTCATGTCAATCACCGGGCCGATCTTACCTACGTCATCGGTGAGATGATCGGCGAGCTGAACGCGGGTCATACGTACGTCGGCGGCGGAGAGTATCCGAAGCCGGAACGCATTCCACTCGGTCTGCTGGGTGCTCGAATTGAACGCGATGCGGGCTCGGGGTACTACCGGATCATGGAGATCCTGAAAGGGCAGAACTGGGACAAAGCGCTCCGATCCCCGCTGACGGACATCGGCGTTGATGCGCGGGAGAAGGACTACATCCTCGCGGTGGATGGGAGACCCACCAACCAGATGACAAACCTGTTTGATGCCTTCATCGGCAAAGCGGGCAAGCAGGTGACGCTGACCTTGAATGCACAGCCGGTGGAAGCAGGGAGCAGGACGACGGTGGTCGTTCCAACGGACGATGAGCAGTCGCTCTATTACCTGAAGTGGGTGGAGGGGAACATCGAGAAAGTTTCCAAGGCGACAAACGGCCGGGTGGGCTATGTGCATATCCCCGACATGGGAGTGCCCGGACTGAATGAGTTTGTCAAGTACTACTATCCCCAGCTCCGGAAGGAAGGACTGATCGTCGACGTGCGGGGAAACGGCGGGGGAAACGTGTCGCCCCAGATCATCGAACGGCTCCGGCGCGAGGCAGCGATGATCGGCATTGCCCGGAACGCCGCGCCGTCGTTCAATCCTGACGGCACCCTGGTAGGCCCGAAGGTGATGCTGATCGACGAGTTCTCGGCATCGGATGGCGATATTGTGGCGTACCGCTTCCGGCAGTACAAGCTCGGGCCGATCGTCGGCAAGCGCACCTGGGGAGGCGTTGTGGGAATTCGCGGAACTCTCCCGCTCCTGGACGGCGGATACCTGAACAAACCCGAGTTCTCCCGCTACGACCTGGAGGGAAGAGAGTGGATCATGGAGGGTGTCGGTGTGGAGCCGGACATCATGGTGGAGAATGATCCGGCGCGGGAGTTTGCAGGGGATGACCAGCAGCTCAACAAGGGCATCGAGCTGGTTCTCGCAGAGCTGAGCAAGAACCCGCCGAAGCTCGCACCTCCCCCACCCGCTCCCAAGAAATGAGGAGGCACAAGTCATCCAGGTCACAGCGAGGCGGGCCTCAGCCCGCCTCGTGCTGTCTTGGTCGGATCCTCAAGCTTCCTCCTGGAGAAACAAAAGGGCGAGTGAATAGGGGGGATATCCACTCGCCGGATGCCAGCAAGGTTGGGGGGAAACCAAGCCGGCACAAAAGGGCTTTCTCGCAGATTAGTACGATTATATTGCTACCGAAAGATACGCTTTGTAGGTTCATGTGTCAAGAGGCGGGGCCTCTGGAGGCCTGAATTTTGTGACGGCTCCAATAGGCTGGCGAGGAATACCCTCAAAGCCCTCATTTTTCGGCAGAAAATAGCGAATTTACCAGGAGACGCTGTCAGGGGAGTGCGTGATTGGGGGCACGCGGAGTGCCTGATTCGGGCGCGGGGAGATCAGTAACGCTGGATGGTCAGGGCGGAAACGCCGACATCAAATGAGATGAAAACCTTCCGCTCCGACGTTTCGTATCCCTCGGTGCGGTACTCGTTCCGACTGTACTTCTGGAACCCGTGAAACTTCTTCGACGAGAGAGGCGCACGTACTTCAACGCGGCATCCCACGGACTCGGGGATCTCAACGCGGATCGATGAGGCGCCGCTGTTGATGCTGACGTCACACTGTTCGGCGCGGTCTCCAAGCCGAAGGCGGATCGACGCTGCTCCCGATTCGATTTCCACACGGTCAACGGCCAGCTCGCTCAGGTCCAGCTTCGCGCTCGCGGCTCCGAGCTCGCACTCCACGTCCCAGACAGGATCGGGGTGCAGATGAACATTTGCCTCGTTCTTCAGCCGGCCCAGCGTCCATTCTCCCCTGTGGTTCAGCAAGGCCAGCTCGAACGATACCTCTGAACCCTCCCGCTCTTTCGTCAATTCATACTCGCCGAAGGTCGACCGCGTTTCCGCCTCCAGAAGCTGATCTGTCGCTCCGTCGATCCGCAGCCTCGCAGCTCCCGTCTTCACACTGAGACTCCCCCGCGTCACGCCTGCAAGGAGAGGCTCCGTAAACACCCGAGGTTTCACCTCTTCGGTTCTGAACACCCCGTGCTCATGGCTGATCCACTGGAAGGAGAAGAACCCATACAGCAGGAATCCGAGAAGCAGGGCAGCCGCTGCCGCCAGCAGGGCCTTGATGTACTTGTTGGCAACAAGAGCAGAAACTCCCCAGAGAATGATCAGTACGGGCCACAGCCGGGAGAGGAATTCCCATTCAACCGCAATGGAATCCACACTGAGATTGTCGAGCAGGAAAAGGGTGCCGACGGTGAGAAGCAGGATACCCCAGAAGACCTGTCCGGTTTTCATGGTGCCTCCACAAGGATGAACCGGTCAGCTGCCTCTGCGCAGCAGAATGGCCGCACCGAGCAGGATGAGAAGTGCGGGCCAGAAATCGCGGACACAGAAACCCGGCAGCAAGTTGTCAAGAAGGAAGAGCGCCCCGATGCCGATAAGGGCCGTGCCGAAGACTACGCGGCGGCGCGTACGCGGGGGCGGCTGGACGGCAGGAGCTTCCGTCGGCTGGGGTGCCGGCGCTGATTCTGCCGCCGATGCCGGCTCCTGAGGTATCACAATCCAGCAGACGATGTAGGCAACGACGCCCCAACCGCCGACCAGTGCTCCTACAACAAAGAGAATCCTGACAATCAGGGGGTCAATGTCGAAGTACTGGCCAATACCGCCTGCCACGCCGCCGATAATCTTATCGCGGCGGGAACGATAGAGACGTTTGTCCATGAGGCACCTCCTGCCACGCGTTACGGGGGAGGAGAAAAAAGGTTGCAGGGACGCGCGGAATTGCCAGCGTTTGCAGGCTGGATATCCGACATTGCTCCCAGCAGCGGTTCCTACAGTTTCTCCAGCGAAGCAACGAGCGCCTCGAGCGCTGGCTCCGCTTCCGTCACGACTGCGGCCGGGCCTGTCAGCTTGAAGAAGACTGATCCTTCGGGTGCTTCGACGATCACCCCCAGGAGTCGAAAGTTCTCCTTGCGTCCCTGGGACATCATCATGGGGCCCCCCGGAGCAAGATAGGTGCCGGCAATTCTCACTTCCGTGACCTGCAGGCCGTTCACTTCCCGGGTGGATCGCTCGGGCGTCGGTTCGGATTCGAACTGACCGACCCAACGCTGGATGTTCATCTCGACATTTCCCCCCTGGTCGGATCCAAAATAGAACACAGCACACTCCGCCGCTTCTTCACCCTGCTCGGCGGCACTCACCTGATAGGTTGCCACTCTCATCGGACGCTCAGGTTGTACCGACCAGTCTTTCGGAATCCGCCAGCTGACACCGGCGGCGTGGTTTCGTGTCTCGCTGAGGAGTGCCTCCCCGTCAGATGCGGGTCGGCCGCAGCCGGCAAGCAGCATGAGGATGACCGCAGAAGCCACAGCGGCGTTCAGGGAACGATGCATGAGTTGAACCTCCTCCTTTCGTTGTGCGTAGACCTGCTTGTGCCTCTTGTGAGAAGTACGCTTGTGTTCACGCATCAGCGTCTTCGTTTGTGGAAGCAACATCAGGAGCTCATCATGACAGCATCCAGCAGGCGCTGGTTCTCGAGGCCGACTTCTCCGGGGATTGCCGGTTCCCGGTTCTCGAGAATGCAGTCGGAGAAATGCGTAATCTCCTCAACATACAGGTTGGGAACGGCAATTTCCTCGCGCGTACTGCGTGGTGAACTCTCTTCTGCCCGGTGGTGAATGTCAAGGTGCAGTGTGCGACTGCCGAGCGTGAAGTCGTCTGCTCCCAGGACGGCTTCGGTGCCGATGATCTCGAGACGAGCGCGGCGAATGGGAGTCTCAAATGAGCAAAAGACAGATCCGACCGTTCCGTCGGAAAACTTCAGGGCGATCTGAGCGCTCGATTCTGTGTGGTCACGGCTGGGTGGGGGACGCAACTCAGCACGGATCGAGACGACCTCATCCTGGAGGACAAAGCGGAGTGTGTCAAGGCAGTGAACGCCGATGTCGAAGACGGGTCCGCCCCCGGCGACTCTCGGGTCGAAGAGCCAGGTACGCTGGCTGAGGCGGGCATCGTAGAAGAAGTCCGCGCGGACGGCAACCGGCTGGCCGATGAATCCGCCGGCAACCAGCTGCTGCATGCGAAGAGCAAGGGGGGAGAAACGAATCATATGCCCGACCATCAGCTTGACGCCGTTCCGGCGGCAGATCTCGATCATGCCATGAGCCTGCGCGGTATTCATGGCCATCGGCTTCTCGACCAGGACGTGCTTTCCCGCATCGGCTGCTGCTGCTGTCTGGCGCGCGTGTTCACAGTTCGCAGAAACGATGAACACGGCGTCGACCTCTGGATGCCGGACCAGTTCTTCGGCGGTGGAGAAGGCATGGGGGATGCCGTACTGGAGGGCTTTCTGCCGTGCCGACTCAATCGAGCGCTTCTGAAGGGCAACGAGGGATGAGTTCTTGCTCGCCTGGATTGCCGGCATGATGGTCCGTTCCGCAAAGGCGCCAAACCCTATGATCCCGTACCGTATTGTCCTATTCGCCGTGGTCATGCCTTGGGGGCTTCCTCTCTGCCGTCCAAATATTGGCAATTCCGGCGGCAGAATCAAATGTCGGCAAATGGCCGTAATCAGTGCGACTCTCAAGGATTCCGTTCACATTGATGGCAGGAGGCGCGAATTCAGAAGGTTCGTCAATCCTGAGAATCATGCGTATTAACAATTTCGTAACACTCCGCCCGGAACTTTTCGTCCGACTTTAGCGTATTTTATGACTGATAGTCATTTTCTGAGCTAGGGACAATTCTATGGGCATTCCAGAGCGCAAGGAGCGGGAGAGGGAGCACCGAAGGGAGGAAATTCTCAAGGCAGCTCGTGAAGTCTTCTTTGAAAAAGGACTTCAGAACTCCACGATGGACGAGATTGCTGAGCGGTCAGAGTTGAGCAAGGGGACGCTCTACCTTTACTACAAGAGCAAGGAGGATCTCTATCTGGCTGTCATGGTGGAGGGCATGGAGCTTCTCACGAGCATGTTCGAGGAGGCGGTCCGGCAAAGCACCTCCCCCCGCGATTCCTTGGATCGACTCGGCAGGACGTACTACCAGTTCTTTCTGGAGCACCGAAACTACTTCCGGATGTTTCACTTCTTCCAGAGTCCGCAGTTTCACAAACAGGTCTCGGAGGAGATGATGAATGCCTGCACCGCGCAAAATCAGAAAATCTGGAGTTTGGTCACCAAGCTCATTGAGGAGGGCATACGGAGCGGCGACTTCCGGAGCGATCTGAGTCCCGGAGAGATGGCAGTGATTCTCTGGTCGGCGTCGAACGCGATCTTGGTGAGAATGGACTACGAGCATGATCGGTGGAAGGAACAGATGAACATCGATCTCAATCAGGTTCTGCTCAAGACGAACAGCATTCTGCTCAATGCGATGATGCGCGATTCTCAGACGGAGCGTCTCGAAACCCTGCGCGATCATTCCTAACAACGGATCACCCTCGTACGTCTATGAAATCATTCACATCACTTTTCGTTACGACTGCGATCACCTTGGTGCTCTCAAGCCCCGGGCGCGCTCAACAGGACACAAGCTCCACCCTGACACTGCAGCAGGCGGTCATGATCGCGCTGCAGCGGAATCAGGATCTCACTGCTGCGCGACTCGAAATCGACCGGGCGGAGGCACAGGTTTTGGAGGCCTGGGGATACGCGATGCCGGCTCTCGATTTCCAGGGACGCTACACAAGAGCACTCAAGAAACCTGTCTTCTTCCTTCCGTCCGAGTTCACCGGCGGCAAGGCCGGAGATCCACCGAGGGCGGTGCGGGTCGGGAGCGACCATTCACTCGACCTGAGTCTGACGGGGCGGCAGACACTCTTCAATGCGTCGGTGATCACCGGCGTGGGGGCCTCCCGCATCTATGCCCGTGCGGCACGGGAGGGATACCATGCCAAACGACTTGAGGTTGTGACGAATGTGCGGAAGGCGTACTACCGCGTCTTGCTGGCGGCCGAAGCGAAACGGCTGATGCAGGCCAATCTCGCGAATGCCGAGGAGAACCTTGGCAACGTGCAGTTGCTCAGCAAGCAGGGGGTCGTCTCAGAGTACGATGAATTGCGCGCAACGGTGGGGGTGGAGAATCTGAGACCGGCGGTCATTCAGGCCGAGAACAATGAACAGCTCGCTCTGGATGGCCTGCGCGTCGCCATGGGGGCCGATCAGGGATTCGCCTTCCGGGTGGCGGACACTCTCCGGTATGAACCGGTCGACGAGGGTATTCTGGCAGACGCACCCCTGCGGGCCGTGGAGCAGAACCTCGGACTTCGTGCCCTCCGTCTGCAGATAGATATCGGCGAAGCCTTCGTCGATGTAGAGCGCTCCAGCTATCTTCCCTCGCTCTCGGCATTCGGGAACTATCAGTATCAGCTCGCCAAGAACAATCTGCGATTCAGTCCGGGGGATCTGATCTCCAGCTCGCAGGTGGGTCTGGTCGTGAGTCTGAGCGTCTTTCAGGGACTGCAGACCAGTGCGCGGGTGCAGCAGGCGAAGGTGAATGTCCGGAAGATCGAGGAACAGGTCGCCAGTGTGGAGACGAATCTGCGCACGGCGGCGAACTCTGCCGTCCTTCGGCTGCGGGAAGCGGGTCAGCGGATCAAGGCGCAGGAGAAAACGGTCGAGCAGGCCGAACGGGGGTACCGGATTGCCACCACGCGCTTCCTGAACGGGTCGGGCACCCAGCTTGAGGTCAACGATGCCCAGCTGGCCCTGTCGCAGGCGCGGGTGAACAGAATCCAGGCCGTCTATGACTATGTGGTGGCCTCCGCGGATCTTGACGTGACGATAGGACGTGTACCGGACTATGTCGTGGCACTGCCTGAAGAGGACTGAGCCTTTTCAGGGAAACAGCAGCGCAGCAGGTATCCCAACTTCTTCATGTATCGTAAGGTAGGACGATTGATGAAAGCACGTATCGTTGTCGCATGCAGTATGCTCCTCGGCGGGGCGGCGCTCATCTGGAGCGGCTGTGGCCAGTCAAGCGCGAACGCTGACCAGAGTGAACAAACCAATCAATCGCCGTCGACAGTCAAAGTGCGGGTCGAAGAATTGCGTCCCGTACAGTTCGCGGACAATATCACGGCGGCGGGTGTCGTGAAGGCGCGGGAGGATGTGATGTTGAGTCCGGAAGAGGGGGGCGTCATCAAGGAGTGGCTGGTGGAGAAGGGACAGGTGGTCCGGAAGGGACAGATCATCGGCATTCTGAACGACGATGTTCTCAAAGCGAGCTATGAAGCTGCTGCCGCGCAGTACAAGCTCGCCGAACTCAACTTCGACAAGCAGAAGTCGGTGTACGCAGAAAGAGCCATCAGCGAGTTGCAGTTCAAGAATGCTCAGTATACCCGCGATGCCGCCAAGGCACAGGCCGATTTGATGTTCGCGCGTCTGGAACGAACCCGTCTCCGGAGTCCCATCAACGGCATTCTCGATGACCGCCTGAAGAATCAGGGAGAATACGCTCCTCCCATGGTGCCGGTGGCACGCATTGTCAACCTGGAATCGGTCAAGATCCTGGTTGAGATCTCTGAACGGTTTGCGGGCTCGGTGGAGCCGGGCAATGTTGTGCATGTTGTGGCGGATGCGTTTCCGGCGGATACGCTCGTGGGAACGGTCGAGTACGTCGGAGCAGCCGTGTCAGCGAGCAATCGAACCCTTCCGGTGGAAATCGCCGTCCCGAACCCCGGGCAGCGGCTGAAGCCCGAGATGATCGTCCGTGCGCGCATTGTCCGATCGATGCGCTCCGACGTGCTGCTGGTGGGCGAGAACATCATCCAGCGCGTTGATCGGGAGAGACTCATTGTGTACGTGGAAAAGGACGGCAAGGCGGAAGAGCGGGTTGTGAGGGTCGGCGCCCGGCGAGGGAATATGCTCGAGGTGCGTGATGGGTTGCAGCCCGGCGATCGTGTGATTACGGCTGGGTTCCAGAAACTCGTGAACGGGCAGCACGTGACCGTTGACGGTTGAAGAGAGTCCATTCAGATGATATGAAGGTCTTCGCATGCGCATTTCAAACCTTGCGGTACAGAATCGAGTCGCCGTTTACATCCTGATCCTGCTCATTGTGATTCTCGGATGGGGCACCTACACGTCCCTTCCCCGGGAAGCTGCGCCGGATATCACCATTCCGCTCGTCATCGTTTCCACCCCCTACATCGGCGTGTCGGCGACGGACATCGAGGGACTCGTGACACAGCCCCTCGAGCGGGCCCTCAAGTCCCTGAAGGACGTCAAGCAGATCAGCTCAGTGTCCAAGGAAGGACTCTCGACCATTCGGGTGGAGTTCAATACCGGAGTGGATATGGATGAAGCGCTCCGGAGAGTGCGGGACAAGGTGAATTCGACTGTCCCCAACCTACCGAACGACATCCTCGATCCGATCGTCTCCGAGATCAACATCAGTGAGTTCCCGATCATGTTCGTAAACGTCGGGGGCGACCTGGGTCTTGCGCGCCTCAAGAGCATTGCAGAACAGCTGCAGGACAAGATCGAAGCAATCCCCGGTGTTCTCCGCGCCGACATTAGCGGCGGCTTGGAACCGGAAGTCCAGGTGAATGTCGATGTTTACCGGCTCAACGCCTACCAGCTCGGCTTCAGCGACATCGTCAGTGCCATCCAGGGAGAGAATCTGTCGATTCCCGGGGGCACGATTGACGACGGACGGCAGAACCTGTCGGTCCGCATCCCGGGCGAGTTCAAGGACGTCAAGCCCATCGAAGATATTGTGGTGAAGATCCAGAATGGTAAACCGATCTACGTGCGGGACGTTGCCGAGGTGGACTATTCGTTCGAAGATCGGGCGACCTACGCGCGCCTCAACGACCGGGAGGTGGTGTCGCTGGCCGTACGGAAGCGGGCGGGCGAGAATCTCATCGATATCGCCGGGCGCGCAAAAGAGCTGATTGAACAGGAACGCGCCGTTCTCCCCGCCGGTGTGGAGATTGCGATTTCGAATGACCAGTCGGTGAATATCAAGCGGCTCGTGAGCGAACTGGAAAACAGCGTGCTCACGGGGATGTTCCTGGTCGTGCTGACGCTCTTCATGTTCTTCGGTTTCAAGAATTCTCTCCTCGTCTCAACGGCGATCCCCTTCTCGATGCTGATCGGGTTCATCATCCTGGGGATCTTCGATGTGACGCTCAACTTCGTTGTGCTGTTCTCCCTGGTCCTGGCGTTAGGCATTCTGGTGGACGATGCCGTGGTGGTGATTGAGAATATCTACCGCCACCAGCAGGAGTACAAGAAACCCCCCCTGCAAGCCGCGAAGGACGGTGTTGCAGAGGTGGCAATACCGGTCCTGGCATCGACGGTGACGACCATCGCTCCCTTCGTCCCTCTGCTGTTCTGGCCCGGAATCGTGGGGGACTTCATGTGGTACCTCCCCATCACGCTGATTGCGACGCTCGGAGCATCGCTCTTTGTGGCCTTCATCATCAGTCCCGTCCAGGGAGCGCAGTGGATCGACTACCAGAAGGAAATCCGGAAGGCGCGTGAGAATCTGGAACACCCCCACTGGTACAAGAAGTACAATCCGATCACCTGGCTGTACCACAAGGTCGACGAGGTGGTCTTCCCGGTGATGCAGAAGTACTATGTTCGCACGCTTCAGTGGACACTGTACCACAAAGGGAAGACGGTTGCGGCGTCGATCGGACTCCTCTTCTTGACGTTTATGGCCTTCGGGGTGCTCAATAGGGGAGTCGAATTCTTTCCCAATACAGAGCCCTCACAGGTGAATATCAGCATCGAGGCTCCGGCAGGCACCTCCCTTGACGTCACGAACAGTGTGGCGGCGGCTGTGGAGTCGGGATTGCGGGGCATCGGCGGCAGGAAAGATGTGGAGTACGTCGTCACGTCCGTCGGGACATCGGACGACCCGTTCGATTTCGGCGGTCAGGGAACCTCCAACAAGGCGCGCGTGGCCATCAATTTCTTCGAGAAGGAAAAGCGGAGTCAGAGCACGTTTGTCACACTGGAGAACATCCGGATGGCGTCGGCAGGATTGCCCGAGGCGAACATCGTGGTGACGAAACAGCAGATGGGTCCGCCGGTCGGCGCGGCGGTGAGCATCGAGATCTCCGGTGAAGACTACGGCACGCTGGCGGAGCTCAGCAGGCGCGCGCGGAGTGAAATTGCAGACATTCCGGGGCTGTTCGATCTGAAGGACGACTACAATGCCGGCAAGCCGGAGGTCGAAATCATCGTGGACCGGGAGAAGGCAGGACTGCTGTGGACGAGCACGGGGCAGATTGCCGGAACTATCCGATCGGCCATCAGCGGAGCGGAAGCATCAAAGTACCGCGTCGGTGAGGATGAATACAAGATCCGTGTCCGGTTGGCGGAGGATCAGCGGAAATCGATCGAGGATCTGAAACAGCTCAATGTGACGTTCATGAACCGGCGCGGCCAGCAGTTGTCGATTCCCATCTCCGCAGTCGCGCAGATCCAGTCCGCGTCCGGCATGTCGGATATCCGTCGCAAGGATCTGAAGCGTGTCATCACCATCACGGGGAACGTCGAGGGGAGGGTTGCATCGGAAGTGCTGTCCGATGTCAAGGAGCGACTGGCGGGATTTGATCTGCCGAGCGGCTACACCGTCACCTTCACGGGGAAGGACGAAGAACAGAAGAAGGCCGAGGCAGTCCTCGGGAGAGCGTTCCTGACGACGCTTCTGCTGGTGTTTCTCATCCTCGTCTCGGAGTTCAATTCTGTCAAGGTGCCGTTCGTCATCATGCTCTCCGTCATCCTCTCGCTGATCGGTGTTCTGTGGGGATTGATCATTACCCAGACTCCCTTCGTGGTGATCATGACGGGAGTAGGAGTGATTGCCCTGGCGGGAATCGTGGTGAAGAACGCCATTGTACTTCTGGATTTTGCCAAGCAAAAACGCGAACAGGGAATGTCGCTCAACGAGGCGCTGGTAGAGGCCGGCAGGACACGATTGCGTCCGATCATGCTGACTGCCACCACGACGGTACTCGGTATCGTGCCTCTGGCAACCGGATTCGACTTCAACTGGCGCGAGCTTCACTTTGTCATGGGAGCAGAGAGCGCGGGCTTCTGGGGCCCTCTGGGGATCGCCATTATTTCGGGTCTGACGATCTCGTCGTTCCTCACACTGGTGATTGTCCCGACGTTCTATTCGTTGCTTGAATCGTGGACGGAACAGCTCCGGCGACTCCTGAAGCGGGAGGCAACTGCCCTGCCGGTGCCGGCGGTGGAAGAAGAGTGATCTCGGCGGCGGCGGTTAAACCTGAGGGGCGGGGAACCGATCCAAGGAATATCACACGGAAGGGAATGCGCATGGAAGCTAGAGGATTGTTGGCACGCTGGGCGACCCTCGTTGGTTTGAGCC
>CAYXMK010000016.1:0-345 GCA_964465905.1 uncultured Ignavibacteriaceae bacterium | reverse complement strand
CGGTTGCTGCTCAGCCGCAGCGGATGCGACTCACTCCTGAGGAGAGGGCAAACCAGCTGAAAGTGCGCCTATCGCTGACGGACGTTCAGACGGCGAAGGTTACGGAGATTTACAAGAACGCCCAGGAAGAGATGGAGAAACTGAGGGAGAAGGGGCAGGGCGACCGGCAGGCGATGCGGGAGGGCATGCTCGATATCGCCCGTCGGACGGATGAACAGATCGAAGAACTTCTGACGCCTGAGCAGAAGAAGGAGTTTACGAAAGTAAAGGAAGAGAGGCGTCAGATGATGCAGAGACGCCCGCCGGGGAGGTAATCGCTTGCCGTTTGAGAGGTCTGACTATCTG
>CAYXMK010000015.1:0-24875 GCA_964465905.1 uncultured Ignavibacteriaceae bacterium | reverse complement strand
GGAATGCGGGATCATCGGGGAAAAGTACCCTGGAATGGATATGGTGTCCTTCGGTCCGACTCTGGAGGGCGTCCATTCGCCTGACGAAAGAATCCACATCGATACCGTCGAGAAATTCTGGAGCTTCCTGCTGGCGATCTTGAAGAACGTCCGCTAGACGTCGTATCTGGTCGCACGAAGCAGGGAAGGGAAGCCAAAAATGCCTGGTGAAACCGAGAGCCGCTTGTCGCTGTCGTCTGTCCTGCCGCCACCGCCGCCGGTGGTCCGCTGGGCTGTGCTCGTCGTGATCAGTCTGGCGATGTTCGGCAACTACTATGTGTACGACGCGGTGAGTCCTCTGGCAGATGTGCTGAAGCGGCAGCTGTCGTTCTCCGACAGCGACATCGGCCTCCTGAACGCCATCTACAGCATCCCCAACGTCATCATGGTGCTCATCGGCGGCATCATCATCGACCGTCTGGGTACACGGCGATCCACATTCATCTTCGGGGCGCTCTGCTTCATCGGGGCAGCCGTGACGGCTTCCAGCGGACGGCTGGAGATCATGGCGGCCGGACGGCTCGTGTTCGGCATCGGCGCGGAATCGCTGATCGTCGCTGTGACAACGGCCATTGCGAAATGGTTCAAGGGGAAGGAACTCAGCTTCGCATTCGGGATGAACCTGACGATTGCCCGGCTTGGCTCCTTTGCGGCACTGAACTCCCCCTCATGGGCCAAGCCCGCCTACGAGCAATGGCAGCTTCCCCTCCTCATTGCCGTCGGGATGAGCACGATGTGTATCGTGGGCGCGATCCTGTACTGGGTTCTCGAAGCGAGGGCTGGCAGGCGGTATCAGATTGGGGCGGCGGGAGAGACGGAAAAAGTTCAGCTGCGGCAGATCTTTCGGTTCACGGCCTCCTACTGGTTCATCGTTGCCCTGTGCATCACCTTCTATTCCGCCATTTTCCCCTTCCAGACGTTTGCGGTAAAATTCTTCATCGAGGCGCACGGAGTGTCCCGGGAGCTCGGAGGATTCCTCTCCAGCATGCTCACGCTGTTCGCAATGATCGGCACGCCCCTCTTCGGCCTCCTCGTGGACAAGGTCGGGAAGCGATCGCTCTTCATGGTGTTCGGCTCGCTCCTGCTTATTCCCGTCTATCTGATGATGACCTACACCTCCGTCTCCCTCTATGTGCCGATGGCGATGATGGGGGTCGCCTTTTCGCTGATCCCCGCCGTCATGTGGCCTTCCGTCGCCTACGTCGTGGATGAGGGGAAACTCGGCACGGCCTACGGCCTCATGACCATGATTCAGAATATCGGACTCGCCGGATTCAATCTGCTGATCGGCTGGGCGAATGATGTTTCAGCGGCTTCGGCGGAGAATCCCGGAGGCTATGCGCTGGGCATGTGGATCTTTTCGGTCCTCGGCTTCCTCGGTCTGCTGTTTGCGTTCCTGCTGCGCCGGGCGGAAACAGGTGCTGCGGCCCACGGTCTCGAAACGATCACGGCGGGTTCGTAGCCGTCCGTCGATTGCCATCCAAGGAGGACTCGCGATGCCCCTTTCACAGGAACTGATCTCGGCTGCGCAGGTTGCCGTGCGCGATTGCATGGGCCTCCAACCGGGAGAACGGGTGGCCGTGGTGACCGACGAACCCTGCCGCACGATCGGCGCAGCACTCTTCCAGGTGACGCGCGAGTTCGGTAACGAGGTCGTCCTGCTGGAGATCATCCCGCGCCGCACGAACGGAGAAGAACCTCCTCCGGAAGTCGCATACGTCATGCAGAGTGTCGATGTCGTCCTCTGTCCCACCAGCAAATCCCTGACCCACACGAATGCCAAGCGGGCAGCTTCTGCCAAAGGAGTCCGCGTCGCGACCCTCCCCGGAGTGACAGAGGATATGATGATCCGGTGCATGAACGCGGATTACCACAAGATCGCCGACCTGACGAACAAACTCGTCGCCATGATGGAGCAGACGTCCGTGATCCGCGTGACAGCCCCCGGGGGAACGGACATCACGCTCCCGGTGCGCGGGCGCAAGGCCTATGCCAGCCACGGACTGTTTCGGCAGAAGGGACAGGGGGGCAATCTCCCGACCGGGGAAGCATTTCTCGCCCCGCTGGAAAACCTGTCGCAGGGGATCGTCGTGGTGGACGGATCCATGGCGGGCATCGGCATGCTGAAGGAGCCGCTCCGGATCACCGTCAAGGACGGCTATGCCGAACAGATCGCGGGAGGCGCAGAGGCGGAGAAGCTGACGCAGCTGGTCGAGATTCACGGACGCCCCTCTCGCAATGTGGCGGAATTCGGCATCGGGACGAATGATAGGGCAAAAATCACCGGCGTCATTCTCGAAGATGAGAAAGTGCTGGGAACCATCCATATCGCCTTCGGCGACAATGTCTCGATGGGAGGAAGCGTCAACGTCCAGAGCCATCTCGACGGACTGGTGCTCAGTCCCTCCGTCTGGTTCGACGACAGACTCATCATGGAACAGGGGAGACTGTTGATTTCCTGAGTTGTTGGTCTAGCCGTGTTCCCCCTGTCTGATTCCCTTGCGTTTCGGGAATCATTCAGGGGGTTTCTGTTGTTGTGAACTGTCAGTCAGCGCACTTTCGTCATTCACAGAAGAATTCCCAGAACGCACATGTTCCAAAAATACTTCTTCATTGTCCTGACCCTGGTCGCGGCGTCGCCCTTCGCGGTGCTGTCGCAGGACGCAATGACCGGTTCCCTTACCGGTTTGGTGTTTGACGCCGCCACGAAAGAGCCGCTCCCGGGGGCAAATGTCATCGTCGTTGGAACCACGTACGGAGCCTCCACCAATCTGGAAGGAGAGTTCGTGATCACGGGCGTGCCGGTGGGCACGTATGCCATCCAGGCATCGGTGATCGGGTTTGCGCCGCTGGTGAGGACTGACGTGGTCGTTTCTCCCGTGAAGCCCGTCCAGCTTGCCTTCGGGCTTGTCGAAACAGCCATCGAGCTTGGCGAGATCACCGTTCGGGCCGCGTTCTTCCAGAAGCAGCCCGACAAGCCGGTGAGCCTTCAGACGCAGTCGTACGAAGAAATCCGGCGCCTCCCCGGCGGGCTGGAAGACGTCGTGCGCGCCGTGTCGATCCTTCCCGGCGTTGCGCAGGCGCAGGCGGGAAGAAATGACCTCATCGTGCGCGGCGGAGCGCCGTCGGAGAACCTCTTCGTCGTCGACAACATCGAGATCCCCAACATCAATCATTTCGGCACGCAGGGAGCCAGCGGCGGACCGTTGAGTTTCATCAATCTGGATTTCGTCAGCGAGACGGCATTCTCGAGCGGGGGGTTCGGTGTCCGCTTCGGGGACAAGCTCTCATCCGTGCTCACCATCAACCTTCAGGAGGGGAGAACGGACCGTCTTGGAGGGAAAGCGACGATCTCTGCGAGTCAATTCGGGCTGAACACCGAGGGTCCCCTTGACCGAAACGGATCCTTTCTCTTCTCGGCGCGCAGGAGTTATCTCGATTTCATCTTCAAGGCGGCGGGATTCGGCTTCGTGCCGGAGTACTGGGATTTTCTCGGCAAGGCGTCGTACAGACTCGGCACGCATGACCGCATCACCGTCCTGGGCATCGCGGCGCTCGACAATGTCCGCCTCTTCAACGAGACCCCGGAGCAGCGCTTTGACAACTCTCGCATTCTCTCCAGCGACCAGACGCAGGCGGTCGGCGGCGTCTCCTGGCGGCGTCTTCTGGACCACGGCTTCTTCACGCTGACGCTGGGTCAGGTCTACGTTGAGTACAATTTCCAGCAGAGCGACACACTGCTGAGGCCTCTGTTCCGAAATTCGTCGTACGAGTCCGAGACCTCGCTCCGCGGTGACCTGGTGCTGCAACTCTCGAAGACGACGGAGCTTTCGGCAGGGCTGCAGGCGCGGACACTCTTGTTTCGGGCGGATATGCTGCTTCCGGCATTCCAAACCAGCTTCGGGCAATTGCTGAGCGTGGATGCACTCTATGATACGACGGCAGTGAAAGCCGGGGCCTATGCCCAGATCTCCCAGCGTTTCGAGCGGCTTCGGGCCACGCTCGGCGTGCGTTTCGACTACTTCAATCTGATCGAGCAGGAGGTCGTTGCGGCCCCGCGGCTCTCCCTCAGCTATGCCCTGTCCGACATCACGAATCTGAACGCCAGCGTCGGGCGCTACCATCAGGCCCCGTCGACGATCTGGCTGACGGCTCAGCCGGCGAACCGGTCGCTCAGGTACGTCGGCGTGGATCAATACGTGCTCGGTGTGGATCATCTCCTGCGGAGCGACATCAAGGCGAGTCTGGAAGCATACTACAAACGGTACACCGACTACCCGGCCAGCATCGACAGGCCGTACCTCGTACTGGCGAATACGGGTGCTGGGTTCGGCGGCGCGGACGAGGGGTTCGCCTCCTTCGGGGTTGACCGTCTGACCAGTGCCGGTGCGGGTCGGGCGCACGGCGTGGAGTTGTTCCTTCAGAAAAAGTCTTCGGACATCCCGCACTACGGTATTCTCAGCATCAGCTACAACCGATCGGAGTTCAGGGGGCTGGACGGGGTCTATCGGCCCAGCAGCTACGACCAGCGCTGGATCGTGAATTTGGGGGGCGGCTATCTCTTCAGCGAGAAATGGGAAATCAGCACGAAGTTCCGCGTTGCATCGGGGCGCCCCTACACGCCGTTCAATCCCGACGGGACGCAGTCCGCAGTTCTCTACAACAGCAAGCGGATCGTTGCCAACCACAGTCTGGATGTTCGCATCGACCGGCGCTGGATGTTCCGGACCTGGGCGCTCATCACGTACCTGGATATTCAGAACATCTACAACCGCAAGCCGGTGGATGTCCCGCGCTACAACAGCAGAACCGGCCAACTCGACCAGTCGGGGAACATCGGCATCCTGCCGTCGATTGGCGTTAGCGCCGAGTTCTGAGATGTCATCCCGCGGATTGAGCAGGGAGGCAGGCACACCGCCTGCCTCCGCGGCTCGGCCCAGCAGCTCCTCTTCTTTCTTTCTTCCTCACAAAATCGTATCTTGACACGCAACTGCATGATCATTCACTTCGCGCTGTACACCAGGAGGCCACTATGTCCCCGTTCCGGGCGATCCTCATCGCGGGTTGTGTGCTGATCCTCTCTTCACGCTCGTGGGGGCAGGTCAGTGTGTCGAGCGATGCGACGGCGCGGGGGTTTGGCGGAACTGTTTTCGGACTTGGCTTTTCGGGTGGTCCCGCCTCAGGCGTGGGGGTGAGTTTCCGCACGCACTTTCCCTCGAAATCGTCCCTCCAGCTCGCCTTCGGCGTCATCAAGGTGACCGAACGGCTTTCGTTGAGTCTCGGCAGCGAGTACCAGTATGATCTCGTGCGCGGGCAATCCACACGGTTCTTCGTCAACGCAGCGCTGGGGTATTTCTACTCCGGCTCGGAGCGGAACGAGATGGCATCCCCCTTTCGGGCCGGCGTCGGCGTGGGCGGGGAATTCGCCGTGCGGGAAGCTCTCCACATGACCGTTGAGGGGGTGTTCACCTACTTCTCCGACGGAACGATCCTGCCCCTGCCGCAACTCGCCGTACACTACTACTTCTACTGATCTCCGTCAGTCTTCTCCTGATCAATCATGGGTGCCGGCATGCGACACGGAATGCTGCTCCTGGCGGTCGTGCTCTTCGCGCCCATCACTTCCGGACTATCACAGGAAACCGGTCTTGCCCGCCGGACGGTGTTTGTGACGCTGCGGGTGGACGACGTGTTCATGTCCGAGAGCCCCATTCAGCCCCAGGAAATCGATTCCTTTCTCACCGTGCTCGAGGCCCACGGCGCACGCCTCCAGCTGGCGGTGATTCCCCATCGGCTTCTGGAACCTGCCAACGCCAACGGCAGGATGGCGAAGGACCTGCGACGGCTCGTCGAGCGGGGCCACATGGTGTCTCTCCACGGCTGGAACCATCGGCACGAGCCGACGGGAAACACCGGCGCCGAGTTTCAGGATCCGGCCACGGGTGCGTGGGTGCCCTTCGGCGAGCACCTCCGCAAAACCCGACTGGGGAAAGAACTTCTTGAACAGACCACGGGAAAACCCGTGACGGCGTACGTTTCCCCCGGCAGTGACGATCAGCTTGATCCCCAAAACGTCCGGGTGATCCGGGAGCTGGGTATACGCTGGCTGAGCAAACCTGACATCCGGGAACCGGAGTTCACCGATACCCTCTGGTATGTGCCCGAGTTGAGGGACTACACGTGGGCGCTTGAGGAATCGACGTACGCTGCAGCGATGGACTCCGCACGGGCCGGCTTCCTCCGCACGGCTGCCCGGAGCCGCTTTTTCGGACTGCTCTTCCATGACCATTTCACGCGCTGGGGATGGAGGAAGGGGATCGTGACGCGCTGGATCGACGAGTTTCTGAAGTGGATGGAAGGCCGGCCGGAGTACGAGATTCGCTACGTCACTCTCGAAGGGCTTCGGCCTTCCGATATCCAGGGACATGAGGAGCACTGAACATGAACGGTACCAGCGGTATGATATTGCGGGCGTTTGCAGCCGGACTGATCATCGCCCTGATGTCGGCAGCAGTGTGCGGACAGGACGTGAAGCAAGGTTGGACCCCCGATCTCATGATGCAGTTCAAGCGCGTGGGAGCCACAGCCATCAGTCCGGACGGGAAGCTGATTGCCTATACCGTATCGACTCCGCTTCGTGAGGGGGAACTCTCGGAGTTCCTCTCCCACATCTGGGTGGTGCGCTCCGACGGTAGCGAGAACCGGCAGTACACGTTCGGCGAGCGATCGTGCACGAATCCCTCGTTCTCCCCGGATGGCGCGTCGTTGGCCTTCCTCTCGACGCGCGGGAAAGACGGTAAGAACCAGCTCTGGGTCATGCCGGTGACCGGAGGCGAAGCCCGCCAGCTCACGTTTGTCAAGGGCGGCATCACGCGCTACCGCTGGTCGCCGGACGGCAGGAAGATCGGCTTCCTGATGACCGATCCCCTGGCGGATGCGGAGGAGAAGGCGAAGAAGGAGAAGCGGGACTGGATCGTGGTGGATCGGGCATTGAAGTTCGATCATCTCTATACCACTTCGGCAGAGCCGGGGACCGGCGACTCGTCAAGAGTGCGCCGTCTGAGCGGCGGCTCGTTCCATGTGACGGCCTTTGACTGGTCGCCGGATGGTTCCGTCATTGCGTTTTCCCATCAGCCGCTTCCGGGTGCGGATCCGTGGCTCGAAGCGGATATCTCCGCTGTGCCTTCGGACAGCGGAGCCGTCATGCCGCTGGTGCAGCGGAAGGGGTACGATTCTGATCCGCGGTTTTCTCCCGACGGTGCGTGGATTGCATTTGTCTCCGACGGCGGAGACTCGCACTGGGCACACACTGCGGATGTCTGGGCGGTAGCGGCCGCGGGCGGACCGCCGCGCAAGCTGGCAGCGACACCCGATCGACGCTGCGGGCTGGAAGGTTGGTCCGCGAATAGCCGAGAGGTGTACGCCAGCGAGATCGTGCGCACCTCCCGCCGGTACCTTGCAGTGCCGATCGAGGGGAGCGATGTGCGCGAACTCACGCCCGGACCGGGGACCTTCAGCGGAGCTTCCTTCTCCAAGCGGGCGGGGATGATGGCCTTTGTCTACGAGACCCCGGAGAAAGCCCCGGATGTTCACGTCTCGAAGATCAGCGACTTCAAGCCCGCGCGGCTCACCGATGTCAACGCCTCGTTTCCGAAGCTCCCGTTGGGGAAGACCGTCGTGGTGAGCTGGACGTCAGGAGACGGGCGCCAGATCGAAGGTTTGCTGACCTACCCGGTTGGGTGGGAGACCGGGCGGCGGTATCCTTTGATCTTGCTCATCCATGGCGGACCCGCCAGCGTCTTCACCCAGGGGTTCACTGCAGGCGGCTCGACGTATCCCCTGCAGGCGTTCGCGCAGCGGGGTTACGCCGTTCTCCGGCCAAATCCGAGGGGAAGCAGTGGCTACGGACGGGAATTCCGCTTCGCCAACGTGAACGACTGGGGTTTTGGAGATTTTGATGACGACATCGCGGGAGTGGAGAAGGTCATCGAGATGGGGGTTGCGCATCCCGAGAGTCTGGCAGTCTGCGGCTGGAGCTACGGCGGCTTCATGACATCGTTCATCATAACGAGGACGAACCGGTTCAAGGCAGCAAGTGTGGGTGCCGGCGTCACCAATCTCATGAGCTTCGTCGGGACATCGGACATCCCCAGCTTCGTTCCCGATTACTTCCTCGGGGACTACTGGGACAGGATGGAGACGTATATGCGTCACTCGGCGATGTTTCAGGTGAAGAACGTCAGGACGCCCACCCTGATTCTCCACGGCGAGAAGGACGAGCGGGTGCCGCTGTCGCAGGGGCAGGAGCTCTACGTTGCGCTCCGGCGGCTCGGTGTGCCCGTCGAAATGGTGGTGTACCCCCGGATGCCCCATGGACTGCAGGAGCCCAAGTTCATCGTCGATGCCGGTGAGCGGATGCTTGCGTGGTTTGACAGGCATCTCGGCCGGCATGACCAGCAGAAAGCGCCGCGATGATGGTGCAGCGATCATGACACGCGGGCATTTCAGCAAAGAGCGGTGGGACGCACTCACGGGTGAGCTCCGATTCCGGACCTCGCGAAGCGGCGGACCGGGCGGCCAGCACGTCAACAAAGTCGAGACGCGCGTGGAACTTCGATTCAGCCTGCCCCGTTCACTAGCTCTCACCGATGACGAGAAGCGCATTCTGCAGGAACGCCTCTCTTCCTTCCTCACCTCCGGCGGCGAGCTTCGCGTTGTTGCCCGGGACTCCCGCAGCCAGTGGCAGAACAGGCAGCGGGCGGTCGAGCGTTTCCGGGATATTCTTGAAGATGCGTTGAGGCCGCGCCGATTGCGCCGGAAGTCTCGCCCATCCGTTGCCGCCAACCTCCGCCGCCTCGAAGCGAAGAAACGGCGAGGAGAGATCAAGCGAACCCGCCACAGCATGGGGGAATAGAGCCGTTCGGGAATCCCGGCGTGTCTCGTTCCGATCGGGCTGGTTCCTGGCAGGCTTGCGCAACTTCGTCTCTCCTGCAACGTAATGTACGATACCGGACATCTGTTTTGAAGGAGGAAGGTATCGATGAACAGTCTCAGGGCCGTGCCCGTCCTGGCGATCGGCATCCTCTGCTTTCGGGCGGAGGCACAGCCGTCACGTGAGATCCAGAAGACACTCCCGCTTCGCCCCGACGGCAACGTCGTGATCGACACCTACAAAGGAAGTATCCGCGTCGAGGTCTGGCAGCGATCGGAAATTGAGATCGTCGCGCGCATTACGGCGGACGGGTCTGGTCGGGACGACGAGGAGGCGGTGGAGGACACGCGCATCGATATCTCGGCCGCGGAATCGTCGGTTCGCGTCAGAACGGATTACGACCAGGTGCGGCGCCAGAGCACCTCGTTCTTCGGGATTGCCGGCTGGGGGTCGACGAACCTGCCGTTGGTCGATTACAGCATCCGCATGCCCGCGAAGGCCGCGCTGCGCATCAAAGATTACAAGTCTGCGACGCGTATCCATGGCCTTGCATCCGCTGTGGGGATGAACACGTACAAAGGTACGGTGGAGATTCGCGGTCTTGCCGGATCGCTTGAGCTTGAGACGTACAAAGGCGACGCGGACATCGAGGTGACGTCGTTGACCGGGAGTTCGTCGGTGGAGACGTACAAAGGAACGATCATCCTCACGCTCCCGCGCGGCCTTGGCTTCGAACTGGTCGCAGATATCGGCCGAAGGGGGGAGCTTGATGCAGATCTGACGGCAGAGCAGCAGATCCGAAGCAGTCAGCGTGCGGAGAAGAGGGTCCGCGCAGCCGTGAACGGCGGCGGCCCGGAGCTCCGGCTCAAGACCTACAGAGGAACATTCCACCTCCGGACAAACTGATTGGCGGCAGAGGCAGCAGCGATCTGCAACACTTCATTGGAGGAACCGACTATGAAACGCCTGTATCGCTCGGATACGGACAAGAGACTCGGCGGAGTCTGCGGCGGCGTCGGCGAGCTTCTGGATGTTGATCCGACGATCATTCGACTCATCACCGTTGTGCTGGCGATTGCCACGGGATTCATCCCCTTCCTCGTCGGCTACGTGATTGCCTGGATCATTGTGCCGGTCCGACCGCAGGGTCCCGCCCAGACCTGACGGCGCAGGGGGTCGGGAATCTTCCGGCGTGATCGGGTGTTCTCAAGGTATGCAAATCCAACCGATCACTCACTGACACGGATTCGCCCATGACCACTGCTCTCGCATTCGTTGCGCTCGTCCTTGCGCTCGGAGAATCAGATTCCGCTCAGGACAAGAAGCCCTCGGCATCTCCGGCCGGCATTTACAGCTTCACGATGGAAACCATCGACGGGAAGCCGCAATCCCTCTCGTCGTACCGCGGAGAGGTTCTCCTCATTGTCAACGTGGCCTCATTCTGCGGTTACACTTCTCAGTACAAAGACCTCGAGGCAACCTACCGGAAGTACAAGTCGAAAGGATTCCGGGTGCTGGCGTTCCCGGCGAACAACTTCGGGAACCAGGAGCCCGGCACGAACGAGGAGATCAAGGAATTCTGTTCCCTGAACTATGATGTGTCGTTTGACCTCTTCGCCAAGATCAGTGTCAAGGGCGAAGATCAGCACCCGCTCTACCGCTACCTGACGAACGAGACCCGTGTCCCGGGGGAGGTGAAGTGGAATTTCCAAAAATACCTCGTGAACCGGAAGGGGGAAGTCGTGGCGATGTTCCCTTCCAAGGTCAAGCCCACAGACAAGGAATTCACGGAAAAGCTGGAGCAGCTCCTCAGCGAAGCGAGCTGATGCGCCGCTTCCTTGGTCTTCACAACGCCTTTCCTGCTCCGTCGAGCCGGGAAGGCGTTGTTGTTTCTTCAGCCCTCTTGAATCTGTGCTCTCACTTCCGTTCCTTACGGTTGATCCAAGACCGCGTCGAGAACCGGGAGCCGAAGGCGCGCAGTGCCTCGCGGGCACCTCGGTCAGTGATGCTCCGTTGCAGAAATGACGCGGTCTGCTCCTGTCCCACGATGACTTCCGCTGCACCACGAGCCGCATGACGTCATTCCTCCGCTGGATACGAGATGCACTCCCCGAGTGGATGCGCGACGTGCTGAGTGCTGTGAATCAGCGTACGTTGGCGCGGGGCACCATCCGCCGGAAATACGGAGAGTGGTTCGACGTCGACTGGCGCGGGCACTTCCGGACGATGTCGGAGGAGGAATGGAAGAAGGCGTACGACAGCGCCTGGAGGAATCGGGCGAATGACTGCGTCGAAGAAACGGACGTCGAGCTTATTCTGCGGGAGCTTGAAGAGGGCGGTTCGGTGCTGGACGTGGGAAGCGGGTCGGGATCTCTTGCCATTCGACTTGCGCGTCAGGGATTTGCGGTCACCGGCCTGGATGTGAGCGTTGAGGCGCTCCGTCGGGCGCGTGCACGGAGTGAACAGGAAGACGTGCGCGTTGAGTGGCGCGAGGGATTCGCTGAGCACCTCCCGTTTCCGGACGGTTCCTTCGACTACGTTCTGTGCTGTCACACCCTCGAGCACGTGAAGGATCTGGAGCGCGCCGCAGCGGAATTGAAGCGCGTCGCCCGGAAGAAGGTGATCGTCCTCGTGCCGAAGCAGAAGTTCAAACGATACATGGAGAACTACCACACGCAGTTCTTCTGGACGAAGAGCGATCTCGAAAACACGTTCCGGCTGGAATCCAGTCGGTGCGAGGAGATCGATTGCCGGGACCACCAGAACGAGTTTCAGGGGAGGGCGTTCTTCTACGTCGGTGACGTTGAGAGGCAACGCAAGTCCGACTGATGTCCAGCTGTGGTTCTGACCGCAGACCCTCATGTACGTTCCCGAAGACGGGATTCATTTGCAGAAACGGGAACGCCGAGCGGTGATCTCCAGGGCGCGTTTCTCGCTGGTGCCTGTTTCCCAGCCTGCCTCCTTGGTACATATTTTGTCTTGTGTTGCTCACCCCGTTCGGTCAGTCGTCGGGCAGATGAGAAGGTGATGGCGTCCTGTCCTGTACCTCGGGCAGGCGGTTTCCGGTCTCCCGACGCGGAGCGGCACTGACGCCCATGGCCCGCGCAGTGGTTGCACATCTTTCCAGGAGCATCTCATGCCACTGATGGACTCCCGCACGAACACCGTCCGCAAGAGCTACTCCATCCCGCAGTTGGAAGACGCCGCCAACCTCATGCGCG
Organism: uncultured Ignavibacteriaceae bacterium; assembly: GCA_964465905.1. Classification (GTDB taxonomy): domain Bacteria; phylum Bacteroidota; class Ignavibacteria; order UBA10030; family UBA10030; genus CAYXMK01. The sequence continues at coordinate 12,683 of CAYXMK010000015.1, read as the reverse complement.
GCTACGATCTGGTGTGTCTCGCCGCAGCCGGTTCCGGTCATGCCGGAGGGACACTGTCCATCATGGATATCACGGCCGCTCTCTACCTCCATGTTGCCAATCTTGATCCGGGAAATCCGGAATGGGACGGGCGTGATCGCATCATCTGGTCGGTCGGCCACAAGGCCCCCGCTCTCTACCTGGGACTTGGCATGGCGGGCTTCTACGACGTTCGGGACGTCGTCACGTTGCGCAAACTCGGGAGCCCCTTCCAGGGACATCCGCATTGGCTGAAACTCCCGGGAGTCGAGGCATCGACAGGATCGCTGGGTCAGGGCCTGAGTATCGCTGTGGGGATCGCCCTGGGACTTCGTCTCAAGAAGAATGCCGCGCGTGTCTACTGCATCATGGGGGATGGGGAGCAGCAGGAAGGGCAGATCTGGGAAGCGGTGATGGAGGCAGGGCATTTCCAGCTCGACAATCTGGTGGGGATTATCGATAGGAATCGTCTGCAGATCGATGGATGGGTGAAAGATGTGATGAATGTGGATCCGCTTCCCGACAAGTACCGGAGTTTCGGGTGGGAGGTCCTGGAGATCGACGGACACGACATGACGCAGATTGTCGATGCTTTCGAGCGTGCAGCAAAGGTGAAGGGCAAACCCGTCGTCATCCTGGCGTCAACCGTGAAGGGCAAGGGGGTGGACTTCATGCAGGATGTGGCTGGCTGGCACGGGAAGGCCCCGAACCTCGAAGAGATGAAGAAAGGGCTGGCCCAGCTGGGACTCACCGGCAGGATCGACGTCGACGACATGATGGAGAGGGCGAAGGAATTCCAGCGCAGGGCAGACGTGGAACTGGCGAAGAAGGTGCCGGTGTTCAAAGCCGATTACTGGTGGAACAGCGGACCCCAGATGAAGGTTGACATGGAGCCGACCCGCAAAGGGTTTGGAGCCGCCCTGCAGCAGCGCGGCGGTGATGAACGTGTTGTCTGCCTCGGGCTCGACATTTCCGGCTCGATCACCATCAGTGATTTCTACACGAAGAATCCGGAACGCAAGCCGCGCTGGATCAGTCTGGGGATCGCCGAGCAGAGCTCGGTCTGTGTTGCCGCCGGACTCGCCCGGGAAGGGAAGATTCCGGTTCTCGGCACGTACGGTACCTTTGCCTCCGGGCGATGCCTTGATCAGATCCGCACCACCGTCTGCTACGGCGAGTTCAACGTCCTCATTGCGGGGGCTCACGGCGGCGTATCGGTCGGTCCCGACGGTGCAACCCACCAGGCCCTTGAGGACCTCTTCCAGATCTGCGGTCTTCCCAACATGCGGGTGTCGGTTCCCTGTGATTTCATCGAGACCCGCAAGGCCACCGAGTATCTGATGTTCGAGATCAAAGGTCCCAAGTACATCCGGTTTGCGCGCGAAGCAACCCCGATTGTCACCACCGAGGCGACACCGTATGTGTTCGGGAAGGCGAACGTCATCCGATTCCGCGGCGTGCAGCCCCGGTTCATCGATGCCTTCGAGACCGTCCTCGCCTCTGACTACAAGAATGAGCGGGAACAGTTGACCATCGTCGCCTGCGGACCGATGGTGCCGGAGGCAATGCGGGCGGCGTGGATTCTGAAACAGGAAGACAATCTTGAAACCCGCGTTGTCAATATGCACACCCTCAAGCCGCTGGACGACGAAGCTGTGCTTCGGGCGGCGCGCGAAACGGGTGCTGTCGTGACGGCGGAAGAACACCAGATCGGCGGACTGGCGGACCGGGTGTGCAGGATCATCACCGAAGGGGCGGGGTCGATGGGACGGCCGGTGCGTACCGGGTCCATTGGTGTGAAGGATCGCTTCGGGGAGTCGGGAGCCCCGTGGGAACTGGTCAAGGAATTTGAAGTTAGCGCTGAACATATCGCCCAGAAGGCGCGGCAGGTGCTGGGTGCCGGGCATTGATGGCTGACGCTTTCGGCACGCGCATGCGTTGAGCAAAAGGACCGGAGACATGAAACTCGCGAAACGTCTTTCCCGACTGGGGACGGAAACGGCCTTTGAAGTTCTGGCCGAAGTCAATGAGTTGAGAGCCCGGGGGCGTGACATCATTACCCTGTCCATCGGGGAGCCCGCGTGCAACACCGCGGAGTACATCAAGCAGGCGGCAAAGAAGGCCCTCGACAACAACCTGACCCACTACAGCCCGTCGCAGGGGATCCCGGAGTTCCGCGCCGTGATTGCGAAGTACGTCGCTGAGACGCGGAACATTCCGGTGGCTCCGGAAGAGGTTGTCGTTGTGCCCGGAGGGAAGCCGGTCATCTTCTTCAGTATTCTGGCGATTCTGGAAGAAGGGGATGAGGCGATCTATCCCAATCCCGGGTACCCTATCTACGAGTCGATGATCAGCTTCTCAGGCGCGACCGCGGTTCCTCTCCGTCTGCGGGAAGACCGGCAGTTCAGCTTCGATGTCGACGAACTGCGCTCGAAGATCACAAAGCGCACGCGTCTGATCATCGTCAACTCGCCGCAGAATCCGACCGGCGGCGTTGTCTCAAAGGACGATCTGAAGGTCATTGCCGACCTGGCCGTCAAGAACGATCTCTGGGTGCTCTCGGATGAAATCTACACCCGTATCGTCTATGAGGGCAAGGCGGAGAGTGTCGTGCAGTTCCCGGGCATGAAAGAGCGGACGATCATTCTGGATGGCCACTCGAAGACGTACGCGATGACGGGCTGGCGGGTAGGATATGGCGTCATGCCGCGGTCCCTGGCTTCGTATGTCACCCGGTTGATGACCAATTCCAATTCCTGCACGGCCACCTTCACGCAGTACGCCGGTATGGAAGCCATGACCGGGCCGCAGGAGAGTGTCGATGCTATGGTGTCGGAGTTTCGGGAGAACCGCGACCTCATCGTCCGCGGCCTGAACCGGATCGAGGGCTTCGTCTGCCATACGCCGGCGGGAGCATTCTACGCGTATCCAAACGTTACCCGCGTCTGCCGCGCGCATGGATTCCGGGATTCGCGGTCGCTTCAGCAATTCCTGCTCCACAAAGCAGGGGTGGCCGTCCTCGGACAGCAGTGCTTCGGACCGCGCCTCAAAGAAGAAGATCAGGAATACATCCGCCTCTCGTACGTCTCCTCCGCCGCCGACCTCACGGAAGCGCTGCGCCGCATCGAAGCGGCCCTCTCCGATCGGAAGCTCGTGGAAGATTTCCTCCGCGAGGAGAGCTCCCGGTGAGAGCGAGCTGACGCATCCCGTGTCCGCGGCTCCTCATGCAGATCGGCCCTCCGAACGACACCCGTCCCGGTGTACTTCCGGCGTACCGGTGGCGGATCAGCCTCACCTCTTGAACCCCCTTTTCAGTCTCCAGCTTCGGCCCGCTCCCGTCCACCGCCGCATGCCGGCGTCGGGTCCTTCCCCTCGTTTCCTCTTCCGTGTCTGCTTGAGAATCCTCTGAAAAAGCGGTAGGTTGGACCATGCAGGATCGAAAGACATGAAGTTCGGGTCCACAGGAAGCAGCGATCAACTTCGTCCCGTTTGGGAGTACGATGCGGGTTCGCCGATCTGGCGCTTCGTGCTGGCGCCTTCGGGTGAAATTGTGGGAGAGGCGCGCGATACCGTCCGCCGTGGCGTCTCCTTCTTCTGCCTTGAACCGGCAGAGGGATCCGTCCGTTGGTCGGGAGTGACGCTCCGCGAACCATGGTGGATCGGGATCGAGCATGTCGGGCACGGCGTCGTGCTCCTGCACGAATATGAAGTGCCGAATCTGCCGAAGCACAAGCGGCTGCATGCACTCGATCTTGCCTCCGGTTCTTCCGTGTGGGAGTCTCAGGACGGCGCCTTCTGGTTTGCCCGTGGGACCTCGGTATTCACCGTTGACCAGACCTTTGAGCGTCGTCGGGTGACGGAGCTTGATCTCCCGACGGGCCGCCCGATCCGGGAGTACGCAGAAGACGACCCGACGCTCGCGGCCATCCGACAGTCGGGTGACGATGGCCATGCGTCGGTGGCGTTGTCCCTCCCGGAAGTGTGGGACGGGGAAGAACCTCCCGAGCTGCGGGACGCGTTCCGGCGGGCGGTCGGCAAAAAGCCGGCGACGGGCGAAGTCGGTTTGCTCCGCTTCGGTGGTTGTGCGGTGATGAGCTGGTTCGAGAACGTGGAACCGGCCTCCGACGGAACAAAGCAGTATGCGTGCTGGATCGCCGTGTGGGACGAATCTCGCAACAAGATGATCTACGAAGATCGGGTATGCGGTGACGCCGGTGTGGCGGCGGGCGATGTGTTCCTCGTGGCGGACGGGCGATTGCTGTACGTGAGAGACTCCGCAACGCTCGTTGCTGTTTCCCTGCGGGGAACGAATCGTGCGATCGAGAGGGATCCCTGACCGATGAATCTGCCCGTACGGCTCGTCAATGCCTTCACCTCCCGGCGATTCGAGGGAAATCCCGCGGGCGTCGTGCCTGATGCGACCGGTCTCTCCCCGCGTCTCATGCAGGCGATCGCAGGAGAATTGAAGTTCCCCGAAACCGCTTTCGTGCTCCCGCCGTCGAACAGACAGGCGGATGTGCGTCTCCGCTGGTTCACGCCTGCCTGCGAAGTCGCCCTGTGTGGACACGCGACGGTTGCCGCGTTCCATGTCCTCGCAGAGGAAGGTCTGAGGGGAATGAGGCAGAAGGGGTGCTATGCGTTCCGCGTGGAGACCAGAAGCGGCATCCTGCGGGTCGTGGTGGAGAAGGCGTTCTCGGGTACGATCGTGGAGTTCCAGCTCCCCCTCCCGGTATTCCGGCGCGTGAGGAAGCTGCACCCTCACCTGCTCAGCGCGCTGGGCGTGGCGCGAACTGACCTGCATGAATCCCTCCCCGCCGTTCGCGACCGCGACCTGTTTGTACCACTCCGCGGCAGAAAGAAGCTCTGGTCCCTCAGCCCCGATCAGCAGCAGCTCCGGACTGCCTGCCGTGAAGCGCGATTGCTGGGTGTCTGTCTCTTCACTCTGCAGACTGTGGAAGAGGGATCGGCTGTCCATTCCCGCTTCTTCGCCCCCGCGGTCGGGATCGACGAAGATCCCGTGACGGGATCAGCCAACGGGCCGCTCGGCGTGTATCTGCAGACGTACGCAGAGCGAGCCGGTTTCACAATCCCCTCTCTCTGGATGCCGGACGGCCGGCTGGAGTACATCGGGGAGCAGGGAGACGTACTGCACAGGCGGGGGCGCGTGAAGATGCGCCTTTCCATCGGCCGGTCCGGCGTACAGTCGCTGAGCATCGCCGGCGAAGCCGTAACGCTTTCACGCTCCGAGTTCATTCTCTAGTGCCGTTTCCACCGATGCCTCCCGTGCGGTGAAGGAAGGATCATGCAACCGGAAGCGGGCACTCCTGCCTCCTCTGCGGGATTCGAACGGATGTCCGTACCTGCTCTGAGACGAGGACCGGGTTTTCTATCGGGTTGCCTATGACACTGAAGAATATCGTTTTTCTGTTCGTGTTTGCAGCGGCGCTGGGGGCTTTTGGATGGAGCCTTCGCCGCGTGATTGCCTACCTCAAACTCGGAAAGCCGGACAACCGCTTCGACCAGCCGGCGAAGAGATTGTGGAAGGTCCTCCTCGTTGCCATCGGCCAGTCGAAGATTCTCCGCGATCCCGTGGCGGGCATCCTCCATGCCCTGATCTTCTGGGGGTTCCTCGTTCTCCTGACAGCCGTTCTCGAGTTTATCGGTGAAGGACTCTGGACGGGGTTCTCGCTGGACGCACTGGGACCTGTGGCCACAGCGATCGCATGTTCGCAGGACATTGTGGCGGGCCTCGTCGTGCTTGCCGTCCTGGGTGCACTCTTTCGGCGCATCGTGATTCGTCCGAAACGGCTGGAGCTGGATGCGCATGCGCGGATCGACGCCGTGGCCATCCTGTGCGCCATCCTCGCCATCATGCTGAGTATGCTCGGGCAGAATGCCACGCGCATGATCCTTGAACAGCAGCGACATTCGGGAAGGATTCTCTCCGTCCTGCTCCTCCCGCTGTTCTCGGATTCCCCCGACAGCACGACGTCCTTCTGGTTCGAGTTCTTCTGGTGGACCCACAGCGTGCTCGTGCTCGCGTTCCTGAACTACCTTCCCTATTCGAAACACTTCCATATCCTGACTTCTGTTCCCAACGTCTTCTTCAGTTCCCTGAAGCCTCCGGGTGCGCTGCGGTCGCTCGATCTCGAAGCGGAGAATGTGGAACGGTTCGGTGCGGCGGATGTCGAGGATCTGACGTGGAAGCAACTGCTGGACGGCTATACGTGCACGGAGTGCGGCCGCTGCTCGGCATCCTGCCCGGCCAACCTCACGGGCAAGCTCCTCTCTCCCCGCAAGATCGTGATGGACATCCGCGACCGCCTGCAGGAGAAGGGTCCGTACCTGACCCGCGGCGCCGGCGTCGACGGCCGTGAGGTCGCTCTGCGCAGGACGCTGGTTCCTCACATCATCACGCCGCAGGAACTCTGGGCGTGCACGACGTGTATGGCCTGTGTTCAGGAATGTCCCGTCAATATCGAACATGTCGACGCCATCGTCGAGATGAGGAGAAACCTCGTTCTGATGGAATCATCGTTCCCGTCGGAAGTGCAGACCGTCTTCCGCAACCTGGAGAACAACTTCAACCCGTGGGCCTTCAGCTCTTCGTCGAGAGCGGACTGGGCCTCCGGCATGGATATCCCGCTGATGGCCGACCGTCCTGAAGCCGATGTACTCTTCTGGGTGGGTTGTGCAGGATCGTTTGACAGCCGCTACAGGAAGGTCAGCCAGGCCGTCGCACTACTGCTCCGGCGGGCAGGAGTCCGTTTCGCGATTCTGGGCACCGAAGAGAAGTGCACGGGCGATTCGGCCCGTCGGATCGGGAATGAGTACCTGGCCCAGCAGCTGATCAAAGACAACGTCGCAACCCTGAATCGGTACCAGGTGCGGAAGATCGTAACCGCGTGTCCGCACTGCTTCAATATGCTCCGAAACGAATATCCGCAGTTCGGCGGGCACTACAGCGTCGCGCATCACACGGATTTCCTCATGAACCTCATCGAGGAGGGGCGCTTGCAGGTCAATCGCGAGGTTCGGGCAAAAGTGACCTACCACGATTCCTGCTACCTGGGACGGTACAATGGGGTGTATGATGCCCCCCGCGACGCGCTGTGCACCGTGCCCGGTGTGGATCTTGCGGAGATGGCGAGATCCCGGAGCCGAGGACTCTGCTGCGGAGCGGGCGGCGGCAGGATGTGGATGGAAGAGACCGAGGGGAAGCGAGTCAATGTGGAGCGAGCCGAGGAAGCGCTGGCGATCCGTCCCGACGTGATCAGCACGGCCTGCCCCTTCTGCATGACCATGATGACCGATGGCGTCAAGGCCGTGAATCCGGACTCTCCCGTCGAGGTGAAGGATGTGGCTGAAATCCTGGCGGAATCACTTGAGATATCGGAGGATTGAGTGAGTCGCGCCAGATATGCGGGTGTTACGCGCGCGGGGGCAATGGCCCTGGCCGCCGCGGTCCTGCTCCTCTTTTCGGCGTCGTGCAGCACGCGCTATGACTACGACGTGATCATCCGGGGAGGAGTGATCTATGACGGTTCGGGCGGAGCTGCCTTCGTCGGAGACCTCGGCGTTCGCGGAGACAGCATCGTTGCCGTCGGTCCGTCGCTCGCCGGGACCTCGCGGGAAGAGATCCATGCCGGAGGACTCGCCGTTGCGCCCGGCTTCATCAATATGCTGAGCTGGGCGAACGAGTCACTGCTGGAGGATGGCCGGTCGCAGAGCGACATCCGTCAGGGAATCACCCTCGAAGTGTTCGGTGAGGGGTGGTCCATGGGTCCCCTCACGCCATCCATGAAGCAGGAGATGAAGGAGGAGCAGGGAGATATCCGGTACGAAGTTACGTGGACGACACTGGCGGAGTACCTTGAGCATCTTGTCGCCAAGGGGATCTCGCCGAATGTCGCTTCCTTCGTCGGAGCCACGACCGTCCGGATTCATGAAGTGGGATATCAGGACCGCCCTCCGACGCCGCAGGAGATGGAGCGGATGCGCCAGCTGGTGAGGGCGGCGATGGAGGATGGGGCGCTGGGAGTGGGGAGTTCACTGATCTATGCTCCCGCCTTCTATGCCTCAACGGACGAACTGGTGGGGCTGGCCGAGGTGGCAGCGGAGTATGACGGGATGTACATCTCGCACATTCGAAGCGAAAGCCGACGGCTTGTGCCGGCTGTTGAGGAGTTCCTCTCCATCTGTGAACGTGCCCCTGTGCGCGGCGAGATCTATCATCTCAAAGCAGCCGGCGAACGAAACTGGCCGGCGATGCGTCGCGTCCTCGAGATGATCCGCGCTGCGCGTGATCGAGGGCTGAGCGTAACAGCGGATATGTACACCTATACCGCCGGCGCAACAGGGCTGGATGCGGCAATGCCCCCGTGGGTTCAGGAAGGCGGGCATCGCGCGTGGATGCGTCGCCTTCAAGACGCCGCGCTGCGTCCCCGCATTGCGCGCGAAATGAGAACATCCACGGATGCCTGGGAAAATCTCTACCTGGCGGCCGGATCGCCTGATCGGGTCTTGCTGGTCGGCTTCAAGACGGATAGCCTGAAGTATCTCACAGGACTGACGCTCGGCGAGGTGGCGAGGAGGCGGGGCACAACGCCGGAAGAGGCGGCTATGGACCTCGTGGTGCAGGATGACAGTCGCGTGAGTGCCGTCTACTTTCTCATGTCAGAGGAGAACCTGCGCCGCCAGATGATTGAGCCGTGGGTCAGTTTCGGGTCAGATGCGGAGTCCGTGGCGCCGGAAGGAGTTTTTCTGAAATCGAATCCGCATCCCCGCGCCTACGGGAACGTCGCCCGGCTCCTCGGGAGGTACGTGCGGGAGCAGAGGTTGATGACACTGGAAGAGGCGGTGCGGCGACTGACCTCTCTTCCCGCGGAGAACCTGCGGCTCGAACGGCGCGGTCGACTGGCCCCCGGTTGGTATGCCGATCTCGTTCTCTTCGATCCCGACAGTATTGCCGATCACGCGACGTATGACCATCCGCACCAATACGCAACCGGTGTGAAGCATGTTCTTGTCAACGGGACGTTTGTGCTGAAAGATGGAAAACACACGGGGGCGATGCCCGGGCGTGTCGTTCGCGGACCCGGCTGGCGCACGCGAGGGGTGAGGCCGTGATCACCAGAGTCCTCACGACTGATCCGAATCGGCCCGAGCAGGCGCTCATCGAGGAGGCAGCGGGCGTCTTGCGCGCGGGCGGCCTCGTCGTGTTTCCGACTGAAACGGTCTACGGTCTGGGGGCCGATGCCCTCAATCCGGATGCAGTGGCGAAGGTGTTTGCCGCCAAAGGGCGGCCGTCCGACAATCCGCTCATCGTGCACATCGCCGACGAGCGGCACCTGCTGGATCTTGCTGACGAGATTCCACGGAAGGGGGAGATGCTGGCCCGTCGGTTCTGGCCCGGTCCGCTGACACTCGTGCTCCCGCGCACGGTGCTTGTGTCGGACCTCGTGACGGGAGGGCTTTCGACGGTCGCGATCCGCATGCCGGATCATCCGGTCGCGCTTTCGCTCATCAGGAATCTCGATGCAGGGATTGTCGGGCCGAGCGCCAACGTCTCGGGACGCCCCAGTCCAACCTCTGCCCGGCATGTCTTGGAGGATCTCAGCGGGAGGGTGGATGTCGTCATCGACGCCGGTCCCACCCGCATTGGCGTGGAGTCGACGGTCGTGGACGTCACGGTGGATCCGCCCGCGATTCTGAGGGTCGGCGGCCTGACGCTGGAGCGGATCCAGGAGACGATCGGACAGGTACAGGTGACAGCGACGGAGGAACTGCGGCGCCGGTCGCCGGGGACACGGTACCGGCACTACGCACCGTCGGCACAGGTGGTGCTTGTCGATCGGGGAGACGGGGAGCGCATGGAACGGCTCATCCGCGAGTTCAAGAGCGCTGGCAAGAGTGTTGCCTGCATCGTCCATTCCGTCCAGCTGACGCAACTGCAGTCGGGGTACCTCTTCCGGTTCCTTCCCGCAGACGTCAATTTCCTGGCCCGGAATCTCTATCGAACATTCCGGGAACTTGACAGTCAGAAGGTCGATGTCATTCTTGCGGAGGCTGTGGAGGAGGAAGGATTGGGGGCTGCGGTCATGGATCGCCTCCGGAGGGCGGCGGCTTCCGCCGGATAGCCGATGGAGGGGGGCGAGTGCGTGCCCGACTACGGACGGTATACCCTTCTTTCGGAAGACGAGGGCATTTGCTATATTCATCACCGCTCAAGACACGCACACATCCTCTTTTCCAACAACCAGAGGGGCCGTCATGACCAGCAGGCAGCGAACCAGGGAAAGGGAGAACATTCTGGTCAGTATCGTCATGGGCAGTTCGTCGGATGCCGAACGCATGGAGCCGGCGCGAGCCATCCTGAAAGAGTTCGGCATCGCTCACGAATTCCTCGTGCTCTCCGCGCACAGGACACCGGATGAGGCGCTTCGCTATGCGGAGGGTGCGGCCGCTCGGGGCGTCGAAGTCATCATCGCCGGCGCCGGCGGTGCGGCACACCTGCCGGGGGTGCTGGCGGCCAAGACGCACCTTCCGGTCATCGGAGTTCCGATTGTGTCCCGCGCCCTGAACGGGCTGGATTCGCTCCTCTCCATCGTGCAGATGCCTTCCGGAGTGCCTGTTGCGACCGTCGCCATCGATGGGGCTCTCAATGCGGGGTTGCTGGCCGCGCGCATCCTTGGCGTGAAGTACCCGGGGGTGGCGGAACAGGTGCGTGCCTATCAGGAAAAGATGCGGAAGTCCGTGCTTGCCGCGAAGGTGTGAAGACGAAGCAGGGTGGCTGTCATGAAACTCGACCGACTGATCCACAGACTGATTCCGCATGATGACAAGTTCTTCGCCATGTTCGAGGAAGCGACGCAGAATGTGTTGGAGGCCGTGCGTCTGCTGAAAGAGCTTTCCCTCAGTCGCCGTCCGAAGCGACGGGATGAACTGGTGGAAGCGATTCGGGAGCGGGAGCACGTCGGTGATGCGGTCACCCACCGCATCTTTTCGGAACTGAACGGGACGTTCGTGACGCCGCTGGACCGGGAGGATATTCATGTGCTCGGCTCTTCCATCGATGACATTCTGGATTACATCGACGGTACGGCGTCGCGCATCAGGATCTACGGAATCAAGAAAACACCCCCGGAAGTGACGGAGCTGGTGGAGGTGCTGGAACGCTCACTCGACGAGCTGCACCGTGGGGTGGGCCTGCTGAGGGATCTCCACCATATTGATGGCTTGCAGGAGGTGATTCAGAAGATCAATGAATATGAGAACGATGCCGATGATATCTTTGAAAGGGCGGTCGGCCGGCTCTTCCTGAAGGAGAAGAACCCTATCCAGGTCATCAAGATCAAGGAAGTTCTGGTGGGCCTGGAGACGGCGACCGACAAGTGTGAGGATGCGGCAAATGTGCTGGAGGGAATCATGATCAAGAACGCCTGACGACGTGCCTGCCGCAAAAAGGCCATGCTCGTCCTGACCATCTTCCTCATCGGCATTGCCCTCCTGTTTGACTTCCTCAACGGGATGAACGATGCGGCCAATTCGATCGCTACGGTCGTTTCCACCCGCGTTCTCTCCCCCCGCCTGGCGGTTCTGTGGGCGGCGTTCTTCAACTTCGTGGCCGCGTTCGGATTCGGCGTTGCCGTGGCCCGCACGATCGGGGTCGGCATCGTAGATCCGGACATCGTCAACCACCAGGTAGTCTTTGCGGCTCTGACAGGAGCGATCGCTTGGACCTATCTCTGCACGCGCTACGGCATTCCGATCAGCGTTTCGCACTCCCTGATCGGAGGTCTGGCCGGAGCGGGTGTGGTCAAGGCAGGCTTCGGAGCGCTGAACGCGTCCGGTATCTTCACGATTTCCATCTTCATCATTCTCTCACCAGTGCTGGGGCTGGTCCTCGGCCTCGCCATCATGACGCTTGTCCTCTGGCTCTTCCGCAACGTCCCCCCGCGGCGTGTGGACCGGTTCTTCCGCGTGGGCCAGCTTGTCTCGTCGGCCGCCTACAGTCTGGGGCACGGGACAAACGATGCCCAGAAGACCATGGGGATTATCGCGGTCTTGCTGTACGCAGGGGGGTACTTGGGGGGTGAGTTCTACGTGCCGTTCTGGGTCATCTTGTCTGCTCACACGGCCATCGGCCTGGGTACGCTTGCCGGGGGCTGGCGTGTCATCCGGACGATGGGAGTGAAACTGACGCATCTCAGGCCGGTGGGAGGGTTCTGCGCGGAGACGGCAGGAGCGTTTGTCCTTCTCGGAACCGCGAGTGCCGGCATTCCGGTCAGTACGACGCACACCATCGCAGGGTCGATCATGGGGGTGGGCTCGACGCGCCGCATCTCTGCCGTGCGCTGGGGAATCGCAGGGCGGCTCGTCGTGGCTTGGATTCTCACCATCCCTGTTTCAGCCGTTATTGCGGCGGCTCTCTACGAGCTTGTGGAACTGGTGCGGTGGGGAGGGTAAGGTAGCGATCTCTGCTGCCGAAGCTCATGGAATGGCCAGCCCCCTCATGCGTGCGCAGAGGCAGCTTCGGGCTACAGCCAACGGTGATGCCTGTACCACGCGAGCGTTGCCTCCAAGCCCGCTTCGATAGGGACGGAAGGCACGAAGCCCGTCAGTCGCTCGAAACGCTCCGAGCTGCAGGTCCAGTGCGCAGCCAG
>CAYXMK010000014.1:0-24994 GCA_964465905.1 uncultured Ignavibacteriaceae bacterium | reverse complement strand
GCCCGAGAGTGACGGACCGGAGGTGGAGACAGAAGAGAGAAAGACCCTGAACGAGACTCAGGGTCTTTTGCTTTGTGGGCATTCAGCCAACCAGAGCGTGTCTGGCAAGAAGGATCCACGAATCGGGGATTCCACGAGCGAGGGAAGCGGCGGGGCTCTGATTGCTACAGATAGCCCCGATTGCTATCTTTCAAGGACATTTCGACGATCTTTCGATGACCGAAGACACTCCTGCCATTGCGGTTCGAGAGCTCCACAAGCTCTACAACCGTCGCGGCCGTCCACCGGTGCATGCGCTCCGGGGCGTCAGCTTCACTGTCCCGCGGGGATCGATCTTCGGTCTGCTTGGTCCGAACGGCGCCGGGAAAACAACCACGCTGAAGATCCTCACGACCCTGCTCAGGCCGACAGCAGGCACCGCAGCCGTGATGGGATACGATGTCGTCATTCATCCGCTGGAGGTGCGGAAGAATATCTGCGTGGTGCTCCAGCAGAATGCGCTGGAGCAGTACCTATCCGTTCGGGACAATCTCCGCACGTACGGGCGTTTCCACTTCCTGCCCCGCAGGGAGATCGAGCTGCGGGCCGAGAGGTTGCTCGAGCAGTTCGGTCTGCTGGAGTACCAGCGGCAGCAGACCATTGATCTGAGCGGCGGATTGAAGCGTCGGCTGCAGGTGGCGAAGGTGTTCATGGTCGACAAGCCCGTGGTCTTTTTGGATGAGGCCACGACCGGCATGGACACCCTGAACAAACGGGCTACGATCCGGGCTATTCAGGAGGAAACGCGGAAAGGGCGCACGGTCGTCCTTACCACCCATCTTCTCGAGGAAGCCGAAGAGCTGTGTGACTCGCTGGTGATCATCAGTCAGGGCTCCGTCGTGGCTTCCGGCACGGTCGATGCTGTCAAAGCCATGGGGCTTCGGCTGATGCACGTAGAGCTGGTCTTCGAACGGATGCGACAGGCAACCCTTCGATCGCTCAGGAACCTGCGTCCGCTCCGCATGGAGGTCAGGAACAACCGCGTGACGCTCACCCTCAAGGACCGCGCCGGGGTCCTCGCGGCACTCACGTCTCTGCGGCGGGACAAGGAGCTTCTCACCTTCGATGTCTCCAGTGCGAATCTCGAGGATGTCTTCGTGGAGCTGCTCCGTCCCGAGGAGGGAGCGCCGTGAAGCCGATCCTCGCCGTCATGTACCGTGAGTATAAGATCCGGACGACCAGTCTGACCTGGCTCTTCTACGACCTCGCTCAGCCGTTCGCCTACCTCCTGATCTTCGGCATCGGACTCGATCGTGCCATCGGGTCGGGCCTGTTCATGGAGAGGGCGGCCGTTCGGTACAACGACTTCTTCCTTGCGGGGGTACTGTCGATGGCGTGTTTTGGCATTGCCATCAATACCTCGTACGGATTCTTCGTTGATCGCGATAACGGGATCTTCTATGAATTCCTGACCTATCCCCTGACCCGCGGAGAGCTTCTCGTCGGCAAGATCACGTTCAATTGTCTGACCTCTCTGATTCAAACCGTGATTGCGGTGGGGCTCGGTGCCTTCCTGCTGGGGATCAGCGTCCGGTGGGAATATCTTCCGCTCGTGCTGGCGGGCGTGGTCGTCGGCACAGCCGGCTGGTTCTTCTTCCTCACCATCTTTGCACTGCGGATTCGTCGGAACGACATGTTCAACACGTTCATCAACGTGGCCTACTTCCTGCTGATGTTCATGAGCAGCATGTTCTATCCGCTGGAGCCGATGCCAGCCTGGTTGAAGAGCGCGGCCATTCTGAATCCGATCACCTGGCACACCGATGCCCTCAGGTTCTTCACGATCGGTATGGGCGAGTTCACAATTGTCCTGATCGAAAGTGCCGGGTTTGCTGTATTCCTGCTCATTTCTTTCTGGTTTGCCGTCAGGACGCTGCGGAATGTCAGCTGAGATCATCTGTTCGGTGGTCGGTCCATGATCCCGCTTTCTGCACTGTGCTTCTCCATTGCATTCCTGTCGGGGGCGGGCCTCGTCCTGTCGCTCTTCTTTCTGCTGCTCCAGCGGCACGCATCTCTGGCCGGAAGCCGATGGATCCCGTCGTTCTGCCGGATGGACGAAGGAGGCTGCCGCTCGGTGACGCAGACGCGCCAGGGGAGACTGTTCGGATTCCCCAACGCCGTGGCGGGGGTTGTCTACTACGGTGCAGCGCTTCTTGTTTCCACACAGGAGGTCTGGCTGGTGGACTACGGCCGCCCGATGGTCGTGATATCGGCGGTGAGTGTTCTGGTCAGTTTCTACCTCGCGTATGCGCTGATCGTTCAGCTGAGGGTCAACTGTGTGCTCTGCTTCACGAGCCATGGGATCAACGTGCTGCTCTTCCTTCTCTTCCTGGGGGTCGTATGAGCTCGCTCGCGTTTTCCTACCATGCTGATTACCTTCTCCATGACACAGGTCCGGGCCATCCGGAGCGGCCGGATCGGCTCCGGACGCTGGTACAGCACCTGCTTGGAACGCCGGTCTGGAGAATTATGGATCATCTCCAACCTGCACCTGCCGCAGCGGAGGTGGTTCAGCTTGTACATCCGCAGTCGTACGTGGAGACGATTGAACGGCGGTGCAGGGCAGGTGAACGGGTTCTGGATGAGGGGGATACCCATGCCTGTCAGGATTCGTATCGTGTTGCGCTTCTTGCTGCGGGGGGCGTGGTACAAGCGGTGGAGACCGTCCTCTCAGGTGTGTCCGGAAGGGCGTTCTGTGCGGTCCGTCCCCCGGGGCATCATGCCGAAACGTCACGGGTGATGGGCTTCTGTCTGTTCAACAATGTGGCGATCGCCGCGCGTTACGCGCAGCGGAAACATGGTGTCGAGCGGGTGGCGATTGTCGACTGGGACGTTCATCACGGCAACGGTACGCAGGAAATCTTCTATGCCGACGATACGGTGCTCTACTGCAGTCTGCATCAGTATCCTTTCTATCCGGGGACAGGAGCACGGGGAGAAACGGGCACAGGAAAGGGCGCAGGGTATACCGTGAATTGTCCTCTGCCAGCGGGATGCGGGGAAGAGGAGTACACAGAGGCGTTTCAGGAGTCGATTGTTCCGGCGCTCGATCGGTTCCAGCCGCAGCTGTTGCTCATCTCCGCGGGGTTCGACGCGCATAGGGATGATCCGCTGGCGAACATGATGCTCAGTGATGAATCGTTCGGAGTCTTCACTTCGATGATGATGGATGTTGCCTCCAGACACTCTGCGGGAAGAATCGTCTCAGTGCTGGAAGGGGGATATAACCTTGAGGCCTTAGCCCGCAGTGTCGAGAAGCACCTGCAGGTGATGGCGGAGTGAACCAACCCCTCCGTCCCGGCTCTTCGAGCCGGTTCGCCTCACCTTAGAAAGGGGAGGAAAGGGTCTGGGGCGGGACGAAAGCTGTTCATTGCGGTCGTCGGGCACGGCGGGTTGCTGGATTTGAGACAAGCACCAGTGAGGGGCGACGTCCCGTCGCCCGATGATGCTGTTTGTGGCAAGTGATGGTGAGGATGAAAACCCCGGCCGCAGAGCAACGACAGATGTCATGATCCCGTCTTTCGACGGGATGACGGGGAGAAGGCAGAGGCACGGGTCGATAATGGCCTGCGCTTTTGTTCTGGCCCCTTGTCATCCCGACATGTTGTAGGTCGGGATCTCTCGCAGAGCCCATCGGCAGGCATTGTTGGAGGTCCTGAGCAGAAGCATCTCAGGACGACAGGATTGGTTTTGGGGTGCGGGCAGGCCAACCTGCGGCGGGCAGGCCTACCTGCGGTAGGCAAGCCCGCCCCTCAATCATTGTCACCCTGAGCGCCTGCCAGCAAGCGTGGCGGGCAGGCAGTCCCGCTCGCTCTTCGAGCGGGACGAAGTCGAAGGGTGTACAGCGCCTGCAGACAAGGTCCAGTGTCTCCCCGAAGGGGTCACTTCGCTACACTTCGTTCGTCCCGACAGAGAACGTCGGGACTCACTGCGCTCAGACTGACGGTGGAATTGATTGTCAGCAGACTCAACCATCTCCGTCATCCCGACATGCCTTAGGTCGGGATCTCATTTGCCCTGCCGACGTCATTCCCGCCCTGTCCTGCAACGGGGTAAACTCCAGAAAAGGAGAAACAGCAAGCCCGCGCCGTTCCATCCCATCCGATTTCCCTTGACAAAACCCTCAAAACTTCACATCTTCTGTGCAACGGGCGTTGCACAGTGTCTCTCATCTGAAACATTTGTTGCATCCCCTCAGAGGGCTCATGGATCCTCTGGTCCACCTCTTCCTGAGTGCCGTCAAGGTCGACGCCCTTTCGCTCAAAGAGCAGTCAATGGCGCGATTCGTGCACGAGGCGCTTGACGGACTTCCCATCCGGATTGAGGAAGATGCAACGGCCTCCGTCATCAGCGGCAACTGTGGTAACCTGATCTGCATCCCCCCGTCGTTCGATCCCACCCGGCCTTCCATTGCTCTCTTTGCCCATCTGGACACTCCGCGATCCACCGCCGGCGTCACACCGGTGCTGACGAACGGACGTATTACCAGCGACGGAAGCACCATCCTGGGCGTCGATAACCGTGCTGGCGTATCTGTTCTTCTCCACGCGCTGCGGCATCAACCGGACAGCTCCGGCAACAGGAATTTCATCGTCGTGTTCACCGTCGCCGAAGAGATCGGTCTGCTCGGTTCAAAGCACGTGGATCTCTCTCCGTACAACGTGAAGATGGGATTCGTGTTCGATTGCTCCAAGCGGCCGGGAACATTCATTCAGTCTGCTGTCGGCTGCTCGCTCTATACGGCTACCTTCCGTGGGAGAGCTTCCCATGCCGCGGTGGCTCCGGAAAAAGGTGTCAGTGCCATCCGGATCGCGGCGAAGGCGATCGCGGGAATTCCCATGGGAAGATTGAGTCCGACGATGACGACCAACGTCGGAACGATCCGCGGGGGGGAGGCCACGAATGTTGTCGCCGACCGCTGTGTGGTTGAAGGCGAGGTGCGGGAATTCGACGGCGGATTGATTCACCGGCATCTCGTGGAGCTTGAACAGGCGTTTCGTTCCGCCGCAGCAGAAGGGGGAGGTGATGTGGAATTTTCCACGGCGGATGATTTTCCACCGTTCGTGCTCGATGAGAAAAGTCCGGTGTTTCAGTGGACAGTCGATGTGCTGAACGCCGTCGGGCTGACGCCACATCCCATTCGCTATCTCGGCGGAAGCGACGCAAACATGCTGAACGCAAAGGGCATTCCGACCGTCAACCTGGGCATCGGTGCTCAGAACCCCCACGGCAACGATGAATTCATCCTTCTGGAGGATCTTCGAACATCGTTTGATATTGCCCGAATCCTGATCGAACGAAGCTCATGCATCGACTGATACAATATTCTCTCCTGCTCTCCGCGTTCGTTCTGGGTGAGATGCTTCCCGGTCCTGCCGCCTGGTCGCAGTCTGATCCCAAAGGCGCTCTGTTCATCATTGGCGGCGGCAGGAGACCGGCGGAAATGATGAGGAGGTTCGTGGCGATGGCCGGGGGCGCTGAACGTGCCGACATTGTGGTGTTCCCGATGGCGAGCGCCGAGCCGGAGAGCACGGGCATCCGGCAGGCAACAGAGCTTCGCTCGCTGGGAGCAAAGAACGCGCGGTCGGTCGTCCTGACACGCGCACAGGCGCTCAGCGAGGAAGGAGTGCGGGCGCTGGACGGCGTTACGGGAGTGTTCTTCTCGGGCGGCGATCAGTCGCGATTGATGAAGGTGCTCCTGGAGACGCCGGTACACGCACGACTGCTTGAGCTCTATCGAGAGGGAGCGGTGATGGGGGGAACCAGCGCAGGGGCGGCCGTGATGAGCCGGGTCATGATCACGGGGGATGAGCGGTTGAACAAGGATTCGACGGAATCCTTCACGTTCATCAGGAAGGGGAACATTGTCACGGCGCAGGGTTTGGGCTTCCTGGAGAATGTTATTGTGGATCAGCACTTCGTACGGCGCAAACGGCATAACCGATTGATCAGTCTCGTGCTGGAGCAGCCCGGGCTTGTGGGGATGGGCATTGACGAGGCGACGGTTCTCGTCGTGACGGAGGGGAAGAAGTTTGAGGTGATGGGGGAGGGATCGGTGTTGGTCCTTGATGCGCGCGCGGCGCGGGACATCAGCGCAAACGAGGGTGCGAACCTCTCAGCGCGTGACATCCTTCTGCATGTTCTGACAGACGGGCAGACGTTCGTTCTCGAAAGGCCTGGGGGGGGCCGATGAGCAGCAGATCCCGCTTCTCCTTCAATACGCTGCTGATGATCTTTGCTGTCGTGGCGCTGGTGGCGGCAGCAACGTGGGTTGTGCCCGGAGGGGAGTACGAGCGGGTGGTGAAGGACGGGAAGACGCTGGTGGTACCGGGGTCGTTCCGGTTTGTCGAGGGTGACCCACAGGGTCTGGGGGCACTTCTGGAGGCGCCGGTGCGCGGATTCATCGGCGCGGCGCACATTATCGCGTTCCTCTTTGTCATCGGGGGAACGTTCCAGGTGATCCAGAAGACGGGAGCTGTTTCTGCGTCGGTCCAGCGGCTGGCAGCGGTGTTTGCCCGGAGGCCTCATCTGCAGAAATTCTTCATTCCGGTCACGATGACGATGTTCTCGCTCGGGGGGACGATTTTCGGCATGTCCGAAGAAGTGCTCCCCTTCGTGCTGATCTTCATCCCGTTTGCTCTTTCGCTCGGGTATGATTCGCTCGTCGGCACAGCGATTCCCTTTCTCGGTGCAGCGGCCGGATTCGCCGGATCGACGCTGAATCCGTTCACGGTCGGAATTGCCCAGAGCATCGCCGAGCTTCCGCTCTATTCCGGACTCGAATACCGGATTGTGATCTGGTTCATCAGCACTGCGTGCATGATCACCTTCGTGATGCTCTATGCGGGACGGATTCGGAGAAATCCCCGCACGAGCCCGGTCTATGAGCTTGACCGGGAGCGCAAGCACGAGTTTCACCTGGATGTGAATGCGGTTGAACCGCTGACCCGCAAGCACAAGCTGGTGCTCCTGTCGTTCGGGGCTATGGTGGTGCTGCTGGTCGTAGGGATTTTGGAGTTCGGCTGGTATATCAACGAGATTGCTGCGCTGTTCCTCGGTCTCGGCATTTTCACCGGCGTCCTCGGACGGCTGAGCGTTGCGCAGGTGACCGACGGCTTCAAGGAGGGGGCGCGGGACATGGTCGGCGTTGCCCTCATCATCGCCTGTGCGAGGGGAATTCTGGTTGTCGCGACGGACGGAAAGATCCTCGACGTGATGCTCTACAGTCTCGCCGGCGTCATTTCACATCTGCATCCGATTGCGGCCGCCCAATCGATGTTCGTGACACAGGGGATCATCAATTTCTTCGTGCACTCCGGTTCCGCGCAGGCGGCGCTCACCATGCCGGTGATGGCGCCGCTGGCCGATGTCGTGGGGATTACCCGCCAGACCGCGGTGCTGGCGTTCCAGTTCGGCGAGGGATGGATCAATCCGATTCTTCCCACCTCGGGCGTCACGATGGGAGTGCTCGGACTTGCGGGGATACCGTGGGAAAAATGGTTCCGGTGGATGCTGCCGGCGCAGGTGTTCTTTTTCATTCTTGCTCTGCTCTTGCTGATTCCCGCATACTTCCTTGGCTACAACTAGATCCATGAGAGATGTTCAGGCGAGGAAATCACAACTATCAGGAGGAGCCATGAAACACTTCGTCACAACCTTCGGTCTCGGCGCGTTGCTGCTGTGGATGGCCGCACCAGCGCAGAGTCAGGATCTGCTCTTCAATGCAGGGCAGTCAGAGATCTATTTCTCTTCGGGCGGACGATTGGTCATTGACAATCCAACTACGGGACGAGGGATGAGCCGTTGGGTGTACTTCATCCTGGCGGAGAGCAAGAACAACGTCTACAACTTTGACGACAGTGTTGCGACCGTTGTCTACGGCTTCGTGGATTCCGCTGCCGTCGGGTGGGGGGCGGACTACGTCGCCACCCATGTCTCCAGCCCCGCGATGGGAACACTGGGCAGCAGTCCCCTCGGAAGCACTTTGCACCACATCATGAAGGTCTACTTGTGGAAGGATCTCAAGGGTGTGCTGGTTTCCTTCCGTTACAAGAACACGGGCCAAAGCCCGGTCACGGGCAACCTCTCCCTCGAGCTCTACCCGCGCATTGACCAGGCATACACGCCGACGCACAGTCTTCGGTGGAACAGCACGGAGAAGATCGTGTACTACTTCAGGACGGGCCTTGCGCACTACGTGGGCGCGAAGTATCTTGGCGGAGATCCCTCGGGAGTTAAACTGAGCACCGGGGCTTCCTTCTACGTCTCCGGCACGGTGGCCGAGTCGCAGCCAGACAGCATTCGGCATGCAGCCGCGGGCTACACGGCATTCGATGCGTCGCTGGATTCTGTCGCCACAGGGCTGAGATCGATGATCCACCTGAATGTGGGGAACACAACAATTGCCGCGGGTGATTCGACGAGGGAGTACTACTTCGCGGTCGCCTACGATGTCACGGAATCCGGCATGATGGCTGCCGTCAACGCTGTTGCGGCGAAGTACGTGCCGGTCGCGGTCCGTCGGGTGGAGGCAGAGGTTCCGACGGCTTTCGGTCTCCACCAGAACTATCCGAATCCCTTCAATCCGACGACGACGATCCTGGTGGATCTCCGGGAGAGGACGTCCGCTGTGCTGACCGTGTCCGACGCGCTGGGACGGCAGGTGGCGGAGCTGATGAACGGTACGTGGGAGGCGGGTCGCTGGAGTGTTCCGTTCGATGCATCGGGACTGACCAGCGGCGTCTACTATTATACGCTCCGGACGCCTCAGTCGGTAGTAACCCGCAGAATGATGCTGGTCCGGTGATGGTGGCGACTGCTGTCGGCATGAAGGCGGAGGTGTCGCAGGATCTCAAAGAGAAGATCCTCGGCGTCTATCCGCGACTGCCGGCGAATCAGCGCCGGGTGGCCGACTACATTCTCCGAAGCGGATCCGGTATGGCATTGCTCACGTCCGGGGATCTTGCCCGCCACCTCGGCGTGAGCAAGGCCACGATCGTCCGTTTCAGCCAGCGGCTCGGCTATGCCGGCTTCGTAGCTCTCAAGGGAGAACTGGCCGAATCCCTGCGATCCGGCATGCAGGCCGTCGACCGGTTCATTCTGACCCTGGAGCAACACGCGTCCGAAGAGACGCTGTCGCTCGTTGCGAAGCACGAGTTGCAGAACATCAACCAGACGATCGCGCACCTGGACCGCCAGGCGTTTCACCGTGCCGTCAAGCGGATTCTGAAGGCGGATCGAGTGCTCACGATGGGAATCGGCATTTCCTCGCTGATGGCTCAGGTGCTGGCGTATGAGCTGTCCCAGGTTGCGGTGGACGCGCGTGCCCTGTCGAGTGCCTCGGTGCGGTTCGTTGAGGGGATCGCTCTGGCAGCGGAGAGGGATGTGGTGATTGGATTCTCATTTCCGCCGTACTCCCGGGAAACCGTTGAGGCAGCAGAGTATGCCCGGCAGAGGGGCATCCCGGTGGTGGCCATCACGGACCGTGAGACATCACCGATCGCGCTCCACGCCGCTGACGTTCTGGCGGTGCGGTCGGAGAACATGCTCTACACCAATTCCCTTTCTGCGATTCTCGTCGTTGTCAACGCTCTCGTAACGGAACTTGCCGCCAAGAATCGGCAACGGGTGGCAAAGGCGTTCAAGGAAAGCACCCAAATTCTACAGCGAACCGACCAGTTTGTCCCGTAACGCATCCGCTGACGTAAGGAGATGGCGCAATGAGGAACATCATCGTGCTGCTGCTGACCAGTTCCCTCCTGCTGCCCCTGTCTGTCCGGGCGGGGACAACGGGAAAGATCGTTGGAAGGGTCTACGACCGCGCTACCCAGGAGCGGCTCCCCGGGGCTAACGTGGTGCTGGAGGGAACGACGCTCGGGGTCTCGTCCGACCTGGAGGGGAACTTTGTGATCATCAATGTTCCGCCCGGCACGTACACCCTGAGGGTCAGTTTCGTGGGATATGCTCCCCTCTCGATCTCGAATGTGAGAGTAACCATCGATCAGACAACCGAGGTTGTCGCCGAGATGGTAAGTGCCGCCGTGGAATTCTCGGAGGTCACGGTGGTTGCCGAGCGTCCGCTCGTGCGGAAGGACGCAACGGGAACGGTCGCCGTCGTGGGGCGCGATGAGATCAAAGCTCTGGCAGGGGTTCGAAACTTCACCGAGGTCCTGGCAACGCAGGCCGGAGTTGTGACCGACGGATCCACGATCCACATCCGCGGAGGGCGGGGCAACGAAGTGGCCTACATGATCGACGGGCTCTACGTGGAAGATCCGCTCTTCGGCGGGCTGGGGACGCAGATTCACAATGATGCAATTGAACAGATGCAGTTCCTGTCCGGCACCTTCAGCGCGGAGTACGGCGACGCGATGAGCGGTGTGGTGAATATCGTGACCCGCGAGGGAAGAGAGCAGTACCAGACACGCCTCGAAGGCCGGACGAGCGAATTCGCGCAACCCTACTCCTCCTACCGTGAAGGGAGAGTGGTGGGATCCTTTTCAGGACCGCTTCCCCTTCTGAACGGACCAACATTCTATTTCTCCGGCGAGCGCGACTACCGGGGAAGCTGGCTCCCCTGGGGGTACGATGACAATCTCTCCGGCATGGCCAAGCTGACCCATCGGATCAGCGAGGCTCTCAAGGCGACGGGTTCCTATCGGCAGACCCTTCGGTGGCGGCAGGGCTATGCCCACAGCTGGAAATACATCCCCGAACAGTACTATCACTCCCGTACCCGAAGTCTGCATCCGACGCTTTCTTTCAAATACGTCATGTCGGACAACGCTTTCCTGGATGTCCGGACCTCCTACTTCTACCAATCCTACCGGCTCGGCATTCTGGAAAACGGCGCTTTCATCGACACGTCGCAGTACCTTCCAACATCCCAGCGGGTGTACAAGAGCGACGCGGGCAATGGGTTCGAATTCTATGCCAAAGCTCATCCCGTCAGCTCGACCTACAACAAGACGAAGACCATCAATCTGAAGGCCGACCTGGAATGGCAGGCGGATGCGCATCATGAGATCAAGACGGGGTTTGAGCTGAAGAAGCACGAGCTGACGCTCTTCGATGTGTATGACCCCAAGCGGAACTTTCCCTACATCAACAACTACTTCCGACAGCCGTTCGAGGCGGCTCTCTATGTTCAGGACAAGATCGAATTTCCCTCCCTCGTGGTAAATGCCGGCCTTCGCTTCGACTATGCGGACCAGCGTGCGCCGTTCCGCGACGATCCCCTGCGTCCGACGTCCGAAATCCCTTCAAAGCCAAAGATGCAGCTCAGTCCGCGCATCGGCATTGCCCATCCGATCACGGACCGGACCAATCTCCACTTCTCATACGGCCATTTCTTCCAGAATCCCGAATACCAGTATCTCTACGACAACAGCCAGTACGATCTGAACGTCCGCGAACCGATCTTCGGTCAGCCGGATCTGGACGCGCAGCGCACCGTCGCGTACGAAGTAGGCGTGAGCCATCAACTGGCGAACAACCTTGCGGTCTCCCTGACGGGATTCTACAAGGACGTCACCGGATTGATCGGCACGCACTACTATCCTGCGTTCGTGGAGGGACGCTTCGTGGGCTACACGGTCTGGATCAACGAAGATTACGGGAATGTGAGAGGCTTCATGGTGGATCTGACGCTCCGCCGGACCGGCGGCGTCTCGGGCCAGGTGTCGTACACGAATCAGTCTTCGAAGGCGAGCGCCTCCTCGGAGGGAGAGCAGTATCCCGGCACGCAGGAGTCGACGCTGCTCTACTACACCAGCTTCGACAAGACGCATGTATTCAATGCCAGTCTCAGTGTGGAATTCCGGGACGGTGAGGGCTGGTCAGTGTTCGGCGTCAGACCGCTGTCGAATACCTACTGGAACTTTCTTGTGCGGGCCAGCAGCGGTTTCCCCTACACACCCGGCGGAAGAGATGCCGGGTTCGTCATACGGAATTCCGCGCGGATGCCCTGGAGTTTTTCGGTTGATGCCGAGGCAGGCAAGATATGGAAGCTCTTCGGCGTGAACGTGACGGTATTTCTCGAAGCGCTGAACCTGGCGGACTACAAGAATGTGCTCTCGGTCTACACGGACACGGGCCTTCCGGATGTGACGCTGGTCGGGAACAACTCTCAGGAATACATCAAAGACCCGTCAAACTTCGGTCCGCCGCGCCGCCTGCGGCTCGGCCTTCGGCTGGAGTGGTAGTGCACGGTGATGACTCGGAGGATGGCTGCAATGAGGACATCTCTGCTTCTCGTCGTATGCCTGGCCGCCGTCAGCGGCTTCGCACAGCAAGAGACGAAGGATCTCGACAAGGCGGGTGGTCTGTCGGTCGTCGAACCGTCCGATGCGGCGGGTATTCGGGACCGGGCCGGCGGGACCCATAACAAGAGCAACGTCGGGTTCTTCTTCGAGAATCGGGGAAAGCTCTACCCGCGCCGCGACGCCGATGGGCCGGATTGCGTGTGGCCGATCGGGAGCGGGCGGAAGTATGGCTACCGGATGAATCCGTTCATCGGGATCCCCGACAACGTCGTGCAGGGACGATGGACGACAAACGAGGAATGGGAAGCCGTCGGCGGGTACCACAATCCGGCGCTGGCGAAAGTTGCGTTCTCCGATGATCCGACGACATGGCCCGCAACAGGATGGCCTGTGAAAGACGCGAACGGTGAACCCCTCATCCGCTCGGATCAGGACAGCTACTGCGTCTACGCCGACTCGAACAACCAGCGCGGCATGCTGGGACTGGTCGTCGCGCAGACGGGATACGCCTACTCCACGAAGTTGGTCCGGGACATGGTGTTCTTCAAGTTCGCGGTGACGAACATTAGTTCGAAGACCCTCGAGAAGGTCTACTTCTCGTACTACGCAGACTGTGACGTCGGGAACGTGGCGGGTGGGGACCCGGAATGGCAAGATGACCGGGTTGGGTTCAACGAGGATGCCAGGCTTCTGTATTTCTATGACGCGGACGGCTATTCATCTGAGTGGCCCGGAGCTCCGCCGGGCTATGTGGGCGTGGTGTTCCTGCGGACGCCGACTGTGGGAGGGGTGGAACGGGGAGTGACGGATGTTCACTACTTCATCGGTGACGATGAGGTGGATGTGGACAGTGTCCAGTACGGCATCATGTCGAGCGACGTCAATCTCTACAATTCGTCGATCGGAAGCAGGTTCTTCCATCCGGGTCCGAATTCCACCGATCTTCACTTCGACGACATGGATACTCAGCCGGCGGCGGGCCTTGACGCCGTGGCGATGATGAGCTCCGGTCCCTACACGCTCAACCCCGGCGATACGCTCGTGTTCGAGACGGCGGTTGTGCTGGGACAGACGCTGGCAGAGATCCTGGCCAATACGAGAGCGGCTCAGCAAGTAGCGGATTTCGACTACACGGTGGCCCGTCCCCCTGAGCGTCCGAACCTCACGGCCGTCCCCGGGAACGGAAAGGTAACACTCACATGGGACAACAGCGCCGAGATCAGCCGCGATCGCTTCAGCAATAGATTCGATTTCGAAGGCTACCGGCTCTACAAGAGTCTCGATCGGGGCGCAACCTGGGATCAAATCGACCGCAATGCAAGTCCGTCCACCGGCCCCGATCCGGTTCCGCTGGCGAAGTTTGACAAGATCAATGGGCTGGGCGATGACACCGGGCTTCAGTACAGCTACGTCGATTCGGGTCTTGTGAACGGATTTGAGTACTGGTATGGGCTCACGGCCTACGATCAAGGGGACTCGACCATCGAGAGTCTCGAGTGCGGCCTCGGCGCTTCCGTGGATGTGCCCAACGTCGTGTCCGCGGTTCCGGGCCAGTCGCCGATCGGCGTCGCGTTTGCGACTGCAACGGCGCCGACGCAGAGCGGCTCGGGCAACTCCAACGATGTCATCTCTGTTGTGCCGGCGGATCCGGTTTCCCGGACGGCTCGGACGTACACGATGAGTTTTGCGCCCATCGCACTGCAGGCGCAGGGAGACATGTCTTCGTCGGTGACCGCCGCGGTGGCAAACCTTGCGCAGACCACGTCTCGTTCCTACGGCCTCCGGTTTTCGGCTCCCGGAATCTTCGACGTGTTTCGCCTCGCCCCCGTGGAGACGCTGTTGGTGAATCAGACGTACACCTCCGGATCTCCGGTGACCTTCGATGGATTGGAGGTCGTGATCACAGATCCTCCGGGTGTCCCCGCCGCCCTGCTGCCGGATGCGGGAGATTCTGTGGTGGTCTCGCGCGGGATTCGAATCACGTCGGGAAATGATACCGTTCTGTCGCTGCGACCGCTGTCGCTCTCGAAACCCTTTGCCACCAGCGACGGCCTGGTACTGCAGGTAACCCCCGCGTCCTATGTCAAGAGCATCGTTCGTACAGCGGGTTCAGGACTGACGGTATCGGCAGCCGCCCAGACTCCCGCGGCGGTTGTCGATGAAACCTACAGGATGAGTGTGACAGGGACTGTCACGGTGGGTACGACAGTGAGAATCAACGTTGAAGTCCGGAATTCCGCGGGCACGGTGGTCGCCTCGCGGGATTCGGCCGCCAGCGGCCAGACGCTCGATTTCGGCGGCATTCGGGCAACCATGACCTTCCTCAGCTCTTCGCCGCCAGCGGTGAACACGGCTGTCGAGATTGTTACGCAGATCCCGCGGACCATCACCTACAGAGATCAGTTCACGTTTTCCACGACTGCCGCGGCCACCAATCCGGAGCAGGTGAAGAACGAACTTTCGAACGTGAAGGTTGTGCCGAATCCGTATGTGGTCGGATCGCGATTCGAGGAGGAGTTCGGTGCCCTGCGCCGCGAGCCCATTCGCCAGCTGAAGTTCATCCATCTTCCCCCGGAATGTGATATCCACATCTTCACGCTCGACGGCGATCTGGTGCAGACCATCAGGCACTCCGACGGAACCGGCGTGGCCACATGGGACCTCCGTACCGCCGGCGGTCGCGAAATCGCCGCAGGGGTGTACTTCTACCTGTTGAAGACGGACGGCGCAGAACGGCTCAGCCGCTTTGCGGTCATCAAGTAGTCCGGCTGCTTGGGGATGAGGACGTGCATGTTCATCTTTCTGAAGGATACGGTCATGATACGGCGACTTCTGGCGGTGACGATCATCGGCTGTACCGTGGCGCTGGCGCAGAATGCGAACCTGGGGACGGCGGGGGCGCAGTTTCTGCAGATCCCGATCGGGGCACGGCCCGTGGCGCTCGGCGGCGCCTACGTAGCGCTGGCGAACGACGCGTCAGCCCTCTTCTGGAATCCGGCTGGCATCATGAACGTCGGGGGCACAGCGCTCCACTTCAGCCATACTCCCTGGTGGGCGACGGTGCGGCTCAACGCGGCGGCGTTCGCGATGAATCTCGGAGAGGCCGGCACCATCGGGGTGAGCACCATCGTGCTGGGAATGGACAAGATGGAGGTGACGACGGAGTACCAGCCCGACGGCACGGGGGAGATGTTCGACGCGCAGGATCTGATGATCGGCGTGACGTACGCCCGGGCGCTGACGGAGCGGTTCAATGCGGGGATGACGGCGAAGTACATTCAGCAGAGAATCTGGAACGAAACGGCCTCAGCTGTGGCCATCGATCTGGGGACGCAGTACCGGCTCTGGTTCAACAACTTCACGATCGGGATGTCTCTGACGAACTTCGGCGGCGATCTTCGGCTGGACGGTCGCGATCTGACGTATAAGTACGACATTGACGATCGCGTGCCGAACAACCGTCTGCTCCCCATCAAGCTTGACACGGAAGAGTATCCCCTGCCGCTGCACTTTCAGCTCGGCGTGTGTGCCGATCTCTACCGGTCGCACGATTTCGTCTGGCAGGTGGCTGCGGACGTGACGCATCCGAATGACAATGCCGAGCGGGTGAATATCGGCACGGAAGTCGCGTTCTTCGACAGGATCTTCCTGCGGGGCGGGTATCGCCACAATTATGACGACGAGAATCTGACGCTCGGCTTCGGCCTTGCCCTGCCGCTGGAGACGGCAAAACTGCTCTTTGACTACTCGTATTCCAACTATGACCTGCTCCCCAGCATACAGCGGTTCTCGTTGGGGATTGACTTCTGAAGTGCCAATTCACTTGTCCCCGAGGCGATGAATCGGAAACGATCTGAGAGCGGCGATCCGGGTGAACATCCGATCCGGGGGGACGTTCAGCTTCTCCACTACTATACAGGGAGGTGTCGCATGAAAAGACTGTTACTGGCATCCGTTCTGCTCCTGATGACGGCTGCAGGTTCGGCGTATGGCCAGGCGCTGACCGGAGACTACGTCATCGGAACGGGGCAGACCTATACTTCGCTTGCCGCGGCGATTGCAGCATTGAACACGAACGGGGCGTCCGGCACCGTGCGGTTTCTCATCAATGAAGACTTGACCGAGACTGGTGCCAACCTGGTGATCACACGATCGGATCTGAGCGCCACAGACAATCTTGTGATCAAACCAAACAGCGGTAAGACGCCGAAGATCACGATCAGCGGGTGCGCGTCTGCTTCCGGGGCCAGCCAGTACACCGGTCTGACGCTGGATGACGCAGACTATGTAACGATTGATGGTTCCAACACGGTGGGTGGTACAACTCGCGATCTGACGATCGCGTTGAACGACGCGACCAATGGCCGCAATGGTATCAAGCTGAACGGCAACACCGACAACATCACCATCAAGAACGTGAAGCTCACCGCTGAGGCCATCGTTGCTACGACGAACACAAACACGTACACGTACGGCATCTACGCGCTGGGTGGCACAACTGCAGGCAATGTCTCTGACAGCCTGCTCATGGAAAACAATCAAGTGGGCACAAGTTCTGCCTCATTTGCATTTGCCATCAATGTGTCGAATGGATCGGGTGGTGCAACATACTCCACTGCCCTCACGATTACCGGCAACGCTCTGTATGCTCAGGTGAGGGTGCTGAATCTCCTGTGGGCGAACGGGAGTGGCTCGACCCTGCAAGTCAGCGACAATCGTCTATCATTGCTGGGGAATGGTGCCGGATTCCTCCATGCCGGCATTTACTTGCAAGAGTTCTACTCAACCGTCAATGTCTGCCGCAACCGGTTCCTTGAATTGAAGATGGCAAATTCATCGGTTTCGGCAAACACGCTCTTTGGTATCCATACGCTTTCAGGAAATTCTTCAGCCGCACTCAACATCTACAATAACCTGTTTGCAGATTTCTATCTGTCTGGTACGAACACGGGCAATAGTATAACTGGCATTAACGCCAATGCTGGCAATACCGTTCACAACATCTTCTACAACACAGTGTACCTGAACGGTGACAACTATAACGGGAATACCGGGACGTTTGCGTCACTCACGGTTGGAGCAGGTACCGGCAACTCAGTGAATGCCAAGAACAATATCCTCGTCAACACCATTGACGCGTCGACGGCGTTCGCGGTGTATGTTGACGGAACGTCGGCATTCACCAGCTCGGATTACAACGACCTCTTCGTATCGGGTGCCAGCGCGTACGTCGGCTACTATAACCCGAATCCAAAACAATCGCTTGCTGATTGGAAGACTGCATCGGGCAAGGATGCCAACAGCATCAGTGTCAATCCTGCCAACCCCTTCGGCGGCGCTGGTCAGCTCGATTCCCTGAAGGGTCTGCACTGGGTCTCCAAGCCCAACGACGTGTTTGCTGCCACACCTCTGGGGGCTCCCTACACGACCGATATCGACGGAGACGCCCGCGATGCCACCTATCCGTACATGGGTGCCGACGAGATCCCGGGCCAGCCCCTGCCGGTGCAGATGGTCTCGTTCACGCTGGCGTCTGCCGGTCATTCGGCTGTGTTGAGCTGGACGACGGCCACCGAGGTGAACAACTACGGCTTCGAGATTGAGCGCAGATCTCTCGCGGGAGGACAGGCATTCCTGTCTGTCCCCCAGGATTCCTGGCTGAAGATCGGGTTCGTGCCGGGTGCCGGAACGAGCACCTCTGTGCGGAATTACCGGTATGTGGATGAAGGCGTGGCATCGGGCCGGTATGCCTACCGGGTGAAGCAGATCAACACCGACGGGACGTTTGCCTACGTTGCCGAGGGGGAGCTGGTGGTCGGTGCAGTGCCGAGCACCCTCATGCTGGAACAGAACTATCCCAATCCGTTCAATCCGACAACGACGATCAGGTTCTATCTTCCAACCTCCACGCAGGTGTGGTTGACCATCTACAACGCGGCCGGAGAGGAAGTCGGGGCCTTGATGAAGGGGGACGCGCTGTCCGAGGGATACCATGAAGTCGGCTTCGATGCCCGGACAGCCGGTTCCGGTGCATACTTCGCGGTCCTTCGCACACCGCATGCAACCCTTACCAAACGGATGTTACTGGTGAAGTAGTTGCCGCCAAGCCGAGCAATGTCCGCATGAACCCTGGCCTCAAATCGGTAGCGCTTCTGTTCCTTGTCGGCGCTTTCTGTTGGGGCCAGGGTTCAGTGCTTCTGGTGGGTGGAGGTGGGGAGAATTATAACGACTGGTCGGATGCTCCGTACCGGTGGCTGGTGACACATGCTCCAAACCGGAAAGTCCTTGTTCTGCACTATTCAGATACATCGACGTTCTTCTCGGGCTATTTTCCGTGGTTGAGCTCTTGCACGGTGAGGAATCGAGCGATTACCTCGACAACACAAGCCAACGACTCAGCGACGTATAGATTCATTCTTGAGTATGATGGAATTTTCCTGCGGGGCGGTGATCAGTGGCAGTATGTGTCGAGGTGGAAAGGGACGCTGACGGAGCAGGCAATCCGGGAGGTGTATCAACGGGGAGGAGTGATCGGAGGAACGAGCGCCGGCGCGCACGTGCTGAGTCAGCTGGTGTTCGATGCACGCACAACGTCGGTCAGTCCTCGAACGGCCCTGCGGAATCCGTTGGGGTCGGGGATCACCTTTACGACGGACTTTCTGGGATTTGCGCCGGGTATTCTGGCAGACTCGCATTTTTATGAGCGGGGAAGGATCGGGCGCCTGCTGGCGATGCTGGCATTCTACAAGAACCAGACAGGGAACGAGGTCGCCGGCGCCGGGATCGACTACAACACGGCACTGGCTGTCTCGCCGGATGGGACGGCGGAGGTGATGGGGGCGGGGACGGTGACAATCCTGAGACTGCTTCCGTCGTCGTCGTACGTGCTGGAGACGGCAAAGCCGTTGTCACTGTTGAATGTGCGTTTGGATCAGCTGACAAGCGGCTGGAAGATCAGTTTGACGACGTGGGAGGTCGAGAAGCCGGGCAGTGCGGTTCCGTTTTCACCAGTTGCCGTACAGATGCCGTCGGGCAGAGTGATTCTGGACGGCGGTGGACAGAGTTCGGAATGGCTTTCAGCAACGGGATCGGTGGAACGACTGATTTCTCTTGTTGCATCGTCGGATACGATCGGAGTCATCGCATCACCGTCATTCTCAGCGGTGGCGGAGACGGTGCGGTTGCATATTGTGGGAAAAGGGATGCAGGCCCGGACGGTTCTGGTGCAGGAGACCAACAAGAACGATGCTGCGACAGCGGCGAGCATCTCGGGAAGTGCGGGATTTGTTGTTGCGGGAGTGGCGGAGGACAGCATTGGCTCGGTGATGTCAGGGACGGCGGTGGGGAATGCCCTGCGGCAGAAGATCGGGGAAGGAGCGGCGGTGGACTTTTTGGGGAATGCAGGGCACTTTTCATCGGGAGGGGGAGTGGGGAAGACGGAGTATCACACGTATGCCGCATACTATGGCTATATGACGCTGCGACAGGGAATGGAGGTGAGCTCGAGTCTCGCAGTCATGACGCGGCTTTATGAAAACTCAAGCTACATCGATAACCGGGCAAGCGGACTGTTCTGGGGGTTGGGGAAGTTCAGCATGGGCTACGGAATCCTGCTCGACAATGGCTCTTACGCGGAAATCTCTGGGGGGCTTGTGCGTGTAGCGGGGAGCACGCCGGCCATGATCGTAGACGCAAGGAACGTCGCATGGGTGGATTTTCCAACGTTCCGGGATCCGGGCAAAGCGAATCCGCGACAGAATGCAGCTTTGCTTGATGCCCGTATTCATGTGGTACGGGACGGCGAGCTCTTCAGTCTGCAGGAGGGAAGGATCGTGGGAATACCATCCGGCGATCGTCCGATTCCATCGTCATTCCTCCTTCATCAGAATTACCCCAATCCCTTCAATTCCTCCACAACATTCAGCGTGGAGTTGCCGGTTGCGTCGCGCGCCGCGATACGAGTCTTCAATCTCCTCGGCAAGGAAGTCGGACTCGTTCGTCTCGGCGAGCGGGAGGCAGGGCATCACAGCGTGACCTGGACAAGTTCTCTCCCCTCGGGCGTCTATTTCTATCGTCTTGAGGCAGCGGCTCGTGAGGGGGCCCTCCTCTGGATCAGCGACACGCGCAGGATGCTCGTCCTTCGCTGAAGAGCCGGAAGTGCCGCGCATGCCAAGCCCGTCCTCGTTCCCTCCCGAAGTTGCCGCTGTTCCCCGCAAACCCCACCTGTGGGAAGCCCTCATCCCCGTTGTCACGATGGCGATCCTGCTGGGGGTCGGCTACGGTGTCTATCGGCTCCGCATCGAGATCCTTCTGATCTGCGCATCGGCCGTTTCGGGACTGGTTGCACTTCGTCTCGGCTATGCATGGCGGGAGCTGCAGTCGGGTGTGATCGATGCCATCGCCAAGGCGATGCCGGCGATGCTGATCCTGATCACGGTGGGGATGATCATCGGATCGTGGCTTGCGTCCGGCTCGATCCCCATGCTCATCTACTACGGGCTCGAGCTCATCTCTCCCTCGTGGTTCCTTCTGACCGCCTGCCTGGTGTGCAGCGCGGTCTCTCTGCTGACCGGTACATCGTACGGAACAGCAGGAACCCTGGGAATTGCGTTCATCGGGATTGCCCAAGGGATGGACATTCCGCTCGGCATGGCGGCAGGAGCCGTAGTGGCGGGAGCCTACTTTGGAGACAAGATCTCGCCGTTCTCCGATTCGACCAATCTGGCCGCGGCGGCTGTCCGCTGCAATCTCTTCGATCATATTCCCCATCTGCTCTGGACCACCGTTCCGGCCTACATCGTTGGCCTCATCGTCTACGCCGTCGCTGGGGCCTCCCTCGACACGTCAGTCGTCAGTATCTCCAAGATCGAGAACATCCAGGCGATGCTCCGGCAGGAATTCGCCTTCCACTGGCTTCTCCTGCTTCCGCCGGTCGTGATTTTGTACCTGACGTTTCGTAAACGTCCACCCGTGCCGGGAATGATCCTGTCGTCCCTATTGGCGCTCGTGCTGGGGATGTGGTTTCAGGGGATGACGGTCAAGGAGTGCTTCGACGTCTGTGTCTTCGGTTACAAGGCCTCTACCGGTATGACCGAAGTGGACACGCTGCTCTCGCGCGGAGGCATGCAGTCCATGATGGATGTGACGCTGATCGGCTTCTGTTCCTTCGCGTTTGCGGGCATCATGCAAACAGCGGGGATGCTCGCTGTGATTCTGGACCGCATCGTGAAGTTTGCCCGGACAACGGGGCGACTCGTAGCTTCGACGGTCGGGAGCACCATGCTCACGGCGATGATCACGGGGAATTCCTACCTGAGTGTACTGATTCCCGGGGAGCTGTTTGCCCCGGCGTATAAGTCCCGCGGGCTGGCGGCCAAGAATCTCTCGCGCACGACGGAAGATTCGGGGACAGTGGTTGTGCCGCTCATTCCCTGGAGCATTGCCGGCGTGTACATGGCCGGTACGCTGGGTGTTCCAACGCTTGAGTACGCCGGCTGGGCGGTGATGTGCTACGTGGGTTTTCTCTTCGCGCTCTTCTATGGCTTCACGGGGATTGCCATTGCGCCGAAGGTTCGTGACGACGAAACGCTTCCCGGCAGTTGATGGTTTCCCTCCTGTCTGCTCTCCTCATGTTCGGAACTTCTGAGGCTGCAGAGTGGTGTCCTTTGGCTGACGTTGCAGGGGTCTCCTGTCCGCGCCCGCGGCCACTCACGGCAGCGTCTCACAGTCCGAAGAGCCGTGCGTATTCCGACCGGATGGTCTCCTCCATCCACCGGTAGAAGACAGAGAGATCGGTCCGGCTCATTCCTTTGCTTCTCCAGCTCTCCTGCCGTTTCAGGGCTTCCTCGAAAATCCGGTCGTCCAGAGGTTTCAACTGCTGGAGGATGCCGGTGCCGCCGGCGTTCACGAGTCGGCCCAGGTTCACGTAGCGCGTGCCGTAGCTGTGCCTGATGGGGAAGAGTTGCTGTTTCAGCGTCATCGCCTTGCTGCAGAGCGGCGCGACGCCCTGCGGCGAGAGGGTGAGCAGTGACGGAAGTTCAGCTCTCCCGCCAAGCCAGACGGGGGTTACAATAGAGCTCAGAGGGAAGCCGAGAACTGTCCAGAGCACGGCGAGATCCGCCGATTCGTCGGGTCGTACCCCCTGTACGACGACGGACGCTGAGGTGCTGAAACGCGGGATATAGTCCTCGAACGGAACAAACCGCGTTTCATCCATGCCTGTCAAACCCGTCTCTGCGAGATCGGTGTTCGTCAGGGAGTGTTTCAGGCATCGACTTCCCTCCTGCAGCAGATATCGGGGCGTGATGGAGCCTGTTTCGTAAGCCCGGTAGAACAACTGCTCCGCCGTGGCAAACCGGATCTGTCCCATTCCTCGGTCCGGATCTCCCGTGAAGGAGAAGTTGGTGTGGACGAGGTAGCCGAAGGGGGCGATCTTCGGGTCGTTAACGTCGAGTTTGGTATAGGTGAAGTTATCCACTTCATAGAAGGCGGCGCCTCCCTGTGCGTCGATGACGCCGAAGTTTGCCTCCACACCAAGCGGCTTGGGAAGCTCGGCGAGAAGCCGTTCGAAATCCGCCAGCGTCGCGCATCGTTCGAGAGCCATCTTCATGACAATTCCTTCCCGATCCTTCAGCTTGACGGTGTCCCTGAGGATCAGGTTGTAGGACTGGGAATTCATGATGGCGAAGCCGGCCGAATTACAGCCGATCCACACGCTCTCGCGCAGCGAGTCGTCGGCGTTGATGAGACCCACAAACGCATACCTGCCTCCGCTGAAGTACGCAAGGGCGTTCTGCAGATGGTCGGTGTCGCGGTGTTTCCAGAGCAGCGGACGCCCGTCGCGGGTGCATTTACCGGAAACGACGGCAACAGAGCAGGCATCGGAGCGATTGACAGCAAGCAGGGCGGACAGCAAGGGAAGCCACACAAACCATCGGATTTTCATGAAAGCGCCTGTCGTTGTGGAGGAAGAAGAGCTGTTCGGAGGACTGCCCTAAGGAACGGAGTGTTCGGAACATCTGCAAGAGACAAGCCGGCTGTTGATGCGGCACGTTGACAGGAGGGGTTTGGCGTTGGAATCGCGTTCCGGGCGCAGTGCTGAGCGCCCCTGCCACGGGTGGCGGCCACGTACCGGCATCACGCCCTGAGGTGGTCCTGAAACCTCAGCGTGAGCATCCCTCTTTCTTCGTATCTTCAGGCCGTTCTCGCCTTCGCCTTCAACCGGGAATCTTTCCGCTCGGACGGAGGTTATACTGGGTGAGTAAACCTGCAACGTTGTGTGAACACAGCACCTGGGGAGGTTAGCGAAGCTCTATGAATGCCTTCAAGACATTTCTTCTGATGACAATCCTCACGCTCCTGCTCGTCTTCGTCGGCGGGGCCATCGGCGGCGACACGGGGATGCTGTTTGCATTCTCCTTTGCCGTCGTGATGAATCTCGGAACGTACTGGTTCAGCGACAGGATCGTGCTGGCAATGTACCGAGCCCGCCCGGTGGAGCGTTCCGACATGCCGGAACTGTTTCAGATGACCGAAGAACTGACGGGTCGTGCAGGACTGCCCATGCCGAAGCTGTATCTCATCGACAATGACCAGCCGAATGCCTTTGCCACAGGGAGGAATCCGAAGCACGCAGCCGTTGCGGTCACCACCGGCATTCTGCGCTTGCTTTCGCGCGACGAACTGCGGGGCGTCATCGCCCATGAACTGGCGCACGTGAAACACCGGGATATCCTCGTCGCAACGGTGGCGGCGACGATTGCCGGAGCTATCAGTATGCTCGCAAACATGGCTCAGTGGGCCATGATCTTCGGCGGGGGGCGGAGTTCCAACGATGAAGGCGGATCGCATCCCATCGCCGCCCTGGCCATGATCATCATTGCGCCGATTGCCGCTCTCATGATCCAAATGGCCATCTCGCGTTCGCGTGAGTTCATGGCGGACGAAGGAGGAGCGAAGATGGCCGGCAACCCGCTTTCGCTGGCCGGCGCACTGCGCAAGCTTCACGTCAAGGTGCATCAAATTCCCATGGATGCCAGTCCTGCGACCGCGCATCTGTTCATCGTAAGTCCTCTCTCGGGCGGCGGTTTGACAAAACTCTTCAGTACGCATCCGCCGATGGAGGAGCGCGTGGCACGGCTTGAGGCAATGGTCTACGGCGGGGCGATTCGGTAGTCCCTCATGGCATGACACTCTCGGCGGCACTGCTTTTCGTTTCCGGACTGGGATTCCTGATCGCGGGTGCGGAGCTGTTGGTACGAGGGGCTTCGAGACTTGCATCCGCGGTCGGGATCTCTCCGCTGGTGATCGGGCTGACGGTCGTTGCGTTCGGCACCAGCTCGCCGGAGATTGCCGTCAGCGTTCAGTCCGCGTTTGCCGGCCAGTCCGATATCGCCCTGGGCAATGTCGTCGGCAGTAATCTCTTCAACGTTCTCTTCATCCTCGGAATCTCCGCCCTCATTGCTCCGCTTGCTGTCTCCCAACAACTCATCCGCTGGGATGTGCCGCTCATGATCGGCATATCGTTCCTGCCGTTGTTGATGGGTCTTGACGGGAGGATTGGATGGGTGGACGGAGCGATTCTGACGGCGGGAGTGATTTCCTATACCGTCTGGTCGGTTCGGTTGGGAAGGAAGGAAGGGGGAAAGGGGAGCGAGTCTTCCGGTCTCTCCCCTGAAAGAGCAGGAATCCCG
>CAYXMK010000013.1:0-25003 GCA_964465905.1 uncultured Ignavibacteriaceae bacterium | reverse complement strand
GGAGCACCATGTACAATCCCCCCGCAAGCCTCCTGCCGCGGATCGCGCCGACGGAAGTCGACACATTCTGGCGGAGGACCGGACGCCCCGTCCAGGGAACCGTGCATGATGAAAACTGCGAGGTGCTGGGAGGCGTCTCGGGGCACGCCGGACTTTTCTCGACGGCCTCGGACCTGGCCGTCCTTCTGCAGATGCTGGCGCAGGGGGGAGCCTACGGCGGGAAGAGATTTCTGAAGGAAGACGTCGTCCGGAAGTTCACGACGCGCCAGTCCGCCTCGAGCACACGCGCCATCGGGTGGGACACGCCGAATCCGGATCGCTCCTGGGCCGGTACGCTCATCTCCCGTTCCTCGTTCATCCACACCGGTTTCACGGGAACATCCGTGGTTGTCGACCCCGAGAGAAATCTCATCGTCGTCTTGCTGACGAATCGGGTCTACCCGAGCAGGAGCAGTACGAAGATCTTTGCCGTGCGGCCTGAGCTGCACGATGCCATTGTGAAAGCTCTAAGGCCCTGAGCGGCGGAGCACCGATTTCACTGCGTTCACAGGGAACGATCGATAAAAGGAGGCACCGTCATGGCAGTCACGAAGTTCAAGAATGAACCCCTCACGGACTTCTCGAAGCCGGCGAACCGGAAGGCGTTTGAAAGGGCGCTGGCGAGGGTCCGGTCCGAGTTCGACCGGGAGTACCCCCTGGTCATCGGCGGGAAGGAAATCAGTACCGTCGACAAGCTCAAGTCCTACAATCCCTCGCGGCCCTCGGAGGTCGTGGGGATCTTCCAGAAGGCCACACAGACGGAGGCGCTGAACGCCGTTGAAGCGGCGGCGACGGCCTTTGAGGGATGGCGCTGGGTCGATCCGAGGAAGCGGGCGGAGTATCTCTTCAAGGCGGCCCGGTTACTCCGGAAACGAAAACACGAATTCAGCGCCGTCATGGTCTACGAAGTTGGGAAGACCTGGCCGGAAGCGGACGCAGATACGGCAGAGGCGATTGACTTCCTCGAATTCTATGCGCGGGAGATGCTGCGCTTGGGGAAGCCCCAGCCGGTCGTCAAGTTCCCCGGCGAGAGGAGTGAACTCTGGTACATCCCCCTCGGCGTCGGGATCGTGATTCCCCCCTGGAATTTCCCGCTTGCCATCCTGGCGGGCATGACGTCGGCTGCGGTGGTCACCGGCAACACCGTGGTGCTGAAACCCTCCAGCGATGCCCCGCTGATCGGCTGGAAATTTTTCGATCTGCTGAGGGAGATCGGCCTCCCGGCCGGTGTCGTTAATTTCATCACGGGCCCGGGCGGGAGCGTGGGCGATACCCTCGTGGCGCATCCCAGGACGCGATTCGTTTCCTTCACAGGTTCGAAGGAAGTCGGGATCCATATCTACGAGCTGGCGGCGAAAGTGCAGCCCGGCCAGATCTGGCTGAAGCGCGTCGTTGCAGAGATGGGAGGAAAAGACGCCATTGTCATCGACGACCAGACCGATCTCCGGGCCGCGGCGCAGGCCACGGTCGCGTCCGCGTTCGGCTTCCAGGGACAGAAATGCTCCGCGGCCTCCCGCGCGATTGTCGTCGAAAAGGTGTATGACCGGTTCCTGGAAATCCTGAAATCAAACGTCGACGCGCTCACGGTCGGACCTGCAGACGATCCGGCGAACTACATGGGCCCTGTGATCAATCGCGGATCGGAGGAAAAGATCCTGCACTATATTCAGAAAGGTCAGCAGGAGGGGGGACGACTCATCAGCGGCGGTTCGAAGGCGCAGGGAGAGGGCTTCTTTCTCCGTCCGACGATCATCGCCGACGTGGACCCCAAGGCGACGATTGCCCAGGAAGAAATCTTCGGTCCGGTCATTGCGGTCATCCGCGCACGGGACTTTGACCACGCTCTCGAGATTGCCAATGATACGGAATACGGCCTCACCGGAGGCGTGTGGACGAAGAACCGGAAGAAGATTGAGAAGGCGAAACAACAGTTCCACGTGGGCAACTTCTATGTGAACCGCAAGATTACCGGAGCGATGGTCGGGGTTCATCCCTTCGGCGGGTTCAATATGTCGGGAACAGATTCGAAGGCGGGAGGATCCGACTACCTCCTGCTCTTCCTGCAGGCGAAGTCTCTCTCCGAGAAGGTGAAGTGATTGCATCAGCGCACGGAGGGGATGCCCGCGGCATGATGTCATGCCCCTCGTGCACCGAAGAGGTCACGAGCGACAGCGACTTCTGCCCTCACTGCGGCATACTCCTCGCCGAAGCGGGGGATGTGTCGTGCGACAGGCACGCCGCCCGGAAGGCGGTGGCCGTGTGCATCATCTGCCACGCGACACTCTGCGGGAGTTGCAGCCACCGCAAGCTGGGGCGGCATTTCTGTACGGACCACCGGCGGGTCGAGGTGGTGCAGGACTGGGTGCGCGTGTACCAGTCGGATGAAGTCAGCGAAGCGGATCTCGTGCGCGCGGTGCTGGAGGAAGCAGGACTGAAGGTCCAGGTGCAGAACTTCGGGTCCATGGGGTACGTCTGGGAGGGAGGAGGAGACTCTGTGCTTTCCCGAAGCGCTGTGGGAAAGCCCGGCAAGGTCTTTGTGCCGATTCCCGACTATGAACGCGCCCTGGAGGTTATCGCGGAGTGGAATGAAGGAGGCCTCCCCGAGGGATCGGGAGACAACAACGGATCATAACGACCAGGCGGAGAACCATTCATGAAGATCCATGAGTATCAGGCAAAAGAGATTCTGAAGAGATACCATGTCCCCGTCCCCAAGGGGCAGGTGGCATTTACCGTGGAAGAGGCCGTGAAGGCAGCAGAGACGATCGGCGGATCGGTCTGGGTGGTGAAGGCCCAGATCCATGCCGGGGGCCGCGGGAAAGGCGGCGGCGTGAAGCTTGCCCGGAGCGTGGAGGAGGTGCGTCAGCGCGCCTCGGAAATCCTCGGCATGCAACTCGTCACCCATCAGACCGGTCCGGAAGGGAAACGCGTGAAGCGTGTGCTGGTTGAGGAGGGAATGAACATCGCGCGCGAACTGTACGTCGGAATCACCCTGGATCGCTCGCGCTCACAGAACGTCGTCATGGCATCGACCGAAGGCGGCGTCGAGATCGAGAAAGTGGCCGCGGAGTCCCCCGAGAAGATCCTGAAGGAGTATCTTCAACCCGGCTTCGGATTGCAGCAGTACCAGGCCCGCCGGCTCTGTTTTGGCCTCGGACTCTCAGGCGACTCCTTCAAGAACGGCGTGCGGTTCCTCCTGGCTCTCGCCGAGGCCTACGCCGCAACGGACGCATCACTGGCGGAAATCAATCCGCTCGTGATCACCGCGGAGGGGAGCGTGCTGGCACTCGATGCGAAGATGAACTTTGACGAGAATGCGCTCTACCGCCATCCGGAGATCACGGCGATGCGGGATCTCGACGAGGAAGACCCGCTTGAGGTGGAGGCGTCGGCCTCGAACCTGAACTACATCAAACTGGACGGAAACGTCGGATGCATGGTGAACGGGGCCGGGCTGGCGATGTCGACGATGGATATCATCAAACTCGCAGGCGGCATGCCGGCGAATTTTCTGGATGTGGGTGGAGGCGCAAGCGCCCAGACGGTGGAGGCGGGATTCCGCATCATCCTGAAGGACCCGAGCGTCAGGGCGGTGCTGATCAACATCTTCGGCGGGATTGTGCGCTGTGACCGGGTTGCGACCGGGGTCGTGCAGGCGGCGAAGAACGTCGATGTGAAGCTGCCGATCGTCGTGCGGCTGGCGGGAACGAACGCCGACCTGGCGGCGGAAATCCTGAAGAAATCCGGGCTCAGCTTCCTGGTGGCGGAGAACTTCAAGGACGCGGCCCAGAAGGTGACCACCGCCATCGCGGGTTGAACTTCGCCCGCCGGCCGATCTGTCACAGCTATCGAGCAGAAGGAGTACCACCGTGAGACCCTACGTCATTGCCGGCAACTGGAAAATGAACAAGACGATTGCCGAGTCGCGGGTGCTCGTCGAACAATTGAAACTCACACTCTCCTTCCCCCTTAACCGCGTTGAGGTCGTCGTCTGTCCTCCGTTTCCGTCGCTTGAGGCGGTCGGGCGGCTCCTGGAGGGATCTCCCATCCGTCTGGGAGCGCAGAACATGTATGACCGAGACGACGGGGCCTATACGGGCGAAGTCTCGGCGTCAATGCTGGTGGCGGCGGGATGCCGCTACGTGATCCTTGGGCACTCGGAACGACGGCAGTACTTCCAGGAAACGGATGAATTCATCAATCGGAAAGTGAAGAAGGCGCTGGCGGCGGGCCTCGTGCCGATCGTGTGCGTCGGCGAGACCCTTGAAGAACGCGAGCAGGGAGTCACTGAGCGGGTGATCACGAAACAGGTCGGCGGCGTGCTCAAAGATCTCAACCCCGAGGCCGTGCGGCGTTGCATCGTTGCCTATGAACCCGTCTGGGCCATCGGCACGGGGAAGACAGCAACTCCTAGTGAAGCAGAGGACGTGCACCGTCATATCCGAACGCTGGTCACGGGCCTGGTCGGGGCGCAGACCGCGGAACGCCTTGTCATCCAGTACGGCGGATCGGTCAAGCCGGAGAATGCCGGGGAACTGCTTTCGCAAGCCGATATCGACGGCGCTCTCGTCGGAGGGGCGTGCCTGAAAGCGGAGTCCTTCGCGCAGATTGTCAGGGCTGCAGCCGATCTGGCAACATCTTGAATTGCAGTCTGTTCAGGTACCTTGGTTTGTTTGGAGGGAGAATAGGAATGGTGTAAGCGATTCCGTATCAACGATTTGAAGGTTTTCTCGGATGTGGGAATGCGAGATTTCCTTTGCTTTCGGGCTGTTTGTTGATTATATTGATGCACTTTTGCAAGAAAGCCTTGTTCGCCTTGAACGGGGCTTCAGTGTAGACAGCCCAGACCACGCACTTGGCCACAGACATCCGTTTTTTCGCTTTCCTTCTCTCGTTCGGTCTCTTCCTGGCTGTTTCCCCGCTTCGGTCGCAAGTCCCGACTGTCTTTGAGAACGGTCAGCAATCCCTCTCGGGTATCGACATGGGATTTGATCTGGACTCTCCCACCCGCGGGCGCCTGGATCTGTCCGGAACGTGGTCCTACTCCCTTGACGAGGAGCAGTGGCATGACGTACGCGTGCCGAGCTCGTTCGACTACGAAGGGAGAATCGTTTTCACCAGAACGTTCGTGGTGGAAGAGGATACCCTCGACAGGATGATGTTCCTCCTCCGCGCCCTCGGCATCAATTACGAGGCCGAGGTGTACATCAACGACTACTTCGTCGGGAAGCACACGGGGGGGTACACTTCCTTCTCACTGGACGTCCCCGACAACGTCCTTCAGGTTGGATCGGAGAACGTCCTGAAGATCGTCGTTGACAACCGGTTGAGCGCGCGATCATCCGTTCCGGTGCGTCGACAGATCTGGGGGTGGCGGAACTACGGCGGCATCCTGCGCGACATCTACTTCCGGCTGGTTCCGCGGTTCTGGGTGGCCCGCATGCGCGTCACCCCCATGCTCTCGCCCGATCTGAAGTCCGGCACCGTCCATGTCCAGGCGACCTTGAGCAACCAGGGCTTCCCGGACCTGGTCACCGACACGCTGGCGCGGCGGTCGGAGACGACGTACGGCCTCCTCGTGGAGCTGATGGACAACCAGTCGGGAGCCGTGGTCGCACAGAGCCCCCTGATGCCGGTCACAGCGTTTCCCAGTCGGGATCTTGAGGTGGAAACCTCGCTTCCCATCGTGAATCCCGCCCTTTGGAGTCCGGCGTTTCCGCATCTCTACACCGTCCGCGCCACGCTGGTCGCGGTCCGGGGAAAGATCCGATCGACCATTGACATCTTTGCCCGTTCAACCGGTTTTGTGCAGGCGCGCTTCGAAGGATCCCGGCTGCTGGTCAACGGTACGCCGACGGTGCTCCGCGGCGTGGCATGGCATGAAGATTCCCCGTCCCACGGAGCATCGCTGCGGTACGAGCAGATGGAGAGAGAGCTTGGGGTCTTGAAAGCGATGGGAGTGAACGCCGTTCGCTTCCCGTTTCATCCTCCCCACCCGTATGTGATGGATCTCTGCAACCGCTACGGGCTCTTTGCTCTGGTGGAGCTTCCGGTTTGGAATGTTGCCGGCGCCG
The DNA here is from genome assembly GCA_964465905.1 of uncultured Ignavibacteriaceae bacterium. Classification (GTDB taxonomy): domain Bacteria; phylum Bacteroidota; class Ignavibacteria; order UBA10030; family UBA10030; genus CAYXMK01. The sequence continues at coordinate 18,890 of CAYXMK010000013.1, read as the reverse complement.
TGCTCGGAGACGACCTCTTCCAGGAACTGGCGGAGGCGCAGGCGCGGGAGATGGTGCAGCGGGATCGGATTGCGCCCTCCGTGCTTGCCTGGGGCATCGGGGACGAGCTCGACAGCGCCGATCCGCAGGCGCGCTTCTTTGTGCAGAGACTCGTGGCGGCAATCAAGGCGCTCGATGCGCGGCCGGTGTACTACGGCACGTCGCTGCTTCAGAACGACGTCTGTGCAGACCTTGCGGACATCGGCGGGATCAATGTGCCGGCGAAGGAAGCGGGTGACGTCGGGGCTCTGCTCGAGGAGTGGAAACGACGGCATCCCGACAAGCCTCTCTTTGTGCTCCGCTACGGAAAGACGGTGGCTTCGGGAAATCGGAACGGATACAGCGATCCGATGTCCGAAGAGGCCCAGGCCCGCTTCTTCATGGAGTACCATCGCGTCCTCCGCGCCGCCGGTGTAACGGGTTCGTTCTATCAGGCGTTTGCGGATTGGCGCGGTGACCGGCCGATCATGACGGTGGAGCAGAACGATCGGTACCTCCATCCCGTCGGATTGCTCGGGTATGCGCGCGAGAAGCGCCTGGCGTTTGACGTCTTCCGCCAGTTGCTCGCCGACCAGCGCGTGGCCGCGCTTCCCATCGGAAAGAAACGTTCGAACTTCCCGGTTGTCCACATCCTTGCCGGCTTCGTCGTGATCTTCCTGATGGCCTACCAGTTCCACTACAACCGGAGGTTCAACGAGACCTTCCGCCGCGCGCTGCTCCGCTCCTACAACTTCTTTGCAGATCTGCGCGATGTCCATTCCGTGTCGACCCTGCATTCGCTGATCGTTGCCTTTGCCGTTTCTCTGACCGCCGGCACGCTCCTGTCGGCGTTGCTGCACCACTACCGGACGGACGTCTTCGTTGATTACCTTCTCACGCAGGTAGTCGTGTCGGATGCGCTGAAGGAGGAGCTGATCGGCGCCGTGTGGAATCCCCTGGCGGGCGTTGTCGCTTTCAGCATCGGGTTCTTTCTCCTCTCCCTCCTCGGCACGCTGGTGGTGCGGCTTGCCGCGCTCTTCGTCCGACGGCGGGTCTCTCTGTTCCATGCTTATACGGCGATGGTCTGGGGGGCTCTGCCCGTGGTGTTCCTGAGTCCGCTGGCCATGAGCCTCTTCAAGCTGCTGGCGAATCCCTTCTATGTGGTTCCGTCGTTCGTGGTCCTGCTGGTGGCGGCGGTCTGGGTGTTCCTGAGAGTCCTGAAAGGCGTCTCCGTCGTCTTCGATGTCAGGCCGCTGCACATCTATGTCGCCGGCTTCCTGCTGGCCGGCGGCGTGCTGGCGGGGGGAATTGCGTGGCTGGATCTGCAGTACGGGCTTCTGTCCTACCTGCAGTTCATCGTTCATCTGTTCGAGAACATCGGCTGATGTATCTCTCGAATCTGGATATCCTCGGCTTCAAATCGTTTGCGCAGAAGGTTCATCTTACCTTCGACGAGGGGATCACCGCGATCGTCGGTCCGAACGGCTGTGGGAAGACGAACGTGGTGGATGCGATCCGCTGGGTGCTGGGTGAACAGCGCCCGACCACTCTCCGCAGCGACAAGATGGAGGATGTGATTTTCAACGGAACGAAGTCCCGCAAACCGCTGAGTGTCGCGGAAGTCTCCCTGACGATCGAGAACTCCAGAGGAATCCTCCCTTCAGAGTACACGGAAGTGACCATCACCCGCCGGGTCTATCGCTCGGGGGAGAGCGAGTACTTCCTGAACCGTGCGCCCTGCCGCCTGAAAGACATCCGCGATCTCTTCATGGATACGGGAATGGGTTCAGACGCGTACTCCGTGATCGAACTGAAGATGGTGGAGACGATCCTGAGCGACAAAGCGGACGAGCGGCGGCGGCTGTTCGAGGAAGCCGCGGGCGTGACGAAGTACAAGTATCGCCGCAAAGAGGCGTATCGCCGCCTGGAGACGGTGCGTCAGGACCTGCTGCGCGTCGGCGACATTGTGGGAGAGGTGCAGAAGGCGGTTCATTCCCTCGAGCGGCAGGCCCACAAAGCGCAGCGCTACAACGAGTACGCCCGCCGGCTCCAGGATCTGGAGATCGAGCTCCTCCAGCGGGAATTCGCCGCCGTGACCGCCAGAATCGGTCCCCTCCGGGATCAGCTGGCCGTGGCCGTTGACGAGCGCAACCGCATCGACGTTGTCCTGAAACAGGAAGAGGCGCTCCTCGATGTGCTGCGGCAGGAGCTCGAAGACCTGGAGGGTCGGAGCGCTGAAACGCAACAGAGTCTGGCGCGGCGGCAGGATGCCATCCACGCCCTGGAACAGAGCCGGGCCACGGCGACGGAGCGCAGGCGGTCACTGCGGGATAATATCGCGCGCTTCGATCGCGAGAAGAAAGAACTTCTCGAGCAGCGGGAGCGGTTGGAAGGGGAGCAGGCAAAACGCTCGGCACGCCTCGAGGCACTCCGGCGTGCGAAAGCGGAAGCGGCTGTCATCTGGAAGCAGAAGCAGTCCGAACTGGACACGTACGACGCGCAGGTCTCCGCCAAGAGAGCGGAGTTTACGTCGTGTCGGGACCAGCTCATCGGGATCCTGCACCGGATTTCGGAGCTGAAGGCGCAGGCGAGCCGAACGCGCGCAAGAATCGAAAATCTGCACGGCCGCATCGACTTTGTGACGGAAGAGGAGGCTTCGCTCCGGCATGAGCAGGAGAAGAACGGCGAACTGATTGCCCGTCTGTCCGCTGAGGACAAGGAACTTCGGCGCTCGTTTGCCCAGGCCCAGGTGCGCGCGCAGGAGATGGAGGAACAGCAGCACACCCTCCAGCGGATGATCGAGCAGCAGCGGAATCGCGTCTTCGAACTCCGCACGTCGATTGAACGGAAACGCGCCCGTCGCGATTTTCTGAAGGGACTGGTCGAAACGTACGACGGGCTCTCCGAGGGGGCACGTTTTCTGCTCACGAACACCGACTGGAACCGTGCCGTGCATTCGACCGTGGGAGAAGCCCTGCACGTGGATCCCCGGCACCGGCTCGCCGTGGAGTCGTCGCTCGGCGAGGCGGCAGGCTTCGTGATCGTGGATACCGCGGAGCGCGCCTACGAGGCCATCGCTTACCTGAAGAAGGAAGGGAAAGGAAAAGCGACCTTTATCTGTCTGGACCGGATTCCGGCGTCCCTCAACGGACGGCAGGCGGTCCGTTCCCCCGGCGTCATCGGCTGGGCGGATGCGCTCGTGCGCGTGGAAGAGCAGTATCGCCCGCTCTTCGGCCTCCTCCTCGAAGGAACGCTGATTGTGGAAGATGTGGCGACGGCCGTGCGCGTTGTGACGGAAGATCCGTCGGTTCGCTGCGTGACGCTCGAGGGGGAACTTGTCACAGGGACTGGCATGGTGCGGGGCGGAAGCACGCGCCAGGATGAGGGGGGATATATCGGACGGCGGGATCAGCTCGAAGATATCGACGCGGAACTGGAGCAGCTGGAACGGCAGCGTGCCTCGGCCGACGCGGATCTGCAGCGGCTCACAGGGGAGCTCGAAACCATCGATCTGAAGAAATTCCACGACGAGGCCCGGGAGATCGAGCAGCGGATGACCTCCGTCGAAATCCGTATTGCCCAGCTGGAGTTTGAGAAGAACAGAGCTGCCGGCGTGGTCGAACGCAACAGGGCCGAGATCGAACGTCTGCGAGGGGAAATCGATGGGTTGACGAAGGAGTTGAATGAGACTGACCCCGCGCTGCAGCAGCTCGAAAGCAGGAAGAGCGCTCTCGAACAGGAATCGGGCGTCCTTGCCTCGGAACTGGAAACCATGGAAGTGCTGTGGAACGAGTACGCCCGAAAAGCCCAGGAGGCCCACCTGGCCGTCGTCTCGCTGGAGTCGGATGAGCAGGGGGTGCGGAAGGATCATGAGCACGCCTCCTCCGTGATGGCCGCTCTGGAACAGACGTACCACCAACGCACGGCGGAGGTGACCGCCGCTGTCGCAGAGATCGAGGAGCTGGGATCCCGGCTGCAGGAGACCGAGCGCGCTCTGGAGGAAGAACGGGCTGCGCTTGCTGCGTTGCGGGACGACAAGCAGACCGTGGACGAGGAGTATGCGGGGAAACGAACCCGCATGCATGAAATTGAGATGAGATTGAAGGACGAACGGCTGAAGCATGAAGGCTCCCTGCAGGCCTCCTACGAGCTCGAGATGAAAGTCCAGGAACTCACGATGAAGGCGGAGGGATTGAAGAGCCGGGCGCGTGAGGAATTCGAGATCGAGCTGGAGCACCGCGATTTTCCCGATGCCGAAGCGTTCGACCTCACGGCGGCCCGGGAAGAGGCGAGGCAACTGAAGGAGAAGATCCGCGGACTCGGCGCTGTGAATTTCGCCGCCTTCGATGAGTACAAGAGCGAGAAGGAGCGACTCGACTTCGTCAATGCACAGCGCAAGGATCTCGAGGAATCGGAACAGACGCTCCTGACGACGATCGAGGAAATCAATACGACCGCCCAGCGACGGTTTCTGGAGACCTTTGAGCACATCCGCGAAAACTTCATCCGCACCTTCCGGACGCTCTTCGACGAGGGGGACGAGTGCGACCTGAAGCTGGAGGACGGCGTGGACCCGCTTGAGGCACGGATCGAGATCACGGCCAAACCGCGGGGGAAACGGCCGACATCGATCGACCTGCTCTCCGGCGGCGAGAAGACCCTGCTGGCCATTGCGCTCCTCTTTGCCATCTACCTCGTCAAGCCCAGCCCCTTCTGCATCCTCGATGAGGTGGATGCGCCGCTGGACGACTCCAACATCGATCGCTTCACGCGCATTCTCCACAGGTTCTCCGACAACACGCAGTTCGTTGTCGTCACCCACAACAAGCAGACCATGGAGGCCGCCCACGCGATGTACGGCGTCACGATGGAGGAAGAAGGAGTGTCGAAACTCGTCTCCGTCCGGTTCAACGAAGCGACGGAGACTCAGCCGTGATCCGCGTCTATTGCGACTTCGATGGAACGGTGTGTCGGGACGACGTGGGAGAACTGCTCTTTCGCTTCTTCGCCGGCGAACGCGCCGTCCAGATCGTCCGCCGCTACCGTGCGGGCGAGATCAATGCACGGGAATGCCTGGAGCAGGAGTGTGGGGCGGTGGACAACCTGCGCCTCGAGGACCTCGAGGCGTTCACCGAGCCCTTTGAACTCGACCCCTCCTTCTCGGCGTTTGCCGGGTGGTGCGAGACGCAGGGGATCCCGCTGACTATCCTCAGCGACGGCCTGGACGTCTACGTGGGGCGCCTGCTGGAACGAGGCGGGTTCGGTCGGCTCCCGTGGTTCGCCAACCACGCGGAGCTTCTGCGCGAGGGAGAACGCCTCCGGCTGGTCCCGTCGTTTCCGCATCGGGATGCGGAATGCCCGCAGTGTGCCAACTGCAAGCGGAACCACATGCTCACGATGTCGGGGGACGATGATGTCATCGTGTATGTGGGGGACGGCATCTCCGACCGCTGTCCCGCCCGGTACGCGGATGTTGTGTACGCCAAAAATGGCCTGGCGGCGTACTGCCAGGAGCAGAATATCACCTACCATACCTACACGGACTTCGGGGATGAGCGGGAGCACCTCGAACGTCTCCTGCGGATGAGGCGGGTCCGGAGGCGACAGACCGCCCACCACGCACGCCGGCAGGCGTTTCTGCAGGGTTGACGTGACGGCGGAGAGAACGGCACGGGGTCTGCACAGAGGAGACGGATGGGTTCGATGAGTGTTCGCGAGAAGTTGTTCCGATACCGCGGCTATACGCCGATCCCGTTTCTTCTCCTCATGGTGCTGTTCGCGCGGCCGACGGGCTGGACGCTGTCGGTCGGCGGTGCTCTCGTGGTGGCAGGTGAGTTGCTTCGCTGGTGGGGTGTTGCCTACGCGGGTCCGCTGACGCGCGTGACCGGAAGCGTCGGGGCGCCCGAGCTGATCGTTGCAGGGCCGTTCGCCTACGTCCGGAATCCTCTCTACGTGGGCAATATCCTGATGTACGCGGGGGTGGGCATCATGGCAAACGCCTTGTTCCCGTGGTTGCTCGCGGCAGCCGTGGCCTACTTCATCGCCCAGTACGCACTGATTGTCTCTCTGGAGGAGGAATTCCTCGCAAAACAGTTTGGTGCTGCCTTTGACGAATACCGGGCAAGCGTCCCCCGCTTCTTCCCGTCCCTTCGACGATCTCCCCTCGCGGCCGCAGGCAGACAGCGCGCCGATTGGAGAGGAGGACTCCGTTCGGAGCGTCGTACGTTGCAGGCGGTGGGCCTTGTGGTGGGACTTCTGCTCGTGGTCTGGGGGGTCTCCTAGTCGATGCCTCGGCGTGTGCTCATGATCGCGGGTGAGGCCTCGGGTGATCTGCACGGAGCGGGCGTCGTGCGTGAACTGAAGCGCCGGGATCCGTCCATTGAGGTTTTCGGCGTGGGAGGGGACAGGATGAGGGAGGCCGGCATGGACCTCGTCTACCACGTGAACGAGATCTCCGTCATGGGCTTCGCGGAGATCCTGACGCACCTGCCGGTTCTCGCTTCGGTGCGGAAGACGCTGGAGCAGCTGCTGGTGCTCAAGAAGCCGGACACGGTCGTGCTGATCGACTACCCTGGCTTCAACCTGCGCTTTGCCCGCGCGGCGAAGCGCCGTGGAACAAGAGTTCTGTACTACATCAGTCCGCAGGTCTGGGCATGGCATCGCTCCCGCGTGCGCGCCATGCGGGGTATCATCGACAAGATGCTGGTGGTGTTTCCGTTCGAGGAGGAACTGTACCGGCGAGAGGGCATCGATGTGGAATTTGTGGGCCATCCGCTCGTGGAGGTGCTGGAAACCCGACTGAGCCGCCGGGAGTTCGAGAGAGCGTTCGGATTCTCGGAACAGGCACGCATCCTCGCCCTCCTTCCCGGCAGCCGGCGTCAGGAGATCGAGCGCATCTTTCCGCCCATGCTGGCATCGGCTCGTCGGATCGCGGAACAAACGGGCATGGAGATCGGACTGGGCGTTGCCCCCACGCTCGATGAGCGCTGGTTCAGAGTGTTGGGCGACCTGAGCGGTGTACGGATCGTGAGGGGTGGGACGTACGAACTGATGCGATGGGCGGAGTTCGCCCTCGTGACGTCGGGGACAGCAACGCTCGAAACGGGATGGTTCGGCACCCCCATGTTCGTCCTCTACAAGACCTCCTGGCTGACGTACCTGCTCGGACGTCTCCTGATCAGGATTCGCACCATCGGACTGGTGAATATCGTGGCGGGAAGCGCCGTTGTCCCGGAATTCATTCAGCATCGCGCCCGGCCGTCAGTTCTCGTCCCGGCAGCCCTCGGGCTGCTTGAACATAGCGAAAACCTGCGCGCCGTCAGAGACCGGCTTTCGGTCATCCGGACGGCGCTGGGGAAACCGGGAGCCGCCGGACGTGTCGCCGATGCTGTTCTCGGTACGGTGTAGTCCGTGAAGCCGCATCCGGCGCTGCTCCCCGTCTCCTGGCTGTATGCGGCCGTCGTGGCCGTGCGCAATCTGCTCTTTGACATGGGGATGTGCCGTGTGCGGAAAGCGCCGGCGCCGGTGGTCTGCGTCGGCAACATCACGGCCGGAGGAACCGGCAAAACACCCTTCGTCATCCACTTCTGCCGGCGTCTCAAAGCGGAGGGAATCCGCTGCGCGGTCGTCAGTCGCGGCTACGGTCGCCACTCTCGCGGACCGGTCGTGGTCAGTGACGGGCGCACGGTGTGTGCAGGAGTGCGGCAGGGCGGGGATGAACCCGTCGTCATGGCGCGGTCCCTGCCGGGAGTGCCGGTGGTGGTTGACGAGGATCGGGGAAGAGGAGCGGCTACCGCCGTCGAACGCTTCGGGGCCGAGCTCATTGTCCTGGATGACGGCTTCCAGCATCGCCGTCTCTTTCGGGACCAGGACGTCGTGCTGGTTCCGGCGGAGCACGCGGCCCGTTCACCGCACCTGCTTCCGGCGGGACCCCTGCGCGAGCCGATGTCGTCGCTCAGGCGAGCGGATCTAATTGTGGTGACAAAGGGGACGGGATGGGATGAACAGGAAGCCGGGATGGCGGAGTTGCGGAAACGCTTTCGTTCCAAAGAAGTGACCGCCGTCCGGTTCAGGCCGGCAGCGCTTATCGACGGGGTGTCGGGGGAGCGTGTGTCAGCCGACAGGGTTTCTCCCAGAAGAATTGTTGCCGTTTCGGGAATCGCTGATCCCGCGGCATTCGAGATGTCGCTCCGGGAAATGGGATTCGACGTTGCAGGTCATGTGGCGCGGCCGGACCACGCCTGGTACAGGCAGGAAGATTGGGAAGAAGCGGTGCGGCTCTGCCGTGCCACCGGGTCGGATGCCGTGGTGACAACCGAAAAAGATCTTGTGCGACTGCGGGAGATCGGGAGCGTCTGCGATCCGCCGGCGGAGTACCCTCGACTCTTCGCGGCAGAGCTTGAGGCCGTATGGCAGGGGGAAGATCCGCTCGCGGGGCTCCTCGCCCGGGTTCGGAGACTGGTGGAAGATGCGCGTCGGCAGTCCCGCGACGGGGAAGGGCGGACGTGACCAGCGGCGCCCATGAGCGTCCGCGGATCGGCGTCACAGAAATCCCGGACCGAGAGGACAGGTTCAAGCAGTACATCGCATGGCTCCGGAAGTTCTGCGGGGATGCAGATCTGCAGAAGCTCAGTTCCTCGCTTTCCGCGGCGGAGCAGATGGCCGGGGTGGACGGACTGGTCTTGACCGGCGGCGGGGACGTTGATCCTGAGCTCTATGGTAGTGCTGACCCGCGGGGTTGTGCGCGCGGCGTCAACCGGCGGCGGGATGAATTTGAGCTGGAGGCCATTGACCGTGCCTTGGAACGAGAACTGCCGATTCTCGGCATCTGCCGCGGCATGCAGGTTATGAATGTGTACCTCAAGGGCACACTCGTGCAGGATCTTGCGTCGGACGGATTCGAAGATCATGCCGGTGCCGAGGGAAGGGGAGTCCGACATCCCATCGCCGTCTTGCCGCATTCTCTGATGGCGCTCCTGGCGGGCCCGGGAGAACACGTCGTGAATTCGTACCATCACCAGGCGATTGCACGGTTGGGGCGCGGACTTCTGGTCTCGGCGCGCTCAAGGGACGGCGTTGTGGAGGCGGCGGAGTGGGCGCTGAAGGACGGCATGCCGTTCCTGCTGCTTGTGCAATGGCACCCTGAACGCCTTTCGGACCCGCACCATCCCTGTTCCCGGAGCGTCGCGGAAGCATTTCTTGCAGAAGTTGCACGAACATTTCGGAACCAAGGATCATCCTCTCACACTTGCTGAATGGAGCACAAACACCTATGGCACAGCGAACGAAATATGTCTACTACTTCGGAGGAAAAAAGGCCGAAGGTACCGCCGAGATGAAGGGTCTGCTGGGGGGCAAGGGAGCCAACCTGGCGGAAATGGTGAACATCGGACTGCCGGTTCCTCCGGGATTCACCATCACGACGGAGGTCTGTACGTACTACTACGCCCACAAGAAATCCTATCCCAAGACGCTCCGCAAGGAGGTGGAGGTTGCTCTCCGAAAAGTGGAGAAGGAAATGGGGGCGAAGTTCGGCGATCCAAGAAATCCGTTGCTGGTCTCCGTCCGCTCCGGCGCGCGGGCATCCATGCCCGGCATGATGGACACGATCCTGAATCTCGGCCTGAACGAGCAGACCGTGCAGGGCATTGTGGCGAAGACGAAGAACGAGCGCTTCGCCTACGATTCCTACCGCCGGTTCGTGCAGATGTACGGCGACGTTGTGCTGGGTTTGAGGCCGGTGCACAAGGACGACATCGATCCGTTCGAGGAGATCATCGAACAGAAGAAGAAAGAGCGCGGTGCCCGGCTCGACACGGATCTGACGGCGGAGGATCTGAAAGATCTCGTCCGGAAGTTCAAGTCGGCGATCAAAGAGAAGACAGGGCATGATTTTCCCGAGAACCCGATGGCGCAGCTCTGGGGAGCCGTGGGGGCTGTGTTCGGATCGTGGATGAACGAGCGCGCCGTGGCCTACCGGAAGCTCTATGACATCCCGGCCAGCTGGGGTACGGCTGTGAACGTACAGGCCATGGTCTTCGGCAACATGGGAGAGGACTCGGGCACGGGCGTTGCCTTCACGCGTGACCCTGCCACGGGAGAGAATGTCTTCTATGGCGAGTTCCTGATGAACGCGCAGGGAGAGGACGTGGTGGCGGGTACCCGCACGCCTCTGCCGATCCGTGAATTGCAGCAGAAGGACCCCCGGAGTCTCAAACAACTGGAGCGCATCCGCACGATCCTGGAAAAGCATTACCGGGATGTGATGGATATCGAGTTCACGATCCAGCAGGGAAAACTGTGGATGCTGCAGTGCCGGGTCGGGAAACGGACCGCATTTGCAGCCATCAAGATTGCGGTGGATATGGTGGGCGAGAAGCTGATCTCCGACGTGGAGGCCCTGCGGAGGATCGAGCCGGATCAGCTCAATCAACTCCTCCGTCCCATCTTCGACCGGGTGGAAAAAGAGCAGGCCGTCAAGAGCGGGAAGCTCCTTGCCAAGGGACTGAATGCAGGACCCGGCGCGGCCACAGGCCGTGTCGTCTTCAATGCGCATGATGCTGAGGAATGGTCGAAGCGGGGGGAAAAGGTGATCCTCGCCCGCATCGAGACGTCGCCCGAGGACATCAAGGGTATGGATGCCTCGGAGGGGATCCTGACGGCACGCGGAGGCATGACGTCCCACGCCGCCCTCGTTGCGCGTCAGATGGGGAAGGTCTGCGTCGCGGGATGCAGTGAACTGGAGATCGACTACCGAGCCCGGACGAGGAGCGTGACGGGGGCGGTGATCAAGGAGGGAGACTGGATGTCCCTCGACGGCACGACCGGCGAAGTCCTCATGGGCAAGGTCAACACCAGGCCGTCGGAAGTCCTGCAGGTGCTGATCGACAAGACCCTCGATCCGAAGCAGGCTCCCGTGTACCAGACCTTCGCGAAGGTCATGCAATGGGCCGACAAGTACCGCCGTCTCCGGATCCGGACGAACGCTGATCTGCCCGATCAGGCGGCCAACGCGATTGCGTTCGGGGCCGAGGGCATCGGACTGTGCCGGACGGAGCACATGTTCTTCGGTGAGGGGAAGATCGGACCGATGCGCGAGATGATTCTCTCCGACACCGTCGATTGGCGGCGCGCGGCGCTCGCGAAACACCAGCCGCGGCAGCGAGAGGACTTCGTCGGAATCTTCGAGGCGATGAATGGTCGCCCGGTCACCATTCGGACCATCGATCCGCCGCTGCACGAGTTCCTTCCCCATGAGGAGAAAGCACAGCGGGAGCTGGCGGAGCAGATGGGGATCTCCTTCGAGAAGGTCAAGCAGCGGGTTGAGTCGTTGCATGAGTTCAATCCCATGCTCGGCTTCCGCGGGTGTCGTCTCGGCATCATTTTTCCGGAAATCACGGAAATGCAGTCGCGTGCCATTTTTGAGGCCGCCGCAGAGGTGAAGAAACGGGGCATCCCCGTCGAACCGGAAGTCATGATACCGCTCGTGGGGAACGTGAAGGAACTGGTTCATCAGGAATCGATTGTCCGTCGCGTGGCCCAGGAGGTCATGAAGGAACAGGGAGTGAAATTCCCCTACCTCGTCGGGACGATGATCGAGATTCCGCGGGGTGCTCTGACGGCGGACGAGATCGCGGCCTCGGCGGAGTTCTTCAGCTTCGGCACGAACGATCTCACGCAGACAACGCTCGGCGTGAGCCGGGATGACGCCGGACGCTTCCTCCTTCCCTACGTCGAAATGGAAATCTATCCGAAGGATCCGTTCGACGCCATCGACCGGACAGGGGTCGGCATGTTGATGCAGATCGCGGTGGAGAAAGGACGTTCCGTTCGGCCGAACCTGAAGGTGGGCATCTGCGGCGAGCATGGCGGTGAGCCCTCGAGCGTTGAGTTCTGCCACGAGATCGGACTGAACTACGTGAGTTGTTCGCCGTATCGGGTGCCGATTGCGCGGCTTGCGGCGGCGCGGGCAGCCCTCCGGGATGCAGCCTCCGCCGGAAGCAGGCGGAAGGCGCGCCGTCCCTCCGCTCGGCCCTTGCGGCGCCCGGGCCGATGAAGGGATCGGCCATTCACAACGATCAACAGGGTGAGAGTCCATGAAGCTGTCTGATTTCAAGTACCCGCTTCCCCGGAACCTGGTGGCCAAATCGCCCGTGTCGCCGCGCGACCGCTCGCGGCTCATGGTGCTGAACCGGGCCGACGAGACGATCAGCGAGAAGAGGTTCAGTGACATTCTCTCGTTCCTGACGAAGGGCGACTGCCTGGTCGTGAACGAAACGAAGGTGTTCCAGGCCCGGCTCTTCGGCAAGAAGGAAAAGACGAATGCGAGGATCGAGGTGTTCCTCCTGCGGGAATTGAACGCGGAGGAGAACATCTGGGATGTCATCGTGGATCCGGCGCGGAAGGTGCGCATCGGCAACAAGATCTACTTCGACGACGGAAAACTCTGGTGCGAAGTGATCGACAACACCACCTCGCGCGGACGGACGGTCCGGTTCAACCACAAGGGTGATTTCTTCAAGATCATCGAACGGATCGGACTGACGCCTCTCCCGTACTACATCAAGCGCGAACCGACCGCCCGGGACAAGATGCACTACCAGACGGTCTATGCAAGAGTCCTCGGCGCGGTGGCGGCTCCCACGGCGGGACTTCACTTCACGCGGCAGCTCCTCGCGCGCGCCCGGGCGAAAGGAGTAAAGATTGTGCCGGTGCTGCTCCATGTCGGACTCGGCTCCTTCCGTCCCGTGGAGGTGGAAGACCTGACGAAGCACAAGATGGACTCCGAGTACTTCGAGATTTCTGCGGAAGCCTCCGATGCCATCAACAAGGCGATCGACGCCCGGAGGGATGTCTTCGTGGTCGGAACAAGCACGTGCCGCGCCCTGGAGTCGAGCGTGACCTCCGACGGACATGTGAAGCCCGCAAAGGGATGGACCGATAAGTTCATCTTTCCGCCGTATGAATTCAAGATCACGGACCATCTGATCACGAACTTCCACCTGCCGGAATCAACGCTGTTGATGCTCGTGAGCGCCTTCGCGGGGCACGAGTTCGTGATGCGCGCGTACAAGAAGGCGATCAAAGACGGCTATCGGTTCTACAGCTATGGCGATGCCATGCTGATCCTGTAGGAGCGGCACGGCGCATGACGGCGACTCGTCCGAAGGTGTATGCCATCATCCCGGCGGCCGGCGCGGGAACACGGATCCCCGGTCCTGTCCGCAAGCAGTTCCTCGTGCTGGCCGGCAAGCCCGTGCTGGTGCATACGGTGCAGCGGTTTGAACGGTGCGCCGAGGTGGATGAAGTGGTGCTGGCTGTCCCAGAGGATGCGCTCGCAGAAACGGAGAGTCTGGTGTCGCGGTTCCGATTGCACAAGGTCAGCCGGGTGGTTGCGGGTGGAGCACAGCGGCAGGATTCCGTCTACAATGCCGTGAGCCGCCTGAAATTCCGGAGCCGCGACATCGTGCTGGTGCACGACGGTGTGCGCCCCTTCATTGAGGCGGCCAAGATCCAGGAGGTAATCCGCGCGTGCCGGGATGCGGATGCGGCAGCGGTGGCGGTGCAGCCGAAAGACACGGTGCGCCGCTCCACCGGCGGAGACTACTTCGACCGTCTTCTGGACCGGTCAGCTCTGTGGCTGGTCCAAACGCCCCAGGCGTTCCGCGCACCGGTTCTCATTGCCGCTATTGAGAAAGCGCGCAACGAGCATTTCGTATCGACCGATGACGCGGCGCTGGTGGAGCGCATGGGAGTCAAGGTGAAAGTGGTGTCCGGTAGCTACGACAACATCAAAATCACCACGCAGGAAGACCTGGAACTCGGGGGTTTGATCCTCGATCGATGGCGTCAGGCGGGGATGGCATGATGGTGCCGCAGGGGGTTGCAAAAGGTTCGGGAACTGATTATACTTAAAAATACGTTCAAGAGACTATCAGGGGAGCGACAAGTCCGCCATGATCAATCTTGCCATCGTCATTGTGCTGAGCTACATCCTCGGCTCGATTCCGACGAGCGTCATGCTCTCGAAGTGGCGCCACGGCTTCGACATCCGCACGAAGGGGAGCGGGAACGCCGGGGGAACCAACGTGTTCCGCGTGCTGGGATGGAAGTCCGGCGTCTTCATCATGCTCCTCGATATGAGCAAGGGGATCATTGCTACGACGCTCGTCGCCCGGCTCTTCTGGGACCCTTCGCTTCCATTCTACAATCGCACCCCCTTCGATGACTTCACGATCGTTCAGATGATCTGCGGTGCCTCGGCGATCGTGGGACACATCTGGACCGTCTTTGCCGGATTCCGCGGGGGAAAGGGGATCGCGACCGGAGCGGGCATGCTGATCGGGATTGCACCGACGGAATTCGCCGTTTCTGCTGCCATCTTCTTCATCGTGTTCCTCGCCTGGAAGTACGTGTCGCTCGGCTCCATCAGCGCTGCTGTAGCCTTCCCGTCAACGCTCTTCTTCCGCTACAACATCTGCGGGGAACCGATTGAGAGCTACCACACCCTCATCGTGTTCAGTTTGGCTGTGGCAGGATTGTTAATCTACTCCCACCGTTCCAACATCAAACGCCTCATCGAAGGAACGGAGAACAGGATCACGAGCTTCGCGCGTCGCCATCGGCCGGGTGCGTCCGTCTGACCGGCTTCCGGCCTCCGGAGACCCGACGTCGTGCCGAGCGTCCGTCACACTTCGCCTGATCACCGACTGTGTCGCCTTCGTCGCTGAATGTCACCGTCCTCGGCGCGGGGAGCTGGGGGACCACCCTCGCGCTCGTCCTCCTCGAGAAGAAACACCGCGTCACGCTCTGGACCTACAGTCCCGACCAGGCGCAGGTGATGAAGGAGCGGCGCGAAAACACTTCCTTCCTTCCTGGCGTTCTGCTTCCCCCAGTCCTCGCTGTTGAAACCGATCTTGAAGCGGCATGCACCGGCCGTGACATGATCGTTGCGGCTGTTCCTGCTCAATACCTCCGATCTGTCATCGGACGTGTGGCTCACCTGGATTTCGGCCGTACGGTCATCTGCCACGTGGCCAAGGGAATCGAAAACGCCACCCTCATGACCATGTCCGAAGTCCTGCTGGATGTGCTGGCCTCGGAACGGAAGGAGAATATCGCCGTCCTCTCGGGGCCGAGTCTTGCGCATGAAGTGTCGCGGAAGATTCCGACCGCCGTCGTCGCGTCGTCGTACCGACCGAAGACTGCGAAGGCAGTGCAGGAAGCATTCATGACGCCGTACTTCCGGGTCTACGTCAACGACGACATCCGCGGCGTTGAGCTGGGGGGATCCTTCAAGAATGTCATCGCCATAGCGGCCGGGATCAGCGATGGGGCCGGCTTCGGTGACAACACCAAGGCGGCCATCATGACGCGCGGAATCTACGAAATCACGAGACTGGGCGTACAGTTGGGAGCGCAGCCGCGCACGTTTGCCGGTCTGTCAGGCATGGGTGACCTCATCGTGACCTGTATGAGCCGCCAGAGTCGCAACCGCTATGTCGGCGAACAGATGGGAAAAGGAAGGAAGCTCGAAGATGTGCTCAGCGAGATGGTCATGGTCGCGGAAGGAGTTGCGACGGCCCGATCCGTGCGTGACCTCGAGACCCGTCACGGCGTGGAACTTCCCATTCTCTCGACAGTCTACGATATCCTCTTCCAGGGTCGCGACCCCGTGAAAGCGACACAGGAGCTCATGACGCGGGACGCCAAAGGGGAAAACTGATACCTCCGCGTGGGCCTGCCTTGCTTCTCCCTCCACTTTTCGCTACTTTCACACGAAACCGGGTCGCCTCTTCCCAGAGCAGAAGCCTTTCCCCGTGCCGTCCGAAGTGATCTTCATTCTCAGCGGTTACCTGATCGGGTCTGTCCCGGTTGCCTACCTGACGGTCAGGGCACGGTCAGGCATGGACATCCGCGAAAAGGGGAGCGGCAACGTCGGGGGATTCAATGCCTATGCGGTGACGGGGTCCCGGGGCGTGGGAATCGTGACGGGATTGCTCGACGGACTGAAGGGTCTGCTCGCAGCCTCTGCCGCGGCAATCTCCACCGGCGATTTTCGGCTGTCGGCCCTGACCCTCTGTGCGGCTGTTGTGGGGCATCTCTTCCCGATCTGGCTTCGGTTCAGAGGAGGGCGGGGACTGGCCACGGCTTGCGGCGGCCTGTTGATCCTCTGCCAGTCCTACATTGTGGTATGGTGCTCCTTCTGGCTGATCGGCCGGGGGCTGCACAGGAGCATCCTGGCCTCCAACGTAGGGGCCTGCAGCGTGACTCCTCTCGTCCTCCTTCTTGTTCCTGCCGGTTTTCTCCAGTTACCGGCCGCGTGGGCCGGCGATGCGGCGTCTCTTCGGCTCTTTGCGGGTGCTTTGAGCGGCCTGCTCCTGCTCGGTCACCGCGGAGTTCTGCGGGGGGCGTTGGCGGAGTGGACTCGAAGATCAACAGAGTAAGAAGTGCCGTTATCCCTGTGGAGGGTATCCCGTGAAAAAGTCTTCCCTTGTCCTTCTCTTCCTCTTCGTCCTTGTTGTCCTCGGCCTCAGCATGGTGTACCTCCTCCGGACAACAGAAGACGTCTTCTCGCTTGAGGCAGCCGGGGGCGTGGAGGAAGGAGAAGCGTCCCTTGCGGCGCCTGCCTCCGACCGGGAGCGCCAGGACGTCGATGCAGTGACGAATTCGCGCGAAAACGCCATTACCGCCGCGGTGCGCCGCGTCAGCCCGGCTGTCGTCGGTATCAATGTGACGGAGGTACGGACCTACGTCGATCCCTTCTACCGTTTCTTCGGCGACGATCCGTTCATGCGGCGCTTCTTCGGCGACCGGACCTACCGGCAGGAGGTCAAGGGACTGGGATCGGGTTTCATCATTTCGTCCGACGGCTATATCATCACGAATGATCACGTCGCGGGGAACGCTGCGGAGATTACCGTGACGATGACGAACGGTACGCGGCTCACGGCGGAGCTGGTTGGCAGCGATCCGGTGTCCGACATCGCTCTCCTCAAGGTGGATGCGCGCGACCTTCCCGCACTCACGCTGGGGAATTCGGATGATATCATCGTCGGTGAATGGGCGATCGCGTTCGGCAATCCGTTCGGATTGTTTGAAATCAACGACAAGCCGACGGTGACGGTGGGGGTCATCAGCTCGACGAACATGAACTTGGGCCGCGTGGAAAACCGGCTCTATCGGGACATGATCGAGACGGATGCCGCCATCAACCGCGGCAACAGCGGCGGCCCGCTCGTGAACGGCCTGGGAGAGGTCATCGGCGTGAACACCCTGATCTATACGGGCGGCCAGAGCACGACGTTCGTCGGCTATGGTTTTGCGATTCCCATCAACAAAGTGAAGAAAGTCGTCGGCGAGCTGCGGCGGACGGGCAAGGTGGAGCGGCAAGTTGTGCTGGGATTCCAGGTGCAGGATGTGGACCGACGGATCGCGCGCATCCTCGGCATGCGGCGCGTGGAGGGCGTGATTGTCACGGAGATCCGCCGGGGCAGCTCGGCGGCCCGCGCGGGTTTGCGCGAAGGAGACGTCATTCTCGAAATCAACGGACAGAAGGTGAATTCTGAGGACGACGTGTTCGTCCTGGCGAGCGACGCCAAACCGGAGGAAGAGTGGAAGCTTACGATCTATCGGGACCAGACGACGACGGCGATCGCCTTCAAGCTGGAGCGGCAGGCGCGGTGAGGACTGTCGTTCGCGGTCGGCGGGGACACTGCCGCCGGGCACGTTGCCGGAGGGTACGATTGTGATTACGCGCTATACGCGGCCGGAGATGGGGAGGATCTGGGAGGAGGAGAACAAGTACAGCATCTGGCTGAAGATCGAAATCCTGGCCTGCGAGGCGCAGGCGGAGCTGGGGGTGGTACCCCGGACGGCGGTGGAGACGATCCGCACGCGCGCACGCTTCGATCTGGCCCGTATCCTCGAGATCGAACGCGAGGTGAAACACGACGTCATCGCATTCCTCACGAACGTGGCCGAGAATGTCGGTGCGGAATCCCGCTTTATCCACCTGGGGATGACGTCGTCGGATGTCCTGGATACTGCGCTTGCGGTCCAGATGAAACAGTCGTCAGAATTGCTGCTGCAGAGGCTCGATGCTCTGGCGGCTGTGCTGGCCCGCCGGGCTGTGGAATTCAAGTACACCCCCATGGTGGGAAGAACGCACGGCGTCCACGCCGAGCCGACAACGTTCGGGCTCAAGCTTGCACTCTGGTATGCAGAGACCCTGCGCAACCGCAAGCGGCTCGACGCCGCACTGGCAACCATCGCTGTCGGCCAGATCTCGGGGGCGGTCGGCACCTACGCGCATCTTGAACCCTCTGTCGAGCAGTACGTCTGCAGGCATCTGGGGCTTCAGCCGGCCCCCATCTCCACGCAGGTGCTGCAGCGGGATCGCCATGCGGAGTTCCTGAACACGCTCGCGCTCTGCGGCTGTTCCCTGGAGAAGTTTGCCACGGAGATCCGCCATCTGCAGAGGACGGAGGTGCTCGAAGCTGAAGAGCCCTTCAGCGAGGGGCAGAAGGGTTCCTCCGCCATGCCGCACAAGCGGAACCCGATCATCTGCGAGCGGATCGCCGGGCTTGCGCGCGTCTTGCGGGGCCATGCTCTTGCCGCCATGGAGAATGTCGCGCTCTGGCATGAGCGGGACATCAGCCATTCCTCCGTCGAACGCATTGTCATCCCCGACAGCTGTATCCTCCTCGATTATATGCTGCACGAATTTACCGCTGTGATCGATCATCTCGCCGTCTATCCCGGAGCGATGGAGCGTAACCTGGAGCTGACCGGCGGATTGATCCATTCCCAGTCCGTTCTCCTGGCGCTCACCCGCTCGGGAATGAGGCGCGAAGATGCGTACCGTATCGTCC
>CAYXMK010000012.1:0-25689 GCA_964465905.1 uncultured Ignavibacteriaceae bacterium | reverse complement strand
TGAGAAGATCCACGGACCGGTAGAACAGGGAAAAATCGTTCACCTTGTCGGTCTGAATAGCTTCGACGAATTCAACCGTAAACTTTTCGCTGGAGACATAGACGACGCGCTTGAGCCGCGCGGCCGTAAGGACATAGTTGCCAATGGCATGCATCAGGTGAGTCTTGCCGAGTCCGGTTCCTCCGTAGATGACCAGGGGGTTGAAGGAGGTCCCGCCGGGGTTGTTGGCGACTGCGAGAGCTGCGGCGCGGGCGAGCTGGTTGCTGTCACCCTTGATGAAGTTGTCGAATGTGTAGCGCGGGTTGAGATTCGTGTGAATAGCGGGCTGACGCTCAGCGGTGCGAAGAGCTACATGGGGAGAAAACGGCGCCTGTGAGGGCTGTACGGCAGAACCGGGAGACGGAGGCGGAAGCTCTACGCTCAGCTCGCGGTGATCCTCTGCAGCGATATGGTAGTAAAGGCGGGCCTGCTCACCGAGAACGGACAGAATCGTGGTACGAATCAGATCGTTGTAGTGCTCCTCCAGCCAGTCATAGAAGAACTGGCTTGGGACCTGGATGGTCAGCTCTGAGCCCTCGAGCTTGACAGGCACAATCGGCTGAAACCAGGTCTTGAAACTGAGAGTGCTGACGTGCTGCTCAATGGACCTCAGGCAGCGGGACCAGGCCGCTGATGCCGACAGTTGAGTGTCGGCCGGCGTCTGGAGATCTGGAGATTGGGGCTGCATATGATGCGTGGGACAGATATTCGTAAAAACCCAGCATAAGCTGGGATAACCGTTTCAACTCGTTGTGCACTGAGTTTTCCACAGGGGTGGAAAACCTGCAAAGAAGGACTTACTGTCGACAAACGGGTTATTCACATGAAGATCCGCCACTAAGCCCCAGTAAACAAAGGGCCGCGGGAGATTCCAACCTGTTATCAACATTGACGCTGGGCACTCTCTCGGGGCGAGAATAGGGCGAAAAATGACAGCCCGAAGTGAGAGAAAGATATAAACATTTTATCAACACGTAGAAGGCGCTCAGGAAACGCCACCCATAGTAATGCACGGATGGTCAAAACGCAAGCGAAAAAAATCCGGTGAGGTTCAGCGATCATAAACATGAGGAAAAAGGCTGGGCGATAAGCGCTTGAAGGATAAGGGAAAAAAAGCTAACATTACTAGCTATGGCAATAGCGGCATTCATCCTCACCACATAGAGCACTGACAATGAAACGTACGTACCAGCCCCATAAGCGAAAGCGCCGTAACACACACGGTTTTCGTGCAAGAATGGCGACTAAGAACGGACGTAAGGTCATTAACCGTCGGAGGGCAAGGGGCAGGAAGAAGCTGACGGTGAGCGACGAACGGCGTGGCTAACAGCCATTTCAGGAATTCAATGTGGCGTGCAGTCTCCCTCGGCATGAGCGTGTGCGTGGCTTCCGGTCGTTCAGCAGAATTCTCAGCGGTGGCGCGGCCGCGGCATCCGGTCCGATTCGCTGCTTTCTGCAGGCGGAGGAAAGACCGCCCGGAAGTGTGAGTGTGGGATTTGCAGTCTCCAGGGAGGTGCGCGGGAGCGTGAGGCGCAATAGGATCCGGCGTCTGCTGCGGGAAGCGTACCGGTTGAACAAAGCCGTGCTTGTAGATTCCGCCTACCGGAAGGGACTCCGGCTCCAGTTGGTAATCCTGTATTCGGGTCCGGCGCGCGCGCCGGTTGGCTGGCTTTCGTACAAGGAAGTCGAGAAACCGGTGAGAGACATTCTGCACAAGATTGAACGGAGGCTGTAGGACATGGTACACGTTGCCGTCTTTCTGATTCGTGCGTACCAGCTGCTGCTCTCCCCTCTCTTGCCATTCAACAGTTGCCGCTACCACCCCTCGTGTTCGGAGTACTCGATCGAAGCCCTGAGACGCCACGGCGCTTTTCGCGGAGGACTCCTGACGTTGAAGAGAATTCTCCGCTGTCACCCGCTTTCGAGGCGGAACGTGTACGACCCTGTGCCCTAGGGGGGCACTCTAACGGATCAACGGAAGACCCATGGATCGACAAGCAGTTCTCGGATTCGTACTGATTTTCGTTGTGCTGATGGTATGGATGTGGATGAGTGCGCCGCAACCAAAGCCACCGGGCACGGTTGCCGAACCAGATAAGCGCGCGGACACGGTGGCTATGGCTGTGCCAGCACCGGAGAAGGAAGCTCCAGAGAGCCCAATAGGGGACGTTGGTCGATTCTTCGATGACCGTTTGGAGGGGCGCGAGTCGGTTCTCATCATCGAAACAGATCAGTTCATCGCCGAAGTCACGTCCCGCGGTGCGCTGATACGCAAGTGGGAGCTGAAGGAGTTCAAGACCTGGAATGGGGATCCGGTGCAGCTTGTCGAGAGGGAACAACGGGGAGACTTCAGTCTTCTCTTCGGGACGGTGGATGGAAAGCTGGTCAACACCCGCGATCTGTTTTTCAATGTGCAGTATCGGCCCTGGACGCGGGTCCGGCTCAGCGGCGACGAAGAGTACCGCGTGGAGTTTGTTCTCCCGGCCTCGAATGGGGGAGCGGTTACGAAAACACTGGCCTTTCGGAACGGCACATACGGTTTCCGTACAGCTGTTCGCTTCTCGAAGATGCAGGACATTGTTGCCAACTATCAGTATCAGGTTATCTGGGAGCACGGTCTGCGGTATGCGGAGCAGAACAGTGTGGATGAGTCGCGGTTTGCCGCGGCGTACGCCTATGCCGGGGGTGAGCTGACGGAGCTGGATGCGTCGAAGATTGGTGAGCCGGAGAGCCGGGATATGGGGGGACAGGTGAGTTGGGTTGCGACGCGCAGCAAGTACTTCGGCGTTGCGTTGATTCCTGCGGAGGGAGGTAGCGAGGGAGCGTACCTCGAAGGAAACGCGCGGACAGCTGCGAATCAGGGAAAGAAAGAAACGTATGCTGTGGCCCTGAAGGTGCCGTTTCGGGGGACGCAGGAACAGGCCGACTCGGTCAATGTCTTCTTCGGACCGCTGGACTATGACGTCCTGAAAGGGTATGACGTCGGCCTCGAGAACATGATGAGCCTGGGATGGGCGTGGATCATTCGTCCGATCTCTGTTTACATCGTTCTCCCCCTTTTCAAGTTTGTCCATTTGTTCATTTCGAATTGGGGCATTGTTCTGATAATTTTTGCGGTTATCGTAAAAATTGTGCTTCACCCGCTTACACGGTCCAGCATGAAGTCGATGCGGAAAATGCAGGCGCTCCAGCCGATGATTGAGGAACTGAAGGAGAAGTACAAAGACGATCCGCAGAAGATGAACCAGCAAATGATGGGACTGTACAAGGAGTACGGGGTCAACCCGGCCGGCGGGTGCCTCCCCCTTCTCTTGCAGTTTCCAATCCTGATTGCTCTGTACAACGTCTTCATGTCCGCCATCGAACTCCGTCAGGCATCATTTGTCTGGTGGATTACCGACCTGTCGGTCCCCGACCGGATCCTCACGTTGCCGTTTGAGCTTCCGATCTTTGGCATCCGCGATGTGAGCGGTCTTGCTCTTCTCATGGGCATCACGACATTCCTCCAGCAGAAGATGTCCGTGAAGGACCCGCGCCAGAAGGCGATGGTCTATCTAATGCCGATTCTCCTGACCCTCCTGTTCAACAGCTTTCCGTCCGGCTTGAATCTGTACTACTTTATGTTCAATCTTCTGGCCATCGGACAGCAGGTGATCATCAACCGCCAGCATGCGGACGAGCCCCTGCGCAAAGTGGAACCGAAGAAACGGCAGCGCGGAGGGATTTTCGGCAAGTACGCAAAAGACATTCCGCGGCTGAAGAAGTAGGTGCACACGAGTATCCGATCTCCGGCTCTCCGCCCGCCAGCAACTGGCGGGCTTTTTGTTGCCGCGTTGTTTCTCCCCTGTCGTTTTCGTACATTGGTTCCCCTTCGAAATAGATCCAATCCTCTTGCCGTCAAACCACAGGTGCCGATGAGCGCCGATGAAGGCGACACGATTGTAGCGCTGGCAACGCCCCCCGGCGAGGCGGGACTCGCTGTCATTCGGGTGAGCGGAGCGGCGGCCCTCGCAGCTGTCGACAGGGGCTTTCGGGGCAAACGATCCGTTGCGTCTGCCGCAAGCCACACGGCCCTGTACGGGAGATTCATGGGTCCCGAGGGTGAGGTGATCGATGATGTTGTCGTGGTTGTGTTCCGGGGCCCCAACTCCTACACGGGAGAAGACACAGCCGAGCTGATGTGCCATGGAGGTCCCTACGTATCGCGGCAAATTGTCCAGGCCATGCGTACCTACGGCGCCCGATACGCGAAGCCTGGCGAGTTCACGAAGCGGGCCTTCCTGAACGGTCGGATGGATCTTTCGCAGGCAGAGGCAGTTGCGGATCTGATCCACTCGCATTCCGAACTTGCCCACAGAGCATCGCGGCAGCAGCTCGAGGGAGCGCTCTCGGGGAAGGTGCGGGGGCTGCGGGAGAGACTGATTCGGTCCATCGGCTTGATTGAACTCGAGCTGGATTTCACAGAGGAGGGATACGAGTTCTTCGAGAAGGGGCAGGTGCGAAGACTGGTTTGCGAGTCTCTCGAAGAGGTTGAATCGCTGTTGTCATCATTCGGGGCTGGGCGGCTGGTGCGCGAAGGGGTGAAAGTGGTGCTCAGCGGGAGTCCGAACGTGGGGAAGTCGAGCCTTCTCAATCTCCTGCTGGAGGAGGAGAGAGCTATTGTGACGGAGATACCGGGGACAACCCGGGACACTCTGGAAGAAAGCATCCATCTGCACGGCCTGAAGTTCAGGCTTGTCGACACGGCGGGCATCCGGACGGCCGCGGATGCCGTGGAAGAAGAGGGTATCCGGAGGGCGGAAAGGCAGGTAACGGAAGCCGACATCATTGTCCTCCTGTTTGACAGATCGCGCTCGCTTGAGCGCAACGATGAAGCCCTTGCTCGGAGGGTTCTGACGACTCTGAGGTCCAAGAAGGCCTCAGCGCTCGTGGTTCTGAACAAGGCGGATCTTCCGGACGCCGGCTCGGGGGAAATCGTGAAAATGGTCCACTCACTGGGGGTGTACCCAACGGTTGAGCTCTCCTGCAAGACGGGCACGGGTGTGGGAGAATTCAAGAATCTGCTGGTTGAGATGGTTGGGAGAGGAACGGTTGCGGCAGCGGAGGGTTCGGTGGTCATAACAAATCAGAGGCACCATGCGGCCCTTGCCGGGGCAAAAGACTCCCTGAAGCTGGCGCTGGCCTCCATCGATGCCGGGCGAACCGGCGAGCTCGTGGCGGTGGATCTTCGGCAGGCAGCTGGGCTGTTGGGGGAAATCGTTGGAGAAGTCACCACAGACGATATTCTCAACGACATCTTTTCAAAGTTCTGTATAGGAAAATAGCCGGTGTTTCACGTGAAACAGTGGGGTATGCGGCTGTGACAGGAGATTTGAGAACTTCCTATGATGTGGTGGTGGCGGGGGGCGGGCACGCAGGCATCGAGGCAGCACTGGCTGTAGCCAGAATGGGCTGCAGTGTGCTTGTGGTGACCATGGATCGGAATGCCATCGGCAGGATGTCGTGCAATCCCGCAATCGGGGGCACCGCAAAAGGGCATCTGGTCAGGGAAATCGATGCTCTCGGTGGAGAGATGGGAAAGATCGCCGACCACACGGGAATTCACTTCCGGATGCTGAACACATCGAAGGGGCCCGCCGTATGGTCACCACGGTGCCAGAGCGACCGGGAGTGGTACTCCAGAGAAGCCCGTCGGCGCCTGGAGCAGGGAGAAGGCATCTCTCTCTCAGAGGGGCTTGTGGTGAGGGTCGTCGTTGGCGAAGGGGCCGGTAGGACGAAGTCCATTCGAGGGGTCGTTCTGAGTGGCGGCGTGCAGATTGGCTGCCACGCTTTTGTGCTCTGTGCCGGGACGTTCATGAGAGCCCTGATGCACACAGGACTTGTGAGTCGAACCGGCGGGCGTTTCGGGGAGGCGGCCTCAACAGGGCTCACGGAGAGCCTGGAAGAGCTCGGATTTGTCAGCGGTCGGCTGAAGACGGGCACACCCCCGCGGATTGATCTTGCATCTCTTGATCTGTCTCAAACAACACCCCAGGAGAGCGATCCAGACCCTCAGCCCTTCTCGTACCAGAACGAAGAGATCACCAACAGGCTGATTCCGATGTATCTGACTCACACCAGCGAGAAGACCCATCGGGTACTGGAGCGGGGATTTGACCGGTCTCCGCTGTTCACGGGAGTCATCAAGGGAGTCGGACCCCGCTATTGTCCCTCCATTGAAGACAAGGTAGTCCGTTTCAGGGACAAGGAGAGCCACCAGATCTTCCTGGAGCCCGAGGGGTATGAGACGAACGTCGTCTATGTGAATGGGTTTTCGACGAGCCTCCCGGCGGAGATCCAGCTTGAGGGACTGAGGACGATAGCCGGACTGGAGCGCGTGCGGATGCTCCGCCCCGGCTATGCAGTGGAATACGATTACTTTCCTCCTTTCCAGGTGAAGCCAACTCTCGAGACGAAGCTGGTGGAAGGGCTGTTCTTCGCCGGGCAGGTGAACGGAACCTCGGGGTATGAAGAGGCGGCCGCGCAAGGGCTCGTGGCAGGCATCAATGCCGCACAGAGGGTGCGAGGCGGTGATCCATTTGTGCTCAAGCGGTCGGAGGCCTATATCGGTGTGCTGATTGATGACCTTGTGACCAAGAGTACTGACGAGCCGTATAGAATGTTCACCTCGCGGGCAGAGCACAGACTTCTCCTGCGCCAGGACAACGCGGACCGGAGACTGATGCACTACGGTTGCAGGTTGGGTCTGATCGGACGAACAGCACAGGATCGACTGGCTCGGAAGGAGGAACTGATCGAAGAGGGGCTGCAGTTTACCCGGTCGCGCTCAATTGAGCCGCAGAGGGTAAACAGTTATCTTGAGTCCGTCGGGAGCGAGAGGATTGTGGAACGAGAGAGAATCGACAGATTGCTGAGGCGCCCGGAGGTGCGACTTGATGCCTTGCTGGGACTCGACGGGTTTGCGGAGAGCCAATTCATACGTCGGATGAAGAATGGGGTGTCGGGGCGGATGCAGCGGGAAGTGCTGGAGCAGATTGAGATCGAAATGAAGTACGAAGGGTATATCGCTCGGCAGCAGGAGCAGGTTGAGAGATTCGAGAAACTGGAATCGCAGGCGATACCGGCGGACTTTGACTATGCGCGGGTGAAGTCGCTGTCGGTGGAAGGAAGAGAGAAACTGATGAAAGTCCGTCCCGCCTCCATCGGGCAGGCCTCCAGGATCTCGGGGGTCACCCCGTCTGATGTCTCGGTCCTGATGGTCTACCTGCGGACCTGACGGTGTTTCACGTGAAACTCTGGGTGGGCGACGGAAGGGAATGACCATGAGTGGCGGCGGGCCGGATCGGCCGCTGTGGTTCAGAACAGAGTGCCGGAAGAACGGGCTGAGGATTTCCGATGCGCAGCTCGACCTGCTGCGGGGATATGTTCGGGAACTCCTCCGCTGGAACAGCCGCATCAATCTGATCTCGAGGCGGGAGGAGGAGCTTGTCTGGGAGCGACACATTCTTCATTGCGTGGCTCCGCTATTCCAGATTGTCCTCCCGGCGAAGAAGCGCTATCTTGACCTGGGCACAGGAGGCGGTCTGCCGGGAATACCCCTGAAGATCCTGATGCCGGAATCCGAATGGGTTCTCCTGGATGCAACACGGAAGAAAGTGGATGCGGTCAACGAGATCATTGATGCACTTGGACTGCAGGGCATCACGGGAATCTGGGGAAGAGGAGAAGAGTTGGGGAAGCGGGATGGACTGAAACATTCGTTTGACGTCGTCGTGGCCCGGGGTGTGTCGCAACTCGATGCGTTGGTCAAACTCAGTCGGCCGTTTCTGAGGGAGCCCCTGAGCGGGTTGCGCCGGGAGGGGGAGCAAACGATGCCGACGCCCGTTCTTCTCGCCTGGAAGGGGGGAGATCTGGGGGAAGAGATTAGGAGAGCCCGCAGGCAAAGAGCGGTTCAGGAAATCCGGGAGGTGGGTTTGCGGTTGAGCGGAGCGGAAGAAGGCGGCAGGACCGACAAGAAGATCGTGACGGTAACATTCCGGCTGGCGGAAGAACCGACGGCTGCTGAAGGAGGAGTACCAGAAACGTGACAGACACACGAGCGCTCTTTGAACAACTGAAGACGATTGCCACGGAACAGCGAAACCCGGCGACGATGGACATTGACGCACGATCCGTGAAGGAGATTCTGACCCTCATCAACAATGAGGACAAGAAGGTGGCACTCGCAGTGGAAACGCAGATCGACTACATTGCCGCCGCCGTGGAGCATGTCGTTCGGGCGTTCAAAAATGGTGGACGCCTGATCTATGTGGGCGCGGGGACCAGCGGGCGCCTTGGTGTTGTGGATGCCTCCGAGTGTCCGCCGACGTTTGGAAGCGACCCCGAGATGGTACAGGGACTGATTGCCGGAGGAGAGCAGGCGATGTTCCGGGCACAGGAGGGAGCTGAGGACAAGGAGGAGAACGGCGCGCGGGATATGGAGAAGAAAAGCGTCGGTCCTAAGGACGTCGTCTGCGGCATTGCCGCCAGCCTTCGCACGCCGTATGTGATCGGGGCCGTCAAGCAGGCGAAGCGCCGGGGGGCGACGACGCTCTATGTGACCACAAATCCGCGCTCGAAACTGGAGTCGCCTGATTTTACGGAACTTCGCAACTCGTTAGACGTGGCGATCTGTCCGGAGGTCGGGCCCGAGGTGATCATGGGTTCGACGCGGATGAAGTCCGGTACCGCGCAGAAACTGGTGCTGAACATGATCACCACCACGGCGATGATCCGCCTGGGGAAGGTGTATGAGAACATGATGATCGATCTGCAGATGACGAACCTGAAGCTGCGGGAACGGGCAAAGCGGGTCGTGATGACGATTACCGGGGTCTCGTACGACGACGCGGCCATCTATCTGGAACAGGCAGGGGGGCACGTGAAGACGGCCCTGGTGATGATCAAGGCCGGCGTGAGTGCAGAGGAGGCCCGGCGGCGTCTGGAGAAGGCAGAAGGATTTGTGAGGTTGGCTATTGAGGGAACACCCAGGACGTCATAGAGCATGTCGAAGATTCCGGATCTTGAGAGTGAAATCTATCCTCCCTTTGCGGGTTTTCCGGAGGAGGGTATTCGATTTCTCCGGCGGTTGAAACGGAACAACCACCGGGATTGGTTTGCGGCTCACAGGGAGGAATACGAGTCGTACGTGCGGCTTCCGATGCTTTCGCTGATTTCTTCCCTGCAGGGGCCGTTCCGGCGTTTTGCGCCGGAGTACGACCTTCATCCAAAACGATCGATGTTCAGAATCTACCGGGATGTTCGGTTCAGCACCGATAAGTCACCGTACAAGACGCATGTTGCCGCTCACTTTGTTCTGCGGGGGAAGCCAAAGGGAGTGGCAGGATCTGGCTACTACCTCCATATCGAACCGGGTGAGGTGTTCCTCGGCGGCGGAATCTACATGCCGGACCCCCGCCAGACAAAGAGCATTCGCCAGGCAATTGCCGACAGCCCTGATGAGTTTCTTGGAATCATCAATGATAAGTCGTTCCGGCGACTTTTTGGAAAACTGGAGGGAGAGCGCCTTCGCCGTGTCCCCGCGGGTTTTCCTCCTGATCATTCGCTCGCAGAATGGCTGCGGCTCAAGCAGTTCTTCGTTGGTCTCTCCTGGCCGGATCGTACGTGCCGGCGCGAAGACTTCGTGGAGAAGGCAGCAAAAATCTTCCGTGCTGCAACTCCGCTGGTACGATTTCTCAACAAAGCTCTTCAGCGGGGGTACACCGCCTCTGCTTGACAATCCCTCGTTTTGTCGGTACCTTGACACGGTTTGCAGACCCCTCGGGCGGCTCAGTTTCACCTGTGAAACAAGCCCCCGTTTTTCTTTTGATCCCCCACCACGTTCTGACGGACAATGACGGATTCACAGAATCACGAGAATCAGCCTAGCATCGAGACGTTCGAGAACATCCCCACAATCCTTCCCGTTCTGCCCCTGCGGGATGTTGTCGTCTTTCCCTACATGATCTTCCCGGTTCTGGTCGGCCGCGAGAGTTCCCTCCGTGCCGCCAACGAAGCGCTGGAGCGGGGCAAGAACATCTTCTTGGTGGCGCAAAAGAACCCCAACATCGAGGAACCGACGCCGGACGATATCTACCACAGCGGCGTGGTGGCGAAGATCATTCAGATGCTCAAGCTCCCGAACGGGCTGATGAAGATCCTGGTGGACGGCGTGGTGCAGGCCGATGCCCGAGAGTTTCTGCCGACACAGGGTTTTCTCGAGGCGCGCATCGAGATAGTGCCGGTGGAGCCGGCCGGAGGCCGCGAAATTGATGCCCTGGTCCGCCACACGTCGGCCCTCTTCAGCGAGTATGTACGGCTGAGCCGAAACGTTCCTCCCGAGGTGCTCGTGGCTTTCGAAGCCATCCGGGAGCCGCAGCGGAAGCTCTTCTACATGGCATCAAATATCGTTCAGGTGGTGGAGGCAAAGCAGAAGATCCTTCAGCTCCACGGCCTGCGGGAGCAGTTCTACGAGCTTTCGAAGCTTCTGACGAGTGAGGTGGATATTCTGAAGATCGAGCGGGAGATCGACACGAAGGTCCAGGATAACATCCAGAAGTCTCAGCGGAAATTCTTCATTCAGGAACAAATCCGCATTCTGCAGGACGAGCTGGGCGAGGATGAAGCGTCGCCGGAGCTGGCAAAACTGAAGGAGGAGATCGCGAAGGCAAAAATGCCGGAGCAGGCACATGCCCGGGCGATGGAAGAGTTCTCCAAACTTCGCAAGACCCCGCCGATGTCACCGGAGTTTACCGTGACGCGCAACTATCTTGACTGGCTCCTGAGCATCCCGTGGCACAAACGGACGAAGGACAACCTCGACGTACAGCATGTGAAAGCGATTCTCGATGAAGACCACTTTGGTCTGGAGAAGCCGAAGGAGCGAATTCTTGAACATATTGCAGTTCTCAACCTCGTGAAAGAAATGCGGGGGCAAATCCTCTGCTTCGTAGGGCCGCCCGGCGTAGGGAAGACGTCCCTGGGGCGCTCGATTGCGCGCGCACTGGGTCGGACCTTCGTGCGCATCTCTCTGGGGGGCGTACGTGATGAGGCCGAGATTCGGGGACACCGGCGAACGTACATCGGCTCCATGCCGGGGAAGATCATCCAGTCGATGAAACGTGCGGGAGTGGTGAATCCGGTTATGTTGCTGGATGAGATCGACAAGATGAGCATGGATTTCCGGGGAGACCCCTCTGCGGCGATGCTGGAGGCGCTGGACCCGGAGCAGAACAGCGTGTTCAATGACCACTATCTCGATGTCGACTACGATCTCTCGAAGGTGATGTTCATTACGACGGCGAACGTGCGGTATGCCATTCCGCTTCCCCTGCAGGATCGGATGGAGATCATTGAGCTTCCGGGGTATCTGGACCATGACAAGCGGGAGATTGCGCGGCGCCATATCATCCCCAAACAACTCAAAGCCCACGGGCTTTCTCCCCAACGGGTTGTTTTCACCGACGACGCAGTCGTCAAAGTCATTGACGCCTACACGCGGGAGGCGGGCGTCCGGAATCTGGAACGGGAAATCGCCTCAGTGTGCCGGAAGGTGGCCAAGGAGATTGTCCTCTCGGGTCGGGGGTCCGGCGGAGCGAAGCGTCGCAAACCGGTGACAGTCACAGGAGAGAAGATCGAGGAGTATTTGGGTGTGCCGAAGTTCCGGCGGAAACCGTCGGATCGTGAGCGGCGGGTCGGATCAGTGACAGGTCTGGCCTGGACGAGTGTGGGAGGAGATATCCTCGATGTCGATGTGACGATCATGGCGGGCTCAGAGCGGCTGACGCTCACAGGTCAGCTCGGCGACGTCATGAAGGAGTCCGCGCAGGCAGCGTTGAGCTACATCCGGGCGAACGCGAAGAAGCTCGGTGTCGATCCCCAATTCTCCAAAGGAAAGGAAATCCACATTCACCTTCCGGAAGGAGCGATTCCGAAGGATGGACCCTCTGCGGGCATCACCATGGCAATGGCCATTGTGTCGGCGGCGAGCGGCCGGGCTGCCCGCAATGACGTGGCCATGACCGGTGAAATCACGTTGCGCGGGAGTGTTCTGCCGATCGGTGGTCTGACGGAGAAGCTTCTGGCCGCCCAGCGGGCGAAGATTACGACTGTTCTCATTCCGGCGGAAAACGTGAAAGATCTTGCCGAAATTCCGGAGAAAGTGAAAGAAGGACTGAAGATTGTTCCCATTGCCACCATCGAAGAGGCCATTCCTCTCGTCTTTGACGGTCCCCGTGGGGCATCCCGGAAGCGACGGAGCCGGCTGTGAGCGGAAAGGTTGATTTTCGCATCCGAATTTTCGATTTTCCTGTGTCATGACCTACCAGGTAACCGCACGGAAGTGGCGACCGCAGGTGTTTGAAGAGGTCGTGGGGCAAGCCCACGTCACCAGCACTCTTCGCAACGCCATTGCGGCGCAGCGGGTTGCCCACGCCTACCTGTTCAGCGGGGCGCGAGGTTGCGGCAAGACCACGACCGCGCGCATCCTTGCAAAGGCCCTGAACTGCCTCTCTCCTCGCGATG
Source organism: uncultured Ignavibacteriaceae bacterium (assembly GCA_964465905.1). Lineage (GTDB taxonomy): Bacteria > Bacteroidota > Ignavibacteria > UBA10030 > UBA10030 > CAYXMK01. The sequence goes on along the minus strand of CAYXMK010000012.1, from coordinate 13,089 downwards.
CAAATCCGGACAACGAGTGTGAAATCTGTCGGGAGATTACCGAGGGGCGCAGTCTTGATGTCATCGAAATCGATGGCGCCTCCAATCGGGGTGTGGAGGAAATCCGCAACCTGCGGGATTCTGTGCGCTATACCGCCACACGCGGACGATACAAGGTCTACATCATCGACGAAGTGCACATGCTGACCAAGGAGGCGTTCAATGCACTCCTGAAGACGCTGGAAGAGCCTCCCGAGCACATCGTCTTTGTCTTTGCCACCACCGAGGTGCACAAGGTACCGCCAACGATTCTCTCGCGCTGTCAGCGCTTTGACTTCCGCCGGATTTCCGTCGACGAGATCAAGAATCGGTTGCGACTCATCGCGACGGCCGAGGGGGTGACGATCGACGACGATGCACTGATTGTCATCGCGCGGAAGGGGGATGGTTCGCTTCGGGACGCCCAGAGTATCTTCGACCAGGTCCGTTCGTTCTGCGGCACGACCATCCGCACCGCCGACGTTCTGGCGACGCTGAATGTCGTCGACCAGGACGTCTACTTCCGGGTGACGGACCTTGTGCAGGCGGGGGACCGGCGCGGCAGCATAGCCCTGGTGGACGAGATCGTCCGGGGGGGACACGACCTGCGGGAATTCGTGGCCGGCCTGGGGGAACATTTGCGGAACCTGCTTGTGGTGAAGACCACGGGGGCCACCGATCTGCTGGAAACATCCGAGCAGTACCGGCTCAAGTATATGTCGGCCGCCCAGGGCTTTGAGGAAACCGACCTGCTGCGGCTGATCCGGCTCGCGAACGAACTGGATCAGGCAATCCGCTGGTCGGTGCAGCCGCGGTTCCGCCTTGAGGCGGGGCTTGTGCAGATGGCCGGCATGGAGAAGTCCGTCAAGCTCTCCGAACTACTGCGGGGCATCGAAGAGCTCAAAAAAAAACTGAATAGCACGGAGAGGACCGGCAGGCGTGATGCGCCAGAAGGCGCGGGGACAAAGAATTCCGCAACGGAACGGGAACCATCGGATGTCAAAATTATCGGCTCCGTGAGCGCGGGGTACCTCGCAACCCCGCTGGCCGTGCCTGTTCGCCCGGAGGTAGTCGCGGCCCTGGGTGTCTCTCGAAGGCCGACGGAAGTGCATGGCGGTCCGCAGCAAGCCGGCGGTACCGATCTTCGGACGATCTCGGCGCAGGAGGCCTATGCGCGGTGGCAGGAGTGGATTGCTGAGGTGTCGCGGGAGCGCGTTCTGGTCGGAACCGTGCTGAGGGGAAGCCGCATCCTCGATGTGCGCGAAGGGGCGGTGCAGATTGGGTGTCCGGACGACTACCATCTCTCGTCGATCAAACGACACAAGGAGTTTCTGGGAAGGACACTCCATAAGCTGACGGGGCAGTATGTTCGCATCGAGGCGGTTCTCGAACGGGAAAAAACCCCGGCAGCCCTCCGTGCGGCAGACGCCGTTGTGCCGGAGCACAGCGCTGCCGAGCCGCCATCTGCGCTTGGTCTTGAGGATCATCCGGTGATACAGGCCCTGCGGCGGGAGCTGGGCGCAGAGCCGGTTCTGTAAGCCGGAGTTGTCATCCCGACATTCCACATTGCACCTACCACGGGGACTGCATGAAGAAGATTCTTGTTGTGGACGATGAGGCATCAACGCGCAAGGTCATTGCTGCCGCGCTTTCCAAGCAGGGGTACAAGACGCTGGAGGCAAGCGACGGTCTGGAGGGACACCGGATTGCCACCGAGCAGCTTCCGGATCTCATCATCTCCGATGTCTTCATGGACAACATGAATGGCTTCATGATGGTGGAGCAGCTGCAGGAAGATCCGTCAACAGCCAGAATTCCCGTCATCATGATGACGAGCGCGGCCCAGGGGGCGGGAGCCTGGCAGGCGGACGCGGACATTGAGTACCTGGAAAAAGGGTTCTCCATGTCAACCCTGATTGAGACTGTGGAGCGCGTGCTGAAACGTCAGAAATAGAAAACAGGGGACGAGGGGCTCCCTCGGGGGAGCAAAACAAACCAACAGGAGATCGGTATCGAGCAGTTGTGAGAGCGTTTGGCGGGTGCAGAGGAAGGCGCAGGGGAAGCGATTCTCATATACTGCTCTGTGACCGGATTCGGTCAGTCGGAGCGAATTCGGTTTTTGTCTCTCTGGAGGGTTGGACGATGAGATCATGGATTGTCGTGGCATTGCTGGTGACGGCGATGTCGGCTTCGCCGGCGCAAGTCATCGGCAAGTATGCGGGCGAGTTTCTGGCGATCGGTGTGGGAGGGCGAGCGCTGGGGTTGGGGGGAGCGCACGCGGCTCTGGCCTCTGATGCAACGGCCGGATACTGGAACCCGGCCGCGCTGGCGCGGATCGGTTATCCGGAACTCATGCTAATGCATGACGAACGGTTCGGGAGTCTGCTCAACTACGACTTTGCCGCAGTTGCTATCCCCTCTGGCGCGCAGGCGAGTCTCGGCCTCAGTGTGATTCGCCTGGGCGTGGACGGTATCCCCGACACGAGAAACGCCTGGGTCGATGTGAACGGCAACGGTCTGTTCGATGATGATAACCGACCCGAGTACGACAAGATTACGTACTTCTCCGCGGCCGACTGGGGGGTGCTGGTCACGTACGCGACCCGGGCCGGTGAAACCTTCGCGTACGGAGCGAATCTGAAGTTGATCTATCGGGATCTTGCCGAGGCCAGCGGCACCGGCCTTGGATTTGACGTAGGAGCGCTCTACACGCCGGTGGAAGGTCTGTCGTTCGGTGCCAACGTTCAGGATATTACAACAACCTTCATCGCCTGGAGCACAGGGCGCACAGAATTGATCACGCCAACGCTGAAACTTGGATCGGCCTATGAGTTCGAGTTTCTGGGAGGTCGGTTTGCACCAACGGTCGATGTGGATCTCCGGTTTGAAAACCGCCGATTCGCCTCTGTTGCCAGCATCGGTTCGGTGAGCCTCGATCCCCGCCTGGGTATAGAATTCGATCTGCGCAGGACGATTGCCCTGCGCGTCGGCTATAGCGACGTTCGCCAGCTGACGCTGGGCGCCGGCCTGCATCTGCGGAAACTGGATATTGACTACTGCTTTGCGAGGTTTGGCTCGCGGGACGACAACCTCGGCGACACGCACCGGATTTCACTGCGGCTGGTACTGGAGGAGGAACGGTTCGCGCGGCTCTGAGGGGAGAACGCTACCGGTTCGAAGCGAACAACCCCGGAGCACCGCCCCGGGGTTTGTTATGCAGGATCCACCCACGGCCCCCAAAGCTATGACTTCTTCGAGGTCTGTACGTTGATATTGGTGTAGATCCGGATAACGTTGTTGCTGTTGCAATGCGGACAGGTCGGTGTGGACGCCTTCTCGTATTCCGAGATCGTCAACACCACGGAGAAGTCCTTCTTGCAATCTCTGCAACGGTAGTCGTACGTCGGCATAGACATTCCTCCTCTCGGTTGCGTCATCAGACGGGTATTGACCGGGGACCGACCCCCGCCTATAATTTTACTCGCCCGGGGGATGAGTGTCAAGAGGCAGGGCGCCTTCGGACGGGTTGTCCTGACGTTGCCGGCGTGGGGTGGGTCGGGGAGTACAGAAATCCAAGCCCTGCGCAGATCGCGCGGGGCTTGGCCGTTTCAGGGATAGGCAGGTCCTTACTTCGTCGTCATAACGAAGACGCCGTTCCAGTCGTCGGGTGGTGGGGCGATCTGGTAGAGGTTGGACCGTTCAATGTAGATCTGGGCCACACGGCAGGTGGGATCCAGCTTCATAGCCTGCTCCATGTAGGCAATAGCTTCCGCCCAGTTTCGATTCCGATAGAGCTTCAGGCCTTCATGGTACAGCTCATGGGATTGCTTCTGCTCTTCGGTCAGGGGCATTGTTGAAAGCCCAAGCAGTTCATACACCCGGACGGGCTCGTTCTTCCCCTTGACCTGAATGAGGTCGAGTTCCCGCACCACCACTTTCTTGGCGACATGCTTATGCGTGAACTCGCTGATCATGATCTTGGAGCCGTACTGTTTGTTGGCGCCTTCGAGTCGTGAGGCCAGATTGACGCTGTCTCCAATGACCGTATAGTCGAACCGGTCCTGGCCTCCCATGTTTCCCACGATCATCGTTCCCGTATTGATGCCAATCCGGATCGCGATTTCCGGTTTTCCCTCTTTCACCCAGCGTGGCCGGAGCACCTCCAGCCGCTTCTGCATCTCGAGGGCGGCGAGGCACGTGCGGAGCGCATGGTCGTCCTGACGGATCGGCGCTCCCCAGAATGCCATAACGGCGTCCCCCTCGTACTTGTCGAGCGTCCCCTCGTACTTGAAAATGATCTTTGTCATCTCCTCCAGGTAGTCGTTCAGGAGCAGGACCAGTTGTTCCGGGGGGAGGGACTCGGAAATCGACGTGAAACCAGCAATGTCGGAAAAGAAGACCGTCAGCTCCCGCCGGTCTCCGCCGAGCTTCGCCTTCTCCGGATCCGAAATCAGCTCGTTCACGACCGACGGATTGATATAGTGGCTGAACACCCCTTTGATCATCGCTTTCTGCTGGCGCTCGGCGAGGTACTGGTACACGATCGTCCCCACGTATGCGAGCACGACCGCCAGGGCGGGATGGATGATGCTCATCATGACGCTGTTCGTGGTGAAGGCGACGACGGCAAGCTCTGCGATCCCAAGCATCACGGCAGCTATGATCAGGACCGAGCCGACTTCCAGAACAGCGACGTAGCGCACTTTGACTTGTTTCAGTGTAACGATACCGGCGAAGGTGAGTGCGGAGAGCACGAGAATCAGACCGATTTCCAGCAGCGGATCCGCCGCATGCACAAAACTGCCGTCGAGGATATTCTGGATCGCTGTGGCATGGATTTCCACTCCATGCATGGTTCGCGCCCCGTCGCGCGGATTCACCATCGGCGTTGTATGAATATCCCGTTCCTCCGCCATGGTGGATCCGATCAGGACGATCTTGTCCTTGAAGATCCGCATCATGTTCTCGTCGAAGGTATCGAGCGACTCGCCGATCTCGAGCTCATCCTTCGTCCAGAACGTCTCGTCGTTGATGACGTTGGCGAAGGGCTCATAGCGGAAGGTTTCGACAGGCCCGTAGTAGTTCAGAAGGAAGGTGACATCGTCATATTTTGGAACGGGAATCTTGCCGTACACAAAGGATGTTTCTTCCACTTTAGCTGTGTAGTCTGACGGTGCCTTGAAGTATGCGTTCAAGGCCGCGAAGCCGAGGGTGGGAGTAGGATAGTCGCCGATGGTGATCTTGGGCAGATAGCGCCGCACAACATTGTCGCGGTCGAACAGAACATTGACAACACCAACCCGTCTGCCGGGCTCGTAGAAGATGGTGTTATAGGTGCGCTCAAGGGAGCGGAGCTCGTATCGTGCCGTGGACTCCTCGCCGGTCGCCTTTACGCCGAGGACGACGTTGCCGTAGCGGGGGTTCCGGAGAACGGCGCGGAGCGTATCGTCCCCGCGACCCGGCGAATCAAAGGTCAAGTCGATGGCCACGGCCCGGGCGCCGGCCCGGTTGAGATTCTCAATCACATGAGCGTAGTAGGAGCGGGGGAAGGGGAATTTCTCCGGGAGGGCTTTGACATCCTCATCGGAGATCTTGACGATCACGACGTTGCCCTCGCGAGCGAGATCCCTGGTGACACCCCGTTGCTGGAAACGGTAATCGATCGTCAGGAACTCGATGTCCTTGAGAAAACCGATGTCAAGGACGTGGGTGAGAACGACGACGACGAGGCCGATGCCCAGTCCGATACCGAGCCGGAGGAGCAGCGCGGTCAGTCGTTTCATGAATGGAGACGCGGCCATAGGAAGCTCTCTCAGAAGCTGAACCGGTAGATCAGTCCGGCTATCGTATCATCCTCGCGCCCGGCGTTCTGCATGTAGTTGAAAACGAACTCCAGCGAGTGCTGTTCGGAGATTGCGTAGTCGGCGTCGAAGCGGACGCTCGTGCGCTCAATAGAGCCGAACGATGGGGCCAAGGATGCTGCAAGGCGGAGCCGGTCGCTGAGGAGGCGGTACTGGGCGCCGGTCAGGACGGTTGTGTAATCAAACCTTGTGGTCAGGCGGGTCGAGTCCAGACCCCCGGGTGTAAACAGCATCAGATCATTGGCGTTGTGGCTGACCACGAGGCCGACGATCGTTTGCAGTGGCAGGCGGTAGGTCGTGGTGAGTGTTGCCTGGACATAGAGATTGGACTGATCGCGTTCGAAGAAGGTCTTGTCGTCGCGGTTGGCGATGCTAAGGTTCACGGTCAGATTCTGACGCGCGAGAGCGTTGAAATCATAACTGCTCCCGATGAAGAACCTGCCGGTGGCGTCATCGGCGGATTTCCGGCGCTCGGTTCCGGGAAGCGCAGCGATGGAGTCGGGCAGGTACGGACGCGCGACATCCCGATCGCTCAGAAGGGCATAGTGTCCGTAGCCGATCGTAAGGCCCGGAATGTTCGGCAGGGCCAGCGTCAGCGATGTGTTCAGGTTGGAGAATGTGCGGGTCTCCGATTTTGTGTCGGCCGTGTTGTCGCTCTTCTGTTCGTAGGAAACGCTGAGAAATACACGGTTGGTGAACATCCGGATTCTGTCGGAGACGATGAAGCCCTGGATGTCCGTCTGGAGGAACTCGTTGCCAAGGGATCGGTAGCCCGCGCCGCGCCGGAAAAAGCCGGCCTGGAAGTAGTTGTTCAGATAGTTGAGGGAAAGCATCCCCTCGAAGGCGACTCCCGGGAGACCGGTTCCGACGGGGTTTGTGGGGAAGAGGTTTTCGTTCACCGTGATGAGCTGTTCTGCCAGCGGGCGGATCTTCTTGAGCTGTTTGCCGAGGTCCTCGTTCTGCGCCTCAAGGGAATCGTAATCGGCGTCGGAAAAGTTTCCCCCCGAGATATCTTTGTTGGAGAGACCGAGGGACGCCTGTCCTTCGAGCTTGAAGCGCTGGTCATCGAACGCAATCAGGATGTCCGTGCCCACGAGCAGGTTCTCTTCGGGCGTGACGCCATAGGAGATCGAGGCGACGTCATCCTTTGCCTTCATGTAGGTGAAGCCGAGCTGGAAGTTCTCTCCCGACCCGAAGCTGGGCCGCACAGCGAGGAAGTCGCGTGCATATGTGCCGCTCGTGAAATACTCGTAGGTCGTGTCGCGCAGCAGCTTCGTGTTGGTAGGGAGGGAAGGAATGGCGGCCGAGTCGACGGCCCGCGTGCTGTCCACGCGTCCCTCGATGGATCGAAGGCCCTGGCCCAGCGTCACATCGAGGTTGAAGAAGCCGAGGGCGAGATTGCCGGTGAAGCCGCGCACGCGCCTTCCACTCATCACAAGCGTCGGGAAGACCGGATACGAGTCGCCAATCTGGAGGCGCAGGAAATCGGCATCTGCGAAGAGAGAATACCGGTTCTGCGGCTGGCGATCGACTTTGTCCTGGTTGTCAAGATAGAGCGCTCCGCCGAAGCGGTAGCCGCTGTAGGCAGAGTTCACCCGCAGGTTTCCTCTCGCATACGTTGCACTGCTGCCGCTGAGCTGCTCCCTGCGCAACTCGGCATCTCCGTCGATGGCGGCCCTGAACCGCTCTTCCTCCGCCTTGAGAGCAGCGGCTGTGGAGAGGGTAAAACTCTCTTCGAGCCGGTGGTAGAGCGCGCCGGTTGTGTCTCGCAGCTCCACACGGATGAAGTGCGAACCCAGATTGAGAGGACGAGGAAAGTTCGCCGGGGAGAAGATGAGTACGTCCTCGGAGAATACCGCCTTTGCGGTGACATCGACACCGTCAAGGTAGAGCCGCGTCGCTGCCGGGTTGACGGCATCCGAGACGTAGAAGAGAGACAGCACAATCACAAGTTCTTCTGCCGCAACCGTCTGTCCGGGTTCCGGGCTCAGGAACCGCACTTCCTGGTCCTTCGGGTTCGCCTCCTTGATGGTGAGCTTGAGGGGATTCACCTCCGGGTTCTGCACGGGATAGGTCTCTGCCCGGCCCGTCACCATCTGGACGCTGATATAGTACTCGAGGTAGGGGGGGCGAACAAGACCGGCCGGGAGCGTGACGCTTGCCGTCCTCCCCGAGCGGACCATCTCGAGCATCCGGTATTCACTTTCTCCGAACTGCCGGTAGTAGAACATCACGCCCGTCACCCCGGCATCCTGTGAAAGATCGACCTTCACCAAAACGGGTTTATTCTGCGTCGCCGGCGGGGCGCTGACATTTGAGACGATGGGAATAACCTGAGCCGAGAGGGTGGAGAGGGCCGCGGCGAGGAGAACAGAGAGCACAAAGACACGCGAGCAGCGGTTCATGGTACGCCCCTGAAAGAGTATGAAGATACGTGAGGTTCGGTCGGGAAATGGAAGCGGCAGGCCCGGGAGTCGAACCTGCCGCAGAATGTAGGGAATCTCTCAGTCGGAAGCAAGGAAGCTATTCTTCCCACTCGACGATGATCGTCTTGGGGTTTCCATCCTTATCCTCGCCGGGGATTCTGAGCACTTTCCGCACTTTGCCGGATTCACCCTGCGTCTGGGATTCGTCGTAGGTTGCGTCGCTCGTTTCTCCCTGTGTCGAAGGGCGGACATTCACCGACCCGTCAGAGCCGGTGATGCCGGTCTGGCCGGAGCCGACATCCTGGGACTGGTTGGAGATGAGGTTCGTGAGCGAGGCCAGTCCGCGGAGAATGATCAGAATGTCCAGGGAATCGAGCGTTGCAAAGGAACCCTCAGTTCCTCGAATCGATGCAACCGAGATCGGCGAAGAAAAGCGGAACTGCTCCTGCTCGGCCTTCTTCACGTTGAAGGCGAGCTTCCCCCGCGTCATATGGACGCTCCGGTCGAGGATCTGCTTCCCTGCCACCGTTCCCTTGATCTCCACAATGGATTTCTCGCGGACGATGAGCTTTGACTCGTCGGTGAAGCGAATAAGAGCAATGGACTTGTCGTCGGTCCGCACCTGCTGCCCGGAGCGCAGGCGATCTCCCGGGATCGCTTCCTGCCATCCCTGAGTTGTGGACTTCTTGACATCGCGGACCACTTTGATCATGATGGCCTGGATATCTCGCTTGTCCTGCGGCAGACGCCATGCCGGACTGGTGATCAGGACACTGAGGACCAGGACTGCGGCGAACATCAATCGACGGTTCATACGGACATTCCTTCCGAGAGAGAGGGTCACTGAGATTCGACGCGGATGGTGATATCCGTCCGCTCGTTCACAAGCTTATTGAAGAGAGCTACCAGCTCTTCCCGCGACAGCGTGCGGCCGTCGAGGGTGACGGGTCCGGAGGGCACCCACCCCATCTGCAGCAGTGTGGAGATCGTCCCGGCGCCCCGGCCGCCCAAGGAATTGAACACCTGCTCCACGGTCTGGCCGAGCGTATTGTCGAGGCGGACGCGGAAGAACCGGATTTCACTCTGGCGCTTCTCGACGCCGCGGTTGGTGGTGACAGAGGTCTCGACGAACCAGTAGTAGCCCTTGCCGTTTTCCAGCCGGCGTGCAGCGTCCGCAGGATACGTGAACGTCTGGGCACCCTGGAGCGTCTGCTTCAGGTACGGAATGCCGGTGATCGCTTCCTCGGGAGAGCGGTGCACGGGACGCTTCTCGTAGACGTAGAGCGTCACCTCCGGCTTCTCCGATGTCCATGAAAAGGTCGGAAAGAGGGAGGCGAGCACGGCGCCGGGCAGCGGGTCGATCAGGGTTACCTGAACTTCCGACGCGGAAGCGTTACTCACGGTGATCGTCTTTTCATCCTTACCAAGCTCTGCTCCCGTGACGCCCGAGAGGGCTCTGACGGTGAACCGGTAGGTGCCGACGGGAGCGGTGGGGAACCGTTTGGCATGATCCTCGAGCTTCTTCTTTGCGGATTCATTCTCGAGGTAGTCATCCACCTTGATGTCGGACAGACCGCCGCTGAGGTCACGGGACGTAATGATGCGGTAGCCGTTGAGGTCAAAGGGGCGAGTCACAGCCGCTCGTGTGAGAAGCTTCTCGGGTGCCGCTTCTCCGCGGAGCTGGATCTCTGCGTTGATCTCGAGCTTGATGTTGACAACCTGTCCCGGCGGATTGGTGCGCATCTCGAAGGACATGTTCGGGACCGCCGAAGAAATCTTGCCGGTAGTCGGATCAAGGAAATCCGACAGGTAGATCACGTCATAGCTCGGAAACTGCAGACTGAACTCGACGGTGGTCTGTGCCGCAGCGCGCGAGCTCATGAGGACAACCAAACAGCCCATCAGTCCCGTAGTGATGGCGCGGCGAAGGGTCATGGTCGAAATCATGACGACGTACTCCTATGAAGAGAATGTGTGAATTCTGTACCCAAAGTAGCTCCCGCCCCGTTCATACTGGGTGACCACTGTCACACGGAGAGTCAGAAGCGCACGATGTCATTGTAGAGGACAAAGGCCATAAACACCAGCAGGAGCACAAAACCTGCCTGCTGCATGGCGATTTTGATTTTTGTCGGGATTTCACGTCGAAAAATCCCCTCGTACGCCAGAAAAACAAGGTGTCCGCCGTCGAGAGCCGGGACGGGGAGCAAATTCAGGATCGCCAGACTCAGACTCAGCATCGCCATGACCATCAGATATGCCGTCAGGCCGATCTCTGCTGAACGCGTGGCAATCTGAGCAATACGCACCGGTCCTCCCACGGACTCTGCGAACGATGCGCTGCCCGTAAGGATGGCGTAGATATTCTTCAGAAACAGACCCGTCATGCCGACGAGATCGTGTACTCCTTCGACAAAAGCTCCTGCGACCGAGAACCGGCGCTGTTCAACGGGTCCGGTGTAGAAGGGCTCAAGACTGATGCCGATTCTCCCTTCCTCCGTCGGTTTCACCCGGGCGCTGAGCTCGGCCCCTTCCCGTTTCCATTGAAGCACGATCTCCTGTCCCGCAAAGCGCTTGATGGTTGCGGCAAGAGTGTAGTAGCTGATCGGACTTCCGTTGACCGTGAGGATCATATCGCCGGGACGGAGACCGATGCTCTCCGCAGGTTTTCCTCCCTCCACCCGTCCCACGACGGGAAACACGCCGGAGGGGAGAACGCCGAAGCGCTGCTCGGACAATGACGGGAGAGCCGCACGCGGAAGAGAGAGCTCCATGGTTATGCCGGAGCGCTCGATCGTGAATGTCAGATCCTCGCCGATCGTCTCGGCATAGATGATGTTCTCGATGTCGTCCCAGTAGGCGAGGGAGCGGCCGTTGATGGCGAGCATTCTGTCGCCCGGCTGCAGGCCGGCCTGTTCCGCGGCACTCTCCGGCATGACAAAGCCGACTTCCGTGATCGGACGCGCCGCCTTTCCTTCTACCAGAAGAATCCCCCAGAGAATGGCAATGGCCAGCAGGAGATTCATGATGACGCCGGCGGAGATGACGATGGTGCGCTGCCAGACGGGTTTGGAGCGGAATTCCCAGGGCTGCGGTTCCTGCTTCAGGTACTCCGTATCAAAGCTCTCGTCGATCATTCCGGCGATCTTCACATACCCGCCGATGGGAATCCAGGAAACACAGTAATCTGTATCGCCGATCTTCCGGCCGAAGGCCCGCGGCGGAAAACCAATGCTGAAGCGGTCGACGCGCATTCTGAATATCTTGGCAGCCAGGAAATGCCCCAGTTCGTGAATGAAAACCAGAATGCCGATCGTAATGATGAAATAGAAAAGCGTATTCAGAACTTCCATGAGGTTCATTCCGATGGTGACGGGCAATGCGAAAGGGCGGGAAGACTCCGCAGGCGGCTTCGGGTTGACCGGTCCGCTTCGATGATATCGTCAAGCTTCGGTGAGTCCACCACCGTGTGGAACGCCAGGGCGTCTTCTACGAGTTCCGGAATTCGGGAAAAGGAAATGGACCGGTGCAGGAAGGCATCAACAGCCACCTCGTTGGCGGCGTTAAGGACCGCCGGAGCCGTTCCCCCGGCGCGAAGCGCTTCATAGGCCAGACGAAGGTTCGGGAAGCGGCTGGTATCGGGGGGAAAGAACGTCATGGACTGCAGTCGGGGAAAATCCACGCGCGGGCCATCCATCGGCCAGCGGTCCGGGTATGTCAGGGCGTACTGGATCGGCACCTTCATGTCGGGAAGGCCGAGCTGGGCCTTGATGGAACCATCGTGGAATTCGACCATGGAGTGAATAATCGACTGCGGATGAATGACGACCTCGATCCGTTCCGGCGGAAGATCGAACAGCCAGTGCGCCTCGATCACCTCGAGCCCCTTGTTCATGAGGGTTGCGGAGTCGATGGTGATCTTGTTTCCCATCCTCCACCGGGGATGGCGGAGGGCCTCTTCCACGGTGATCGTGCTGAACTCTTCCAGCGGCCGGTGGAGAAAAGGACCCCCCGAGGCGGTCAGGATCAGCCGTTCGATCTGCCGCGAGTTCTCTCCCTGCAGACACTGCAGGATCGCGCTATGCTCGCTGTCGATAGGGATCAGGGACACGCCGTGTTCTTTCACGAGCGACATGATGATCGTGCCAGCCACGACGAGCGTCTCCTTGTTGGCGAGCGCAATGTTCTTGCCCGTGCGGATGGCGGCAATGGTGGGCTTGAGGCCGGCAAAGCCGACCAGGGAACTGACGACGAGATCAACCTCGGGGCGACAGACAACCTCCTCCAGTGCGGCAGATCCCGAAAGAATTTCTACTCTTGTTCCCAGCTCTTTCTTCAGAGCACTGGCTTTTGCGTGGTCGGTGACGACAACGCCCCGTGGCCGGAATTCTGCAATCTGGGTGCGCAGCAGGTCGATATTCGTGTTCGTGGTGAGGTACGAGACACGGTAGCGGTCGGTGTATCGCCGGATGACCTCCAGAGTGCTCCGACCGATTGATCCCGTAGAGCCAAGGATCGCAATATGACGCTCTCTGCGGTCGGTCATATAAGGTGAAGGTAACCAAATAACGAGGGCAAAGCAAGGAAGCGCAGGCGGGGGGAAGGATTGCGCTCATGCACGCGTCGTACCTGCACGCTTGTTTCCTCCCGGATTCCTCGCTACGTTTCTCCGAAGGTGAAATGAAGAACCTCGCGCTACTCTTTCTCCTCGGGATGCCGCTGGTTGCTTCAGCGCAGGATCCGGTGCTGTTCAACGGCACGTCGGCGGCGCCTGAATTCAAACT
>CAYXMK010000011.1:25199-26165 GCA_964465905.1 uncultured Ignavibacteriaceae bacterium | reverse complement strand
GCGACGATTGAATTCCGAGCAGAGCTGATCCGCAAGGGGATTCACCTCTGCTCCCTCTCCATCCCCACCATCTACTACTTCATCCCCAAGGAGATCGCGCTGGCGATCCTGGTTCCTCTGTCGCTGGTGTCGCTGATCGTGGACGTGGCCCGGTTCCGCTCCGAGGCGGTCGCAGCATGGTTCTACCGCTGGTTCCGATGGCTCCTGCGGCAACACGAGCTGGATGAAGGGAAGAAGCGGTGGACCGGCGCGACCAACATCCTTCTCTCGGCTGTCGCCTGCGTGCTCATCTTCCCGAAGATCATCGTCGTCCACGCCTTCGCCATCCTCATTCTCTCTGATATCACTTCTGCCCTCATCGGGCGCCAGTTCGGCAGGCGTCGGTTTCTCGAGAAGAGCCTTGAAGGAACCATCGCATTCTACCTGGCAGCTCTTGTCGTCGTCGCGGCTGCACCGAAGATCGACGGGCTCTGGCCGGAGTACGCCATTGCGGCGTTCGCCGCTGCCGTGGGAGCAGTGGTCGAGGCCTCCAGCCGACGCCTCGACGACAACATCACCGTACCGCTGTCCATCGGCTTCGTGATGTGGGGACTCTACGCCCTCCTCCTCCCGTCCGTCAACCTCTTCTCCGTCCAGTAACGTTGTGGGGACCGAACCATGAAGCGTACCTGCTCCCTCATCCTCCCTGGTGGTTTCTTCCTCCTCCTCACCGCTTCCTGTGACATGCCAAAGCTTCCCGCGACCGGACAGGAAGATGAGATCATTGTCTTTGCAGATGACACGGTGTGGCAGACGCTGCACGTCCCCCTCCAGCTGACCTTCGAGGACACCGTGATGACGCCTCAGCCCGAGCGCTGGTTCACTCTCCGGCGAGAGCCGTTCGGCGAGTACCGGAAATTCGAAAAACACAAGAACCGTCTTGTCGTCGGCACTCTCGACGGCCGCGACTCAGTCTCGTTGTTCGCA
>CAYXMK010000011.1:8009-25189 GCA_964465905.1 uncultured Ignavibacteriaceae bacterium | reverse complement strand
ATTCTACCGTGCGCGATCTTGTGGCTCGGGACAAGGAGACGGTGTTCACGAAGTACGACATGAACGCCCGGGGTCAGATCCTGATGCTCCTCGTCGGCCGGGATCTCTCGCGCCTGCAGTCGTCGATCCCGCACCGATCGCAGGACCTGCTGTACTTCTTCAAGAAGATGCTGCTCCGGAGAGAGCTGGCGGCACTGGAGGGGGAACGGAGCTACCACAAGAAGGAGGTCGAGGAACGGCTGATGGTCAACTACGGATGGTCCATGACCATTCAGCACGACTACTGGGTTGCCCGGGATTCTTCAGAGGCGAGATTCTTCTGGGTGCGGCGGGCCAATCCGGCAGATATGGAGCGGTGGATCTTTGTCTACTGGGAGGATGCTCCGAATCCGGCCGTCCTGAACGAACCGTGGGTGCTCACCACGCGCAACCGCCTCACCCAGCAGTTCCTGCGCACCGTCGAGGATGACGCGTACGTGGAGATTGCCCCCTACAATCTTGAGATCAGCACGGTGGATTTCCTCGGTCGCTTCGCCTACGAGACCCGCGGCAACTGGCGCTTCAGCGACAAGAGCGGGGGAGGGCCCTTCGTCAACTACACGCTCTACGACGAGCGGACACGGCGCATCTATCTGCTCGACGGTTCCATCTTCGCACCGCGCGTCGAGAAGAAGAAGCTCATTCTCCAGGTCGATGGACTGCTCCATACTTTCCGCACGTTCGAGGATCTCTCTCCGGAAGAACAGCAGAAGATTCAGAGCCAGCGGGAGGAGAAGCGCGCACAGTGAGCCGGCGTATCCTCACCAGCGGACGTAGACCTTCTTCGTCATCCCGGACCGGTCCGTGAAGAGCACGTAGCCGTGCCGTCGGCCGAAGGCCGTGAGGTCGACGAGCACCTGCACGTCCTGACGGCAGTACCGCAGAAGTTCCTGTACCTTCCCTTCCTTCCACCACCGGATCGCCTGCAGGCCGTCGGCGCTCTTTCCCGCATTCAACGTCGCCTGAGCCAGCGAATCCAGCGTCAGCCGGTGGCCGAGTCTCGTCTTCAAATCAACCAGCAGATCGAACGAAAGGCGACGCACGCCGCTGACGTCTCCGTAGCGGCTCAGCACCTTCGCATCAAAACCGTCGCCGTTGAAGCTGACGACCCGATCGAAGGAGGTGAGGTACTGCAGGAGTTCCTGCGCGTGCGCTTCGTCCCAGTCCCTGAATCCGTCCTCCGCCGACCATGTGACGGCAACGGAGATCCGCATCTCGTCGATATGGCCCCAACCGCCGACCTCTTCGGCGGAGAGCCGGGTCTCAACATCGTAGTAGACTTCCCGCACGTCAGTCTCCGCTCCTTCCTCTCGTCATTTCCATGCCTCCGCTCTCACGTCGCCAGCGTGCGCGGTACGCCTCGCCTCCGAAAGCGGCGATAGACCTCGACTGCCATGATGATCCCGAGGACTATCAACACCCCCGCAATGGCGGAAAGGGGAACATCGCCAGCCGGCAGGTAAACCCACACCAACTGATACAACAACGCCCCCTCAGTCGTGACCAGCATGAACAAACCGGGGAGGAGGGTTGCCAGGGTTCGCTTTCCGAAGCCAACCAGAGAGGCGGAAACGACCAAGAGCGACAGTGCCGCGATCAGTTGGTTGGCGGAGCCGAAGGCAGGCCAGAGGACCTTCCAGCTGTTGCCAACCGTCAGGCCGAACGACACGATGAGACCGACTCCGCCTGCTGCAACGGCATTCCGCAGAATCGGGACTGACTTCCCCACGGTCTCGGCAACGATATATCGCGTCAGCCGCACGCACGTGTCGAGCGTCGTGAGGATGAATGCGTTCAGCATCAGGACGCCGAATGCCACGCCGTACGCCAGCGGTATGCCGAGACTCTCCAGCACCCGGCCCACCGCTGTCCCAAATGTGATGTTCGCCCCCTGTTCCCTCAGGAGATCCTGGAACACCAACCCCTTCAGTCCGGCAGGTGCTTCGTTCCAGAACAGGACGCTTGAGATCAGCAGCATCACGACCAGGGCGAGAGCACCTTCGGTCAGCATCCCCCCGAACGCGATGAGGCGCCCCTCTGATTCCCGGCGAAGCTGTTTCGCGGAGGTTCCACTGGCCACGACGGAATGGAAACCCGACACGGCACCGCAGGCAACCGTGATGAAGAGAATCGGCCAGAGCGGACCCTGCTCGCTCCCCACGCTGACCAGCATGGGACCATTGATGTCCGGTTGAAGAACGAGCAGACCGATAAACGCCAGTACCAATCCGAGGACCAGGATGTACATCGAGAGGTAGTCACGCGGCTGTAGCAGCACCCACACCGGAACCGAGGCGGCAACCAGTGCATAGATGTACGTGACGGCAAGCCAGAATTCGTACGGGGCGGCAAGTGGTACCAGATCACCCAGGACGATCAGCCCGGCGAGCAGGAACAGGGCAACAACGGTGCCGAGCCAGACGTTGACGGAGCCGCGGTAGACGAAGATCCCGAAGAGAACGGCGAGAACCATCAAGCCGATGGTCGGGATGACGATCTCCGGCTTCACCGCGAGCGTCTGGGCTGTGAGAACGGCGAAGACGGCAATCACGAGAACCAGGGCCAGCCACAGGAATGCGGAGAAGATCCATCGGGCTGTATTCGAAACGTACCGCTGGGCAAGTTCGGCCACGGAGACGCCGTCGTTCCGAACCGACGTCATGAGCGACATATAGTCATGCACCGCACCGATGAACACCGATCCCAGGAGGATCCAGAGGAGCGCGGGGAGCCATCCGAACAGAGAGTACGCGAGGATCGGTCCGACGATGGGTCCCGCCCCTGCAATCGAGGAAAAATGGTGGCCAAAGAGGATGACGGGGTGAGAGGGAACATAGTCGCGGTTATCCCGGAGGCGATGCGCGGGGGTCAGGTGCGCGTCGTCGTGGTGGTTCAGTTTCCGGTCGATCCAGCCTCCGTACCAGCGGTACATCACGACGAACCAGACAGCGCCTGCAACGCCGATCAGTGCTGCATTGAGCATGGTCATGTCTCCTGCGATGAGCTGACCGCCCCACCTGCTTTCGGGTGTTGCAGAGCGGTCAAGGTCATGAGCGCGGCGCGTGCGATAGGATTTCTTCGGAGCGGATCATGCGTACACCCGCCTCCGCCATGACCCGCAACGCTTCATCGCCGTCGCCGGGCTTGACGTTGACGGCCGCCACGGCATCCATCACCACCGTCGTGGCGAAACCGTTCCGTACCGAATCAAGCGCGGAGGCCTTGACACAGTAGTCGGTGGCAAGTCCTGCGACGTAGACCTCCGTCACTCCCTGTTCGCGGAGGTAGCGGGCAAGGTCCAGATTCGTTGCTTCGTAGGCCGAGTAGCCGTCATCCCGATCCCCCGTTCCTTTGAGGAAGACCTGTTGGATCTTTCCCCTCAGCAGGCCCGGATGCAGATCTGCCCCCCGGGTATTCTGCACGCAGTGCACCGGCCATGTCTGGAAGTGGACCGTCCGCTCAGGATGCCAATCCTTCGATGCCACGACGATATCGACGACATCCATCAGACGGTTGATGACGGGAACGACCCGGTCGCCGTTCGGCACGGCCAGCGCGCCGCCCGGACAGAAATCGTTCTGGACATCCACGATCAGGAGCGCCTTTTTCATGGTTCTGAGTTCCTCTGCCGATGTGTGTAGTGCTGGCGGTATTCCTCGAGCAGTCCGCTCCGGAGTTTCAGAAGTTCGCCGCTGATCCCGACGCGGTAGGTATGCGGATTCTCGAATCGCCGGTGTTCGGGAGAGAGGAGGGCAAGACGTTCACGCGCATACTGCGCGGCCGCGCTGGTGGACCGATCCTCGACCCTCTTTCCGCCGGTCATGACCGTCGTCAGGAGCTTCTCGTGCGGTCGATCACCGACCTTCGTTCGCTGTTCCGTGAACAAGGGGTGATGGATGACGTCCGGCGGCGCCTGAGTGTCAAGGCAGACGCCATCGGCCAGAAAATTCCCCTCCGCGTCCAGGTACCGAAGGATCGTCTTCGACCCCGGGAGCGTCAGTTTGCCGAAGTTCTCGGAGAACTTCAGCCGCGGCTTCCCGTCGTACATGCTGAGCTTGTAGACCCCGTCGAGCGCAGCCGTAGGGGCTCCCGTGATCAGCCGCGTACCCACGCCGAATGCGTCAATCGGAGCGCCCTGTTCCAGAAGACTCCGGATGACGTACTCATCGAGCTGATTCGACGCCACGATCTTCACGTACGAGAATCCGGCTTCATCCAGCATTCTGCGCGCGTGCTTGCTCAGGTACGCGAGATCGCCGCTGTCGAGCCGGACGCCGAGCAGGCGATGACCCGCCCGTTCCAGTTCACGGGCAACGATGATCGCATTGGGGATGCCGCTGCGCAGGGTGTCGTAGGTATCTACCAGGAGGAAGCATTTCGAGGGAAAGATCTCGGCGAATTTCCTGAACGCCGTCAACTCATCAGGGAAACTCTGGATCCACGAATGCGCCTGGGTACCCGAGACCTCCAGCCCGTACGCGCACGCCGCGTACAGATTCGAGGTGGCGTCCACCCCTCCGATCACGGCCGCGCGGCTGGCATGGACGCCCCCGAGTCCCTGTGCGCGTCGCAGACCGAAATCGACGACGCGGCGCGAACCCGCTGCAGCGCGCAGGCGAGCTGCCTTGGTGGCGATCAGCGACTCAAAGTTCAGGATGTTGAGGAGGATGGTCTCGATGAGCTGGGTCTCGATGATATTCCCCTCCACCCGTACGACAGGTTCAAAGGGGAAGACAACCTCTCCTTCCCGCGCGGCGGCGATCGTGCCGGCAAACCGGAACATCCTCAGATACTCGAGGAAGCGCGCATCCAGCCCGATTCCCCTGAGGAACTCCAGGTCCTCCTCGTCGAAGCGGAAGTGCTCGAGAAACTCCAGAAGATCCTGCATGCCGGCGAACAGCACATATCCGCCGTCGAACGGATTCTGACGGAAGAAGTAGTCAAACGTGGCGCGGTGGTGGTGGTTTCCGGTGAGCAGGTATGCCTGCGCCATCGTGAATTCATAGAAGTCCGTGTACAGGCCTGCGTGGGCACAGAACGGTTTGGTCATTGCCCGCCTCTTGACTCAGAATGCGTTTTCCAGATGCGTGATGACCGGTTCACCGCGCTCCCACCGGATGGCGATCACGTCGAACCTGCAGCTCTTCCCGTCCGCCTGACGTTCGAAGACGAACCCTTCGGCGACCTTCCGCAGCTGCCGCCGCTTGCCGTCGGTGACGGCGTCCTGCGGGTCGCCGAACGCGCGCGATGTCCTCGCTTTCACCTCCACAAAGACAAGATCCCGCCCGTCTTCCATCACAATGTCAATCTCCCCCCGCTCGAACCGGTAGTTCCGTTCCAGCAGGCGGTATCCCCTCGCCAGCAGGTACGCAACAGCGAGATCCTCCCCGCGCGTCCCTGTGACCTTCCTTGTGTGTGCCATGCGTTCCCGCTCAGTGTCCGGACGATGCCTCCGCCGGGTCCCGCAGACAGCGAAAGCTCCGCCGGTGAATGGGACAGAGTCCGTAGGATCTGATGGCAGCAACATGCTGGCGCGTCGGATACCCTTTGTGCTTACCGAACCCGTAGACCGGGTACATCCGATCGTAGTCCAGCATCATCCGGTCCCTCTCCACCTTGGCCACAATGGACGCCGCCGCAATGGTGAAACATCTGGCGTCGCCGTCAACCACGGCACGGTACGGAAGCCCGTTTGAGACAAACACGGGGCCATCCACGAGGAGGATCTGCGGTCTCACCGACAGGCCATCGACAGCCAGTCGCATCGCCTCCAGCGACGCCTGGAGGATGTTGATCTGGTCGATCCGCTGATGATCGACGATTCCGACACTGACGCTGAGAGCAGCCGAACGGATTTCGACGCAGAGGCGTTCCCGTTCCCGGGCCGTCAGAGTTTTGGAATCCCGGACCCCCCTGATCACGAACCCCCTCGGGAATACGACGGCCGCAGCCACGACAGGCCCGGCCAGCGGCCCGCGGCCTGCTTCATCCACCCCTGCGACTCTGTCGTACCCTTGTGCCCAGATGGCCCGCTCGATCGACAGGGGGGCTGTCGTGCGGGATGTGGATTTCATGGCCCTCACCAGCGCATCACGCCCGCAACAATGGCGAACAGTCCCAGCACCATCGCCAGTTTCAGAAGGCGGCTGGTCAGACTGAGTCGGGTGCGGTCGGGGCGGCGCACCGCCATCACCGCCGCGGCGGCCAGCACGAGATCCACAGGGATGATCAGCACAAGGTAGGCCGTGCCATAGAAGCGGGCTGCGTAGGGCAGAATCGTCCCTGCCATGAGCACAACCAGCACTCCTGCCGCCCCAAGCAATGCAGCGCGCGGACCCGCGACAACCGCCAGCGTCCGGGCGTTATGGGCGCGGTCCCCGACGAGGTCTTCTGCATCCTTCACCAGTTCTCTGGCCAGATTGACGAGGAATGCAAAAGACGCGGGCACGACGCCCTTCTCGGGATGACCCGCAACCACCCCTGCGTAGAGAAACGCTGTACCTGTCATGAGCGCCACCAGGATGTTCCCCACCAACATGTGCCGCTTCAGCCACGCGCTGTAGGCCAGCAGCAACAGAACTGCAGCCAGCGAGATGAGGAATGCGTCCCAATGTAGGAAAACGTTGAGGGAGATGCCACACGCCGACGTCACGCCCCACACGATCAGGGCGTGAGGTCTTTCGAGCGCGCCGCGCGGCAGGGGACGCTCGGGGCGGTTCACCGCGTCGATCTCCAGGTCGAAGTAGTCGTTCACGGCGTTGGCACCGGCGGCAATGAATCCACCGACAAGGCCGGCGGCGATGATCTCCACCCACCGGTCAGCATCAAGGCCGAAGAGAACGGCGGCAATACCGATAGCACACGCGGCAAACACCGAATTGCCGGGACGGATCAGCTGTACAACGGCCGTGAGCCGCTCAGAAGTCATTGACCAACCGAAGGTGGAATTTTGCGGTCCGGTACGTGTCCCCTTCCCCCAGGGCCAGACTGATACCCAGCATCCCGATGCGAGTCTCCAGCAGGGAGCCCACTCCATAGCCGACCCGTGTCAGCTCTGATGCTGCGAGTCCGACGCCGGGCAACGTGGGCGTGCGCACATACCCGCCGTCGAGGAAAACGCAGAGGTACGAAAAGGGGGAGGTCAACAGCCTGTACTCCACACCTCCCCACCCGACGCGTGTTCCTGCAAACTGGTCCTCTCGATAGCCGCGCAGGGTCGTTGCCCCGCCGAGCCGGAAGAAATTGCCGGGATCCTGTGTGGAGGACCGGAATTCCCTCCCGTGAGCGGCGAACGTCAGCACATGTCTCGGCCACAGCTCAACGGCGCACTCGAGGTCGGCGGTGATCCGTGTGCTCTGTTCCCTTCGGGCAACTCCTCCCACACCTGCATCAATCGCCTTCGACCCGGCTTCGTACGACGTGCGGTAGAAGACGCCGGACCGCGGCACCCGACGATTGTCGCGCGTGTCCACACGTACCGCCGCTCCCCCAAGGACAAGCCGACTCGCTTCGAACCACCGGCGACCCGCCTCTGTCGGCACGATGCTTGTCCGGGAGAGCGTTGCGGAGAACCCGACGGCATCGGACACGTCCATCTCCCCTTGTACGCTGAACTCCCAGCGCACGTACGAAGTATCCTGTTTGCGTTGGACAACCTCCGCTGTCCCCTGCAACGGCAGGGAAGCAACCCACGGCTCGACGTAGTGAACAGAGATTTCCTGGGTAGCATATCCCGGACGGTACCACCGTACGCCGAGCCGACGGGCAGTGCCGAAGAGATTGACCAGGCGCACATCGACGAGTCCGGTCACGGTGCTTCCTCCCGCCGCCGATCCTCCCGCCGGCGCGTATCCCAGGATGCCGTCGAAGCGGACAGGGCTTCGCTCCCGCACGCGATAGCGAAGCCCGATGGACGTATCGGCCGTCAGGTACGCCTCCCCATCGGACACAGCATCGAAGATTTCCAGCTTCTCGAGACGACGCTTGACCGCAGCGGCGGTAGCACCGGTGAAGCGCTCACGGGAATCGACTCGTGCAGTTTTTCGGACCACCTCTTCTGACGTCACATCCAGACCCTCGACATCGACGCGGCTCAATGCCGGCCGTGCGCCCTCCCGCACGCGCAACGCAAGCGCAACGGTTGCACCCCCCTGCTCCCGCCGCACCTGCAGGCTGTCCACGACCACCGAGGCCAGCGGAAAACCCAAGCCCTGGTATCGCTGCAACAATCGGTTGATCCCTTTCTCGACCTCCCGCATGTCGAAGGGATCGCCGGGGCGGACGTCCAGAGTCCGGGCGGCCTCGGCAGAGTCCAGCGCGGCGGCGCCAGTGACGCTCAGGGAGGCAATCGTGAAGAGCGGTCCCGCATCCACGACGACCCGCAGGCGCACGCCGTCCGGATCCTCCGTCGGTTCGCGAGCGGCATCCATGATCCTTGCATCCAGAAAACCCTGCGCCGCCAGGTGTTCAAGCATGCGCTCCAGCGCCGAAGAGAGCGCGGCATCTGTCAGGCGGTCTCCTACCCCAAACCCCAGCGACGCCGCGGCATCGCCCTTCAGCTCTGCCGGCGTGACAACAACATCGACACCGCGAAGCACCCTTTCCTGTGCTGCGAGAGGTTGCCTCAACGCCCACGCCACGCCGAGCGCAGCGCAAATGAAACGGAAAAAGCCAGGCAACGTTCTCCCGGTCCTGGCTTTCCGCACGCCGCGCGTTCGCTTCTCCTTCAGCGTATGCGCCCCCACAAATCGGTCGTCGGATAGCGCAGCCGGTAGTCCCCGAAACCGCTCTCATCCACGAAAATGAACTGGCGATTCAGCTGGTAGTAGTACCAGATTTCGTACGGCTTCGAGTTGTATTCGAACGGATGCCGCTCGATGTTCTCGGGCTGTCCGAAGCGGATGAAGACCATGCCCATGTCCGTCCGCCAGCCTTCCAGGTAGTGGCCGAAGTTCTTGTTGGCGTATTCGATACGGTCGTAGTACTCTTCCATCAGCTCATTGCGGGGCGTCTGCGGTTCCGGGTCCCGTTTCTGCCAGAACTCGAGGAAGCGCGCCTTCCGTTCCGCCGGATCCTGCGGCTCGCGGATGTATTCCATCTCCGAGCTCCGCGCAACGTACCGGAGCTGCTCAATGGCCCTGTCGAGGTCCGTAATGGTTGGAGGCAGGTCCGAAGAACGAACGCTGAAGGTGCGCGAGGCGATCGCCAGCGGCACCGCTTCCGTCTCAGCGTCTCCCGCCGTCTTCCAGGCCTCGACGCTCAGGAAGTAGATCCCGGGACGCAGTGCGAGGTCCGTAAAGGGGACGAATGCCTGGGTCGTCGATTCGGGGGTCGCTTCCACGCGATTCTGACTCAGCACCTCCTTCCGCTCCGCATCGAAGAGCCGCCAGCGGAGGATGACGGAATCGCGCGGGGACTTTCGATAGATTTCGAAGAACGCGTAGAACGGCTGGACCGGGTCGGTGAGCGTTCCGGCGATGTTCGGAACAATGGTTCGACGCGCTCCGTCGGTGGTCAGCCGGCTCACGATCATGATGTCGCTGATGCTCACGCTGTCCTTGCGGAAATCGGGCACCAGCATCATGCGCGACTGTCTTCCCTCGCGGCCCGATTCATCATCGCGGAACTGGACGGTCAACCGGTAGGACCCGGGGAGCACGTCGAAGGAGCGCTGCGAGAGGCGGGAGAGCGCAGGAGCAAGCGTCTGCCCAAAATCCGCTAGGCGGATCTCTTCGCGCCATGAGCGCTCCGTGATCAGCTGTTCCTGGTCATCCAGCAGTCGCGCCGTCAACTCGTACCGCGCGAGGTACTGGGTCCCTTCCTTGACGAATTTCAGCTCCTGATGCGGCACCTGTGCGTAGAGGTCGATGCGCGAACGATCGGGTTTGTCGGAAATGTATGAGATTGCGTCCACGTAGAAGGCCGGTCCTTTGTCGACAAGGGCCCGTCGCATCTCCGCCTGGCCCGGGAGGGACTGGGCTGTAGCCGCCATCAGCAGCGCGGCCATCCACCACCGGTTCTTCTTACACACTCTGCTCTTCATACAGAATCCTCCGTCGTTCCTGCGCCGGAACAGGTTCGGCCTCTACGTCATACTCCGTCGCACCGGTCACCCGGACATCGAGGAACGTGCCGACACGGATTCCCCGCGCTGGGCGGATCAGAACCTCCTGGTCGATCTCCGGCGCATCCCATTCCGTCCTGCCCACTGCCATACCCGCCTCCAGCCGGTCCACGATCACCCGAAGCTCAGAGCCGATCAGTCCGGCATTCCGCTCCTCCGAAAGTTCCTGCTGGAGTTCCATGACCACACGCCGCCGTTCTTCCTTGACGTGGGGCGGAATGCGATCCCCAAGAGACTCCGCCGCCGTCCCGTCTTCGTGTGAATACGTGAACACGCCGAGTCGGTGGAATCTCATCTCCCGCACGAAATCCACCAGCTGCTCGAAGTCGTGATCGGTTTCTTCCGGATATCCCACGATCAGTGTCGTTCGCAGCGCAATGTCGGGCACGGCAGACCGGATATCGTCCAAGAGTCTGCGCGTGGCATCGGCTGTGATCCCCCTGCGCATCGAGCGGAGGACGCGCGGAGCAATGTGCTGGAGAGGTATGTCCAGAGAGCGGCAGAGCTGGCGGTGCTCCCGGAAAACGGAGAGGATGTCACGGGGAAAACCGGCCGGATGGGCATACAGGAGCCGTATCCATTCGATGCCCCCGATGCCGCTGAGACCCTGCAGGAGGGATCCAAGCCGTCGCTCCCCGTACCGGTCCAGTCCGTAGAATGTGGAATCCTGTGCGATGACAATGAGCTCCCGTACGCCACGGGAAGCAAGGACGCTCGCTTCCTGCAGCAGCTCTTCCTGCGGGCGGGACCGATAGGGGCCCCGCATCAGGGGTATGGCACAGAATGAACACGGGCGGTCACATCCATCCGAGATCTTCAGATAGGCATAGTGGGATGGGGTTGTGAGCCGTCGCTCCCCCACAAGCTCCCACCGGTCATCGGTCCCGAGGAAAGCGGCAATCTCGCTCATCCGATTCACCCCGTAGATGGCGTCCACCTCAGGAAGCTCCGCAGCGAGCTCGTCCCGGTAGCGTTCCGTCAGGCATCCCATCATCACAATTCTCCGCAGCTGCCCGCGTCGTTTCCGCTCGATCGCTTCCGCGACGGCCTCCAGCGATTCCTCCTTCGCCGCCTCGATGAACCCGCAGGTGTTGATGACCGCAACATCCGCCGCTTCCACATCCTCCACGATCGGCACCTTCCCCCTGGCGAGGCGGCCCAGCAGGACTTCGCTGTCTACCGTATTCTTGGCACATCCCAGGGTGATAACGCAGACGTTCGGACGGTGCATGGGCTCCACTTCCAACTTCTCAGGACGTTCAGGAGAGGACGATGAAATCAACGTAAAGATACACAAGCGGGGCAACAAAAACCACACTGTCGAACCGGTCGTACACCCCGCCGTGTCCGGGGATCAGCGCCGATGAATCCTTCACGCCGGCATCGCGCTTGAAACGCGACTCCACGAGGTCTCCCAGCTGCCCGAACAGTCCGATGATCACCCCGAGCATCGCCGCGTGAAACAGGGAGAGATAGTCCAGGAGGAAATGCTGCGCGAGGAGCATGACGACGACAGCAGCGAGGAACCCTGCCATCGCCCCCTCCCAGGTCTTCTTCGGACTCACACGCTCAAAGAGCTTGTGGCGGCCGACGCTGAGACCCGTGAAGTAGGCGGCCGTGTCACACATCCAGATCGTCACGAAGACTGCCATGACCGTCCCCGCTCCCCAGGCATCCACGGTTGCGGGAGACGGCCCGGCGGGAAGCGTCTCTGTCACGAACCGATGCACGGGGAACCCGTACCGAAAGACCTCGCGGAGACCGATGAGCGTGCCGAAGAAGAGCGGGATCATGAAGAGGCCGAGTACGGTGCCGCCTGCGTTCGCGAGAGGAGATCCCTGTGAGCGGAACAACTCCACGAGGAGAATGACCACCATCAGGAGCACGAAAAGAACCAGCACGAACTGATGGGAAGAGAAGAACGCGATCCTCACCCCCCGGGCATCGAGGAGGAGGAAGAGATCGGCCTGCAGACGGTCGTAGAAGAACGCGGCGTTCAGGAGCACTCCCCCCGCGAGGCCGATGCTCTTGAGAGGCCTGACGCCCTTCAGCTCAAGGAGACCATAGAATTCGTAGAGAGAGAGGAACGACAGAAGGGCGACGAAGCCAAAGAACCAGTATCCCCCCTGCCACGTGAGCCAGAGAATCGCGGGAATGGCAACCGCAGCAACGGCGATCCTGACGGGGAGAGTTTGAAAAGGTTTGTCGGCCACGTTCAACCCTTTCTCCAACGAGGTTCAGCGCCCAGCCGGTACACCATGCCCGAGTGACTCTGACATTCCTCGACTCCCTGGCCCCCACGGAACTCCGCCCGGCGGGCGATGGCGGTCGGCCTCATCCGAAAGCGTCGAGGGAGGGCCCGAAACCTGCATCAGTCCTGGGGCCTGACGACACGCTCGGTCACCCGCAGGTAGGCCGAGAAGGCGGTCAAGAACATGAGAAGATAGAGGACGAGCTGTACGAACAGGACGCCGAGATTCTCACCGATCGGAGGTGACCCCCGGAAGATGAACTCGTCTTCAAATCCGAAGTAGAGCGCGAAGACAGCGAGACTGTTATTGATGAAGTGCGCTGTCATGGCGAGGAGAATGCTGTTGGACCGGATCCTCAGCACGCCGAAGTAAATCCCCAGAGCGGCCAGTGCGACAACATCGAAGGGATTCAGATGGTAGATGCCGAAGATGATGCCGGCCGCGACAGCCGAACGAAGCGGTGAAAGGACGCGCGCAAAGCTCTCCTGGATCAGCCCCCGAAAGAACATCTCCTCTACCACCGACGGCACGACAGCCGCAACAAGGAGAACGAAGAACAGCTCCGGCACCGACTGGGCGCCGAGGAGCGAACGAAACACTTCTTCCATCATCTGCTTGATCGGCTCGATGATGCGCCGCAGCTCCTCCGGCCAGGGGAGGCGTTCCTGCAGAAGGAGGTAGATCTGGAGAATCTGCTGCAGGAAAAGGAGGCCAAGGACGGCCAGCACCGTTTCCGCCGTCGTCGGCACCCGCCAGCGAAAGACATCCGCCCTGCGCCGGCTGAGAAGGCGTGCCAGCAGAACGGTCGGCACAAGAATGAAGAGAATCTGGCCCGCCATCGTGAGCGCCCGCGTCAGCATCACGTGCTCTGCCATCATGCTCCGGCTGCCCACAAGGAGAAGGGTGATCGAGCCGGCCACCACCTGATAGAGCACGAAGACGATGAACAGAGAGGCAAACGCGAACGCGACGGGATGGATGTTGTGCCGTTCGAGGAACGACTCTCCCGTCGGAGCACTGCGCTCGCGCTCGGGGGCAATCTGAGGATCGGGCATACTCATGCCTGCCGTTTCCTCCCGGCGCCACGCTTGATCATGGCCGCCAGAAGGGGCACCATGATCTCGTGGTGACCGATGATCGTATACCCCTTCCCGTGCCTCTGGGTGGGCCGCTCAACGACGTTCATGGTGGGCCGATAGTGCCGGATCATGTCGAGATTGGCGGTCGTGAATCCGCGGGCTTTCCATCCAAGGTTCCGCGCCACCGTGAGGGCCTTCAGGAACACTTCGGGAAGAATCACGGCCGACCCGACGTTGAGCACAACGCCCCCGTCGCGCAGATCCTTCACGCTGTGGATGAGGATCTTGAAGTCCCGGAAGGTCATCTCCCCCGTCGCTGCGCCGTCCATGGACGGTTGTTGATGGACGATATCCGTGCCGATCGCGGCATGGACCGTCACAGGGATCCCGCGCCGGTAGCAGGCGGCAAGAATGCTGAGTCGCAGGTTCCGTGCGCGCCGCGATCTCAGCTCCTTCGCCAGTGCTTCACCGTAGCCATCGGACGCATGGAGAAACGCACGACGCAGTGTCCGGTTGATGAACTCTCCCGTTTCCCGCGCCATGCCGAATCGCCCGTCGAGGATGTTGACCGCGACGTCTTCCGAGGTCTTCCCCCACAGTGCCGTCTCAATGTCGTGAATGGCCGCGGCGCTGTTCATCGCCACATGCGTAATCATGCCCCTCTGGACGAGGTCGATAATGACGGGCGCAAGGCCGACCTTGACCACGTGGGCTCCCATCATCAAGATGACGGGCTTGCCGGAGCGCCGCGAGCGGACGATGTCGGAAGCCAGGGCGCGCAGGTCGTTCCCCACGAGGATGCGCGGTAAGGAATCGAGAAAGCGCACGAGCGTGGCGGATCGCGGATCGACGACGCGGGCAAAATCCCGCGGCGTCACCTTACTCCGGCGAGATGCGATGGAGATGGTGCGGACCCCCGACAAATCCATTTGCGTATATCGAGACATGGCTGTGCCTACCGTATCCGTGCACGTACGGGCCCGTTGATGCCGGTATATTCCCGCAGCTCGGCATCGATCGAGCCGATGATGACCTGGGTGCTGACCTTGACGGGAATCCTCCGCTCATCGTCCGTCAGCCAGATGATCACCCGCCCTTCGCTCTTGAACAGTCCCCCCTCCTTGATGAGCGGCTCCACGATGAGGCAGTCGAACGTCCCCGCCGGGACGCTGATGCGTTGCCGGCCCAGGAACTTCACCGCAAGAAGATAGGTCGAATCCTTGTAGAAATTCTGAAGGAAGAATTTCTGGCCGATCCTCATCCCGTCAAACCGAACCGTTCTTGTGTAGTAGAAGGCCGAGAGGATATCGTGCACATACAAGGGGACCGCATACTCCTTCTCCCCTGTCCGCGCAATCTGCCTCCGCTGATCGAACGCAGCGTCGAAATCCCGCTGATACTTTCCTTCCCGGATGCGCTGGACAGATCTCCAGGGAAAGATTCCGTCCACATCGAGCAGGGTCTCGTAGAGATCCTCGACCCTGAAGAAGATCGAGAAGGTGGGGGTGGAGCGCACCGTGAAGGTGACGCGATAGGCAGGTCGTCCTTCGACCGTATCGATCGCAGGGATCGCCATCACCGCCTCGCCGGCAGTGATGAAGCTGTAGCCGACATCGAAGACCAGGCGCTCGCCGGCGGCAAAGGCGGTCTGCTCAATGCTCCGGAACGCCGTGAAGAGACCCGCTGCCGTCGTATCGTCTGCCGAATCCTGCGCCGCTGCCGTGCAGGTCACCCCGAGCCAGAGAAGAAGGATCGACAGCAGCACTCTCATGCCGAATCCCTCCCCCCTCCCCACCCGCGCGTCTGATCCAGCGTCTGCAAAGCCGACATCAGGACGTCCTCCACCTTGATCAGCTCCATGCATGTGCCGCCTCTGCACGGACCTCCCCGACACACCGGGCAGTCGTCCGTCTTCGGCTCGAAGATCACCCGTCGGTCGGTCAGCGGCCCCCACCGACGCGAGCTGCAGTGCGGGATGGGGGGATAGAAACCGATGACCGGCGTCCCCACCGCGGCAGCCAGATGGAGGGGACCCGTCGAGTTTGCGACGACAAGATGCGCCCGCTCCAGCAGGGCTCCCAGTTCTTCCAGCGAGAGTCTCCCGACCACCGGGACCGCCAATCCTTCCAGTCCCGCCACCACCACCCGCACGAGGGATTCTTCACCTTTCATCCCTGTCACGATGACGCGCGCCTTTCGCTCCACCAGTCCCCGCGCAAGTTCTGCGAAACACCGGAGCGGCCAGTCACGGGAGGAGCCGCCGCTGCCGGGATGAAGAACGACGATTCTCTCACCGTCCGTGACGCCGATATCCGCCAGCAGGACATCCGCGGTTCGCCGGGCAACTGCGCCGGGGACAAACACGGGGGGCGAGGGTTTCCCGGGAGAGCACCCCAGGAGCGTCAACAGCGCCAGATTGTATTCCGCTTCATGCTTGTCACCGCGCTTCCGATGCTCGTAGAGCCGGCGATTGAAGAGGAGGGAATACCACCGGTAGCCCGTGCCGATGCGAAGCGGGATCCGGGCACCAACCAGGAGCAGGGCGAGCCGGAGCGTCGGATACGCTACGACGACGGCATCCAGCTTCAAGGACCGAAGCTCCCTGCACATACTCCAGAACGGCTTCCGTCCTTCCTCAGTGTCATAGAGAACAACGCCGCTGATTCCCTCCTGTCCATGGACGAGCGCCTGCGTGTAGGTTCTCACGAGGAACAGCACGTCTGCGCCCGGGTACGCTTGTTTCAGACGTGAAACCATGGGGAGGGAGAGGAGCACATCCCCAATCCGATCGATGCGGGCAACGAGGATCTTCTTCAGGGGAGGAAGGCTCACGGGGCAGCGACGGGTGTGTTCACAGGCAATATACTACTCGATGGAGCGACTTGCAAGGAAGGGTTCACGCTCCCGTGCGCCGGCGGGAGGTCATCGGACGAACACCTTCGCGACCTCCAGCAGCATGGACGGCCGGTTCCAGAGGGCTGTTCGGAAGATCGCTCCGAGCGTCCGTTTCTCCTCCGGTAGCTTGAGGGCATGCTCCGCGATGGAATTCAGCGTCTCGTCGGAAAACGTGGAAATGGCTTCCTTCAGATTGTAGAAGACCTCATGCCGCCAGCCCAGCCGCTTCTGCCAGCGCCGTTCGTACTCCCCGAGGTGCGCGAGATCATGCCGCTGCAGGGCCTCTGCGGCGACCTGGCCGGCGATCATTCCTCCGATCATGCCGCTGATGATCCCTCCGCCAGAGACAGGATTCACCTGGCGTGCTGCGTCCCCCACGAGCATCACATTCTTCCGAACAATCGTCGGACAGGTCTTTGCGCACGGTACACCGCCGGCAATGTGTGTCAGGACCGCCGCCTGCGGGAACTTCCTGCGGATGAATTCCTGAAGATAGCGGTCCGCCGATTTCTTCTTCGCATGTTCGACGCTGATGCCGATCCCGACGTTGGCCGAGCGCTTCCCTTTCGGGAACACCCAGAGATACCCGCCGGGAGAGATGTCGTCACCGAAGTGGAATTCCAGCACATCCTCCTCCACGTCGATGCCGGCGAGGGTCATCTGCGCACAGCTCTCCATGTCGCGGATGTGACAGGTGGTGTCGATCCCTGCCCACTTCCCGACCCGGCTCTCGACTCCGTCGGCACCGATGACGATGGTCCCGTGAATGTCGACCCGTTCGTCCTTGACAAG
>CAYXMK010000011.1:0-7909 GCA_964465905.1 uncultured Ignavibacteriaceae bacterium | reverse complement strand
TGAACAAACTGGATCACGCCCTCGTGGCTCACGGCCTCGCCGCATCGGACGGGATACCCCACATCTCTGTCTTTCTCCAGCACAAGGACGCTCGCGCCCCCTTCAGCGGCAAAACGGGCCGCCGTGGACCCGGCCGGTCCCGCTCCCACAACGATCACGTCGTAGTGCTCTTTCATCCGCGCGCTTCCTGAGGAAGTGCAACTTCTGTCGGCAGATGGCCGACCCCCTCCCGGTGGAACTCAAGCACCTCCCAGGGGCAGGCCCACACGCACTTGCGGCAGTTCGTGCAGCGATCCTCAATAATGGAAATCCTGGCTTCCAGCAGCTCGATCGCATCCTCCGGGCAGACGCCCACACAGCACCCGCAGAAATCGCACTTGTCCGGGACGACGTAGATCATGAGCGGTGTTGTTCTCGCCACAGTTCCTGACTCCTCTTCTCGATTGAGCCCCGTCGGGCATTTCCGCTACGCGCCTTCTTCTTCCGACGAAACCGAAACGCCCGGTTTTGGACGCGCAAAGAGCGCTTCCAGCTGCCGCATCGTCGCGATCAGTTCCTGATGCCGTTGCAGGAAAGGGGTAACATCCTCGTAGCGCTGCGAGGCCTCCTTGAGAAGTCGCTGATTGCCGGCCATCTCACGCTGTACGCGCGCCTTCTTGAGAGCCAGCAACACATCCCTCGCCACCGCAAACGGATCCGCCACTTCCACCGGGGCTTCCTGCTCCTCCCATCCCCGGCTCAGCTCATAGCGGCTCAACGCGATTTCCGTCAACAGATTCTTCAGGTCTGCGTCGGCAAGCTCGTCGAGCAGCACGCCGGCCTCAACAGTCCCGCGTGTCTGCACGCGCGCCATGATCATCTCCATCAGCCGTCGGATCCGTTCGTCCTGGATCTCGGACAGCGAGAGGTTAGAGAAGACGAATTCTGCCACGTCCCGTCCCGTATCCAGCAGCAGCTTGAGAAGATCCCGCTCTGCCGTGACGGCCGCGGCCCCACGGTTCGCGTCGGCGACCGGCTGCGCCGGTTGTTCCGGACCTTCGCCCCGGACCGAGACCACGGGCCGCGACGACCGCTTGCCGGTCCAGCGCTCCAGTTCCCTCAGAAGGACCGATTCATAGATATCATATCGACCCGCCACCTCCTTGAGGAAGAAATTCCTCTTCAGCTCGTCGGGAATCTTGGCGATCGTCTGGACGATCGAACGAACCGCTTCGGCTTTCCGTTCCGGCGTTGCAAACATCCCCTGTGCCTGCAGTTGCGAGACTTTGAAGTCGATGAAGGAGACGGGCTGCCGGAGGATCGTGCGGAGCGCCTGGGCGCCTTCGCTGCGCACGAAGGTGTCGGGGTCCCGGCCATGCGGGAGCGTCACCACTTCGACGTCCATGCCCTGCTCAAGGGCAACGTCGAGCCCGCGGAGAGTCGCACTGGATCCCGCGGCATCTGCATCGAAGAGAAGCGTGAGTGTTCTGGTCGAGCGCTTCACGAGCAGGACCTGGTCCGCCGTCAGGGCAGTCCCCCCCGAGGCGACAACGTTCCGGATTCCCTCCTGGAAGAGACTGATGAGATCCATGTACCCCTCCACGAGGATCGCCTTCTCCTCCGACCGGATGGCCTCCTTGGCGTGGAAGAGGCCGTAGAGGGTTCTCCCCTTGCTGTACAGCGGTGTCTCAGGCGAGTTGATGTACTTGCCTCCCTGGTCATCCTCCCTCAACTTCCGCGCCCCGAAGCCGACCAGCCGGCCGGAGGCGGAGAAGATCGGGAACATGAGCCGGCCCCGGAAGTAATCGTAGAATCCCCCCTCCTCGCGGGGCCGAACCAATCCCGCTTTGGCCAGATCTTCGACGGAGAATCCTTCGGCTGTGGCACGCGTGAGCAGTGCGTCCCAGGAATCCGGAGAATAGCCGAGGCCGAAGGTGCGCACGGTTTCGTCGCTCAGGCCGCGGTTCCGTACGTAGCTGAGGGCGTGCGCTCCTTCAGGGGAGAAGAGGTTTTTGTGGAAGAACAGCCCCGCGAACCGGCAGGCGGCGGAGAGGCGCTCCGATTCGCTCCGGGACGCTGGTTCGGCATCCTCCTGCTGGACGGTGATTCCGGCACGTTCGGCGAGATTCCGGACGGCCTCCACGAAGGAGATTTTTTCGACTTCCATCAGGAATGTGAAGACATTTCCCCCTTTCCCGCACCCGAAGCAATGGTACATCTGCTTGTCGCCGCTGACGGTGAAGGAAGGGGTCTTTTCCTTGTGGAAGGGACAGAGGCCCAGGTAGTTCTTTCCCCGCTTCTTGAGGGGAACGTAGGCGGAGATGATTTCGACGATATCGACCGACTGGCGCACCTGGTCGATCGTCGCATCAGGAATTCTCATAATTGGAACAAATGTAGAGAATATTGAAGGGACAAGCAAGGAAAACGGAGGCAGGTGAGGAGACGCCGGGATCAAACTGGAACGCCCTTCCGGTACTCCGACCGGGAGGGCGTTCCGAGGAAAGCATCGACCCGAAGAGGGAGATGCCTGCGTGCGAGCGGCTCAGTACATGTCGCCGCCCATGCCACCGGGAGGCATCGGTGCCTGCTTCTCCTTCTCCGGCTTTTCGACGATGGCCGCTTCCGTCGTCAGGAGCAGACTCGCCACGCTCGCGGCGTTCTCCAGAGCGATGCGCGCGACCTTGGTCGGATCGATGACTCCGGCCTTCACCAGATTCTCGTACTGCTCCGTCTGGGCATTGAAGCCGAAATCATCCTTTCCGTCCTTGACCTTGTTCACGACGACCGAGCCTTCCAGTCCGGCGTTCTCGACAATCTGCCGGATCGGCTCCTCGAGGGCTCTCCGGACGATTTCGACACCGACCTTCTGGTCTTCGTTCTCCGTCTTGACTTCTTCGAGCTTCTTCATGCAGCGCAGGAAGGTGACGCCGCCGCCCGGGATGATGCCTTCTTCCACGGCCGCCCTGGTGGCGTGGAGCGCGTCCTCGACGCGGGCCTTCTTCTCCTTCATCTCGACCTCCGTCGAAGCGCCGATCTTCAGCACGGCAACTCCGCCCGAGAGTTTTGCCAGTCGCTCCTGAAGCTTCTCCTTGTCATAGTCGGACGTCGTCTTGTCGATCTGCTGCTTGATCTCGTTGATGCGCTTCTTGATCTCTTCCTTCTTGCCGGCGCCTTCGACGATGGTTGTGTTGTCCTTATCGATGGTCACGCGCTTCGCGGTGCCGAGGTACGACAGCTGGGCGTTCTCCAGCTTGAAGCCCTTCTCCTCGGAGATCACGGTTCCGCCCGAGAGAATGGCGATATCTTCCAGCATCGCCTTGCGCCGATCGCCGAAGCCGGGCGCCTTGACGGCGCAGACCCGGAGCGTGCCGCGGAGCTTGTTGACCACGAGGGTCGCCAACGCTTCCCCTTCGACCTCCTCCGCAATCAGGAGGAGAGATCGGCCGGACTGGGCGATCTTTTCCAGAACGGGCAGGAGATCCTTCATCGCACTTATCTTCTTGTCATGGATCAGGATATACGGATCTTCCAGCACCGACTCCATTGCCTCGGCGTCGGTGACGAAGTACGGCGAGAGGTACCCTCTGTCAAACTGCATTCCCTCCACCACTTCGAGCGTGGTCTCGGTGCCTTTTGCCTCCTCGACGGTGATGACGCCGTCCTTGCCGACTTTCTCCATCGCATTGGCAATCAGCTCGCCGATGCTCCGGTCGTTGTTGGCGGAGACGGTGCCGACCTGGGCGATCTTCTCCTTGTCGTCACCCACGGTCCGGCTCATTTCCTTCAGGCCATCCACGATCTTCTGGACCGCCAGGTCAATCCCTCGTTTCAGGTCCATCGGGTTGGCACCCGCCGTCACGTTCTTGATGCCTTCGCGGAAGATTGCCTGGGCCAGGATCGTGGCCGTCGTCGTGCCATCGCCGGCGACGTCGGAGGTCTTGGAGGCGACCTCGCGGACCATCTGGGCTCCCATGTTCTCCAGCGGGTCAGAGAGCTCGACTTCTTTTGCGACCGTCACGCCGTCCTTGGTCACGGTCGGCGCGCCGAACTTCTTGTCGATCACAACGTTCCGTCCCTTGGGGCCAAGGGTAACCTTCACCGCATCCGCCAGCTGGTCAACCCCCCGCTTCAGGGCGGCTCGGGCTTCAGCTTCAAACGTGATGAGTTTCGCAGCCATAGAATTGGACTCCTTGTTAGTCGTGTGGATGGTCTATTTTCCCATGATGGCAAAGATGTCGCTCTCACGCATGATCAGCAGCTCTTCGCCGTCGACGGTGACTTCGGTGCCGGAGTACTTGCCGTACAGGACCTTGTCGCCGACCTTGACTTCCATCGAGATCACCTTCCCCTCGTCACTCATCCTTCCGGGACCAACGGCAACAATCTCGCCCCAGACCGGCTTCTCCTTCGCTGTGTCGGGGACGATGATTCCCCCCTTCGTCTTTTCTTCAGCCTTGGAGGGCCTTATCACTACGCGGTCTGCCAATGGCTTGAGAGTGGTCATAGAGAATATCCTCCTGTAAGTTGTTATGGAGAAATATGTTAGATGATTGAGGTCTTGGCGTTAGCACTCTCTAAGTGCGAGTGCCAAAATATAGGCCAAAAAAAAGTGATTGTCAAGTCCCGTCTTTTCCTTCCAGGACCACCACAAACTCCCCCTTGATTTGCCTTTCAGAAAGCCGCTGGAGGACTTCCGCGACCGTCCCCCTCGTGATTTCCTCGAATTTCTTTGTCAGCTCCCGGGCAACCACGACGCGACGTTGCCCTGCGAGATCCTGGAGTTCCCGCAGTGTTCGGAGAATCCGGTGGGGCGACTCGTAGAAGATGACGGTCCGATCTTCCTGGCAGATCGCCTGCAGCTTCTTCTTCCTCCCTTTCTTCAGGGGGAGGAATCCCTCGAAGACGAACCGGTCGGTTGCCAGTCCGCTGACCACGAGTGCAGAGATTAGCGCGGTCGCCCCGGGCACCGGCACGACCGGCACGCCGTGCTCCACCGCCGCGCGGACAATGCGCTCAGCCGGATCGGAAATCCCTGGCGTTCCGGCCTCTGATACGAGGGCGACGGACCGGCCCGCCAGCAGTTTCTCGATCAACTGAGGGGTTCGCTGGCGCTCGTGGTAGCTGTAGTAGCTGATGAGAGGCGTCTTGATGCCGTAGTGTTCCAGGAGGACGTGCGTTGTCCGGGTATCCTCCGCAGCGACCAGATCCACGCTCCCGAGCACCTGCACGGCGCGGAACGTGATATCCTGCAGATTCCCGATCGGCGTCGAAACAACATACAGGCAACCCGCGGCCGCTCGTTGTTCCATTGTCACGCCCCCCAGTCCCGCACGTACCGAAAATCCACATTCACCGTCCGGTACGACACCTTCGCAATCAGCGGAGGCCTTCGCTTGAACTGACTTCGCTGGATCATCCCCTGCACGCGGCGCACAAACGCCCGGTCGAAGCCGAGACGGACCAGTTCCTCTTCGGACCGTCGTTCATCCACCATGGCAAACAGAAGCCGGTCCACGTCACGGTACGAAAACCCGAGCTCCCCTTCATCCGTCTGTCCCGCCCACAGATCGGCCGTCGGGGGTTTTTCCACAACACGCGCCGGCAGTCCCACGGCACCGGCCAGCTGCCACACCTGCGTCTTGTAGAGATCGCCCAGCGGATTGATGGCGCTCGCCATATCTCCGTGCAGCGTTCCGTAGCCAAGGAGCAGCTCCGTCTTGTTGCTCGTGCCGATGACGAGCGCCCGCTCGCGTGCCGAGACGTCGTACAGCACGATCATCCGCAGGCGCGCAAGCACATTTCCCCGGCGCACGCGGTCCATCCCGCCCGCCGCTGCAAAGTACGCATCCGCCATCGCCGAGATGTCCTGCACGTCCACGCGGATCCCCAGATGGCGCGCCACGAGGCGCGCGTCGTCCACGCTCTCCGGACTGCTCTCCCGGTACGGCAGAATGACCCCGATCGTGTTCTCCTGCCCCAACGCTTTCACCGACAGCGCAGCCGACAGCGCGGAATCCACCCCCCCCGAAAGCCCGATGACGCCTTTCGTGAAACCGGCGGCAGACGTTTCATCCCGCACAAACCGGACGAGCACGTCGCCGACGATGTCGGTGTTCAGGACGAGCCGGTCACCCTGATGGTCGGGGGCGAGTTCCATAGTTCTCAGGTGTCAATCTGCGCGCGTTGCAGTCTGCCGCTGTAATCCACATAGACCGTCTTCCACTCCGAGAAGAATTCATACACGGTCCATCCTCCCTCGCGGTGTCCGTTGCCGGTTTCCTTCACCCCGCCGAACGGCATGTGCGCTTCAGCGCCGATCGTCGGACTGTTGATGTACGTGATGCCTGCCCTGATGTCCCGGATGGCCTGGTAGGCCTTGTTGATATCCTGCGTGTAGACCGACGATGACAAACCGTATTTTGTTCCGTTCGACACTTCGATCGCTTCGTCAATCGAGCGCACCTTCAGCACGGAGAGCACGGGGCCGAAGATCTCCTCCTGCGCCACCCGCATGCCGGGTGTTACGTCGGCCAGCACGGTCGGCTCGTGGAACCATCCCTTCGCCAGATCTCCTGCCGTTGCGCGCTTGCCCCCGACCGCCAGACGGGCTCCCTCCTGGATCCCGATCTTCACGTATTCCTCAACGGTTCGCAGCTGTCCCTCGTTGACCAGCGGGCCCACGTCGGTCGTTTCTTTCAGACCGTCTCCCAACCGGAGCTTCTTGGCGCCGTCGACCAGCATGCCCATAAACTTCTCGTAGATCGCTTCGTGGAGAATCAGACGGCTGGTCGCCGTGCACCGCTGACCCGTTGTGCCGAAGGCCCCCCAGAGGACTCCCTCCAGGGCAAGGTCAAGGCGCGCGTCGTCCATCACGATTTGCGCGTTCTTTCCTCCGAGCTCCAGCGAGACACGCTTGAGCGTCCGTCCGCCCAGCTCGGCGATTTTCTTCCCCACCGCTGATGAGCCCGTGAAGCTGATGAGGTCGATGCCTGGATGTTCGACGATCGCCATGCCCACCTGGCTCCCGCCCCCATGCACAATGTTCACGACACCTTCCGGGATTCCGGCCTCGAGCAGAATCTCCACCAGGACCGTCGCTGTCGCCGGCGTATCGGACGCCGGCTTGAACACCACGGTGTTCCCACACACCAGCGCCGGAAAGATCTTCCAGGTTGGAATGGCCATCGGAAAGTTCCACGGCGTGATGATGCCGGCAACGCCGATCGGCATCCGCCAGGAGATATTCGCCTTGTTGGGAAGCTCTGAAGGAGCCGTGTGGCCGAACAGGCGTCGTCCTTCGGCAGCGGCATAGTAGGCCGTGTCGATCCCCTCCTGCACATCTCCCCTCGTTTCCAGCAATACTTTCCCCATTTCACACGTCATGAGGCGCGCGATTTCCTCTTTCCGTGAGGTCATGATGTCCCCGACGCGCCGCAGGATATCGCCGCGCTTCGGCGCGGGAACAAGCCTCCACTTCTCAAACGCTCTCTGCGCCGCCTGCACGGCCCTGTCCACGTCTTCCTTCCCCGACAGAGGGAAGATGCCAATCAGTTCCTCCCAGTTCGCGGGATTTCTGTTCTCGAACGTCTTGCCCGAGGCGGCCTCCACCCAGGCGCCGCCGATCAGATTGCGGTACGTCGTGCTCATCGTCGACTCCCCGTTTCTGCCAGTTTGAGATTTTGAAAAACGTCATCAACATGTCGGAGACTCTTCCGAACGTCGAACAGATCCTCGATCTCCGTCCGGGACAATGCTTTCGTAACCTCGGGGCTCTGGAGCAACAGATCCCGGAAGGGGACGCGTTCCCGCCAGACCCGCATGGCCAGGGCTTGCACCATGCGGTAGGCCGCTTCCCGGCTTGCGCCGGCTTCGGCAAGGGCGATCAAAACCTTTTGGGAAAAAATCAATCCTTTGAGGCGTCCGGTGT
>CAYXMK010000010.1:2255-26320 GCA_964465905.1 uncultured Ignavibacteriaceae bacterium | reverse complement strand
CAACGACCGTGGAGAAGTGTTGTTCTTCGAGGGAACGCTGACAGACATTACCGACCGGAAACGAACGGAAGACGCCCTGCGGAAGAGCGAAGAACGCTATCGTCAGTTCTTCGAGGACGACCTCACGGGTGATTATGTCTCGACGCCGAGCGGGCGCATCATTGCCTGCAATCCTGCCTTCGCCCGGATCTTCGGCTACGCGTCCGTGGAGGAAGCCATGGCGGCGCCGGCGGCAAGCTACTACTCTTCCGCCGAGGACCGCATCGCCTTTCTCGAGCGCCTGCAGAAGGCCAAGCGGCTGGACAACATCGAGATGGTTGCCCGTCGAAAGGATGGAAAGGCCGTCCATGTCATCGAGAACGTCATCGGTACGTTCGACGAGCAGGGGCGGCTTGTGCAGTTCAAAGGATACCTGTTCGACAATACGGAGCGCAAGAGACTGGAGGAGGAAGTCCGCCAGGCCCAGAAGATGGAGGGGATCGGGACGCTGGCGGGAGGCATTGCGCATGACTTCAACAACATCCTGGCGATCATCCTGGCGTATGCCTCCCGCGCCCGGCGGGCGGCCGGCGATCCGGAAAAAATCGAGAAAGCGCTGGAGGCCATCCTCAAGGCGGTCGATCGCGGCGCGGGAATGGTTCGTCAGTTGCTGACATTCGCCCGACGGACGGATGTGCACTTCGAGTCTGTGAACATCAATGATGTTGTCGATGAGCTGGCCAAGCTGCTGCACGAGACGTTTCCCAGGACGATTACCTGTACGGTGAATCTCGCGGAGAAGCTGCCGCATATTACCGCGGACCGGAACCAGATCAATCAGGCACTCCTGAACCTGTGTGTCAACGCGCGGGATGCGATGCCGGACGGGGGGGAGCTCCGCATCCGCACATCACTTGCCGCCAGTGAGCAGATCCAGGAGTTCCATTCGTCTGCCCGCGAGGGTACCTATGTCTGTCTCAGCGTGAAGGATACGGGCGTCGGCATGAGCGAGGAGACCCGAAGTCGGATCTTTGAACCGTTCTTCACGACGAAGGAGCGCGGACAGGGTACGGGGCTCGGCCTTGCTGTGGTGTACGGCATCGTGCAGGGCCACAACGGCTATATCCATTGCGAGAGTACACCGGGTCGGGGAACCACGTTCTATTTGTTTCTGCCGGTGGGTCCGGAGCGTCTGCGGGCGGGTGAAGGGGTGGAGACTCCCCGCGAAGAGATTCTGGGCGGTTCGGAGACGATCCTGCTCGTGGAGGACGAGGACTTTCTCCGGGAGCAGGTGGAGCAGGCGCTGGTGGAAAAGGGGTACCGTGTGCTCACAGCAACGGATGGGGAGGAGGCGGTGCACGTGTTCGATAGCCATGCGTCGGAGATTCGCCTGGTTGTCATGGATATGGGGCTTCCCAAGCGCGCGGGGTGGGATGCCTTGAAGCACATTCTGCGGAAGAATCCGGCAATGCCGGCGATCGCGGCAAGCGGATTCTTTGATCCGATCGTTCGCTCCGATATGGCTTCGAACGGTGTCCGGTATTTCCTCCAGAAACCGTATCTGCCGGAAGAACTTCTCCTGAAAGCCCGTGAGATCCTGGATGCCGTCGCCGGGCCGTCGAGACCGACGTGAGAGTACCGGGAACACGTTTCCCGAGACCCCGCCGTTCTCCAGAGAATTCCTCAGGATGATGCCTTCCCCCCCTGTGTCTGCGCGTCGTTTGATTTTCACTTCTGGGAATATTACTTTGAAGATGTTGTCGTGAGTTGGTTTCCTTCCGCACGAGATCAGGAACTCCATTTCCCGGAGGATCCTGATGGTCGACTTCTGCGCAAACGAAGCTTCTCTCAGGCAGTCCGGTGACGAGATTCAGCGGCTCAAACTTGCCGTTGAAGAACTCGCTCTCCTGAACAATCTCGCTTGCTCCAACAGTATGGGCTCCGGTTTGGGGGACACCAGGCCGACCACGGCGCGCAGGGTGCTCAGCCCCGCGCGGGAACTGCGGGAATTCAAGAACCACCGGACTCAAGTGAATCACAACGCAAGGAGGTTCCCATGGCAACAGCACAACGCGTCACGTACTTCAAGGCAAACCTTGAAGACAAACCCGGTACCCTGCTCGCCCTGGCAAAGGACCTGAAGGTCAAAAACCTGGGTCTGACGGGGCTCTGGGGATATGGCACGTCCACGGGTCGCGGAGACGTTTTTGTGATTCCCAAGAATCCCGAGAAACTGCGGAATGCCTGGAAGCAGGCGGGCATTCTGGTGGAGGAAGGGACGGCATTCTTCCTGAAGGGAGCGGACAAGACGGGCGCGCTCATCAAGAGTCTCGATGCCATTGCACAGGCCGGCGTCAACATCATCGCCATGAATGCCATAGCCGTCGGCGGGAAATACGGCTCCATGGTCTGGGTTGCCCAAGCCGACGTGCAGAAAGCGGCGCAGGCACTGGGCGTGAAGTAGCACGGGCCGGGGATCATTCGCTTGTCCGGTCCCGCAGCGCGAAAGTTGCTGCGTTGTGACAACACCTGCAGGCGTGAGGCGAGATGCACCCTGCAGGTGTTGCCGGCGGAATGGTTGATTTTCGGAAAGGGGACTTGTACCTTGGCCGGACAGGTGAACAGGGGAAACAGCCGACGTGGCAGGTATGGCCGGTCATGATCGCTTCGATGCACAGTGTTGAGAGCCGCGAAGGCCGATGCTGAAGATCCTTCTTCCCGCCGCGCTGTTGGTCTTCCTCTCTCCCGCAGGACTTCTGAGCCGGCAGGCGGAAGAGGCGGGACACGTGCGTGCCGATGTTCAACGGCTCGTCGTGCATGCGGACGGCTCTCTTGTCTACATCGAACCTGTCGACGAGACGCTTGTCAACAGAGTGGAGTTCACCAATCGCCACCGGCCGACGCTGGAGATTTTTCTGCACGACGGCGCAAGCGACCGCCGGATCACCATTCTGGATTACGATCCGGATCAGCGCCCCGACTTCCTGCGCATTGAGCGGACGGACACAGACGGAAATGTTGAAGCCGTGAGTTTCTACCGTGGACCCATGCATAAGGTCCATGAGGAGGGACACCTGGAGCATGCCCTTCTTCACAGCTTTGTCCGGAAGGATAGCAGTCTGACCCGCGAGATCCGAGAACGACTGGCGGCAATGCGGCGGAGAGAGATTCCCGCGAAGGAAATCGGCGTCTTCTCCGGCTACAGTCTGTTTGCTCCCCTCGATCTCCCCGTCATCCAGTCGGCGTTTGACGCGGCAGACTCTCTCTTTGCCGGTATTGCGGAGATCACCAACGCCCCCATCCTGAGACTCCGTGAAATGCCGCAGCTGCTCCCGCGCTACCGCAGCATGGTGGATGCGCTGCTGAACATCAATCCCCACACCCTGGGGAATGAAGACGATCGCTCCGCCCCGCGCTGATCCATACTGGTCTGTGCCGCAAGGAAGCGGACGAGAATGATGTTTCTCACGATCACATCGGCCTGAAAGGAGGTGCCTGATGATTTCCTCTGACCGACTTCTCCAGGTGCTGGTGGAAAACAAGATGCCCCACGAGGTGATCAAGCACCCTGAGGCCTTCACGGCGCAGGAAGTTGCCCATGCCATCCACAAGACGGGGAAGGTGCTGGCGAAGACCGTCATTCTCGACGTCGATGGTCGTCACGTCATGGCGGTGGTGCCGGCACATCACAGGGTGAAGCTGGAGGCAGTGAAGGCGCTGCTGAAGGCGGACGCGGTGCGCCTTGCAGCCGAGGAACAACTGCGCGCGCTGTTTCCGGACTGCGATCTGGGCGCCATGCCGCCGATCGGTACGCTCTATAATCTTCCGGTGGTGGTTTCAACGGAGCTGGCGGAGAAGCCGGAGATTATCTTCAACGCCTGCAGTCATACGGAATGT
This sequence comes from uncultured Ignavibacteriaceae bacterium, assembly GCA_964465905.1. GTDB lineage: Bacteria > Bacteroidota > Ignavibacteria > UBA10030 > UBA10030 > CAYXMK01. The sequence continues at coordinate 22,444 of CAYXMK010000010.1, read as the reverse complement.
GTGAAGATGACGTTCAAGGACTTCGAGGCTCTGGTCCGTCCGCAGGTCGGGAGCATCTCCGAGATTCGCGGCAGCACCCCCTAGGGCGGCACGGATCGGGCGGTCATGCGGCGATCATTTCCGAAGGTTCTGGGCGCTCTGCCCGAGCTGTTCAACTTCCTGGACGGCTTTGTTGATGCGCACCGCCTTGACGAGCCGACGCGGTATGCCCTTCGGCTCGCTGTGGAAGAGTTGTTCACCAACATGGTGAAGTACAGGAGCGGAAAGGGAAAGGACGTGGTCGTAGATCTTGAGGTGGTGGTGGATGAGCTGCGGGTGGAGCTTGTCGAGCGGGACGTGGAAAAGTTCGACCCCACGGAGACACGGAGTGCCCCGCCGGCGGGACCGCTTGCCACGCGGCGTCCCGGGGGACTGGGTCTTCACCTCGTTCGGCGGTACTTTGACCGGCTGGACTATGATTACCGGGAAAGAATCAGTACTATCCGCCTCGTGAAACGACTGGATCCTGAGCATGTTTGATATCCGCTTTGGGGAAGGAAACGAAATCATTGTGGAGGGACGCCTGGATGCGTCGCAGGTGGATCGTGCCCGGCAGTTCCTCGACCGTGTTACTACCAGCCATATGCTGAACTTCACCGGCCTGCAGTACATATCGAGCGCGGGCCTGGGGGTACTGCTGGCAGCCCAGAAACGCCTGAGCGGAACAGGGCAGAAACTGGGCATCCGGGGGATGAACAGCCATATCCGTGATATTTTTCGGTACGCCCGATTCGACCTGATTTTTGAGATTCGGGACTAGCCCATGCTCCCTTCCTCCAACTTCTCGCAGCGTGCGTTGTAATGAGTAAAGACCCTGAAGACGCCGTGCTGGTTCAGGAGTGCCTCCAGGGGAACCCGCAGTCGTTCGAGGTTCTCGTTGATCGCTACCAGCACGCGATGTACAACGTCGCCCTGCGGATTGTCCACGACCTCGAGGATGCAGCGGATGTGACGCAGTCGGCCTTCGTCAAGGTGTACGAGAACCTGGCAAGTTTCAATCCGCGCTACAAGTTCTTCAGCTGGCTGTTCCGGATCGTTGTGAATGAAGCGCTCAACCTCCTCAAGAAGAGAAAACCGTACGCCGAGCTGGAGGAGCGCCACCTCGCCGTAGAGTCTTCCCCCGACGGCAACCTGCTGGAGGAGGAAGTGCAGGCGAAGGTGGAGCGGGCGCTGATGGATCTGAAGTTCGAGTACCGTCTGGTGGTGGTGCTGCGGCATTTTCAGAACCTGTCGTACGAAGAGATCAGCTACATTGCCGACGTGCCCGAAAAGACCGTGAAGTCCCGCCTCTTTACGGCGAGAAAACTGCTCCGGGAAAAACTGATGCGACAGGGAGTGGAGCTGTATGGTTGATGATCGGTTCATAGAGCTGGTCCAGCGTGAGCTGGATGGGGTGCTCTCCGGGAGTGAAGAGGAAGAACTTCGGCGGTACCTCGATTCGGCAGGCGATGCGCGGCAGTATCGTGAGGAACTCCGGGCCGCTGTCCAGCACGTTGCGGCTCTGCCCGTCGTGGCTCCGCCCCCGCAGCTCAAGTCGGAGATTCTGCGCGCCGTTCGCCGGAGGGGCGCTGCACAGCCGATCCGCTCCTCTCTCCGCACTCGCCTGGCCCGTGCCTTCGAATCCAGAGTCGCCTTCAACTATGTCTATGCCTTCTCCGCCGGCGTCATCCTCGGTGTTGCCCTCTACGGCCTCGTTGCGCGGCTTGAACAGCCAGTCCCATCCGCCTCGGATGTTTCGGGCGCTCTGCTGCCGCGTGCCGTGACGGGAACGTCCGTTTTGACAGAAGAACTCCAGATCGACACGCTGGGCATGACCGCCCTGATCCGCGTTCGTGAGATGGACGGGATGCATCTCGCCGATCTGACGCTGAGGTCTGGATCGCCGGTGCGAGCCGTCGTGGACTTCAACGCCGGGGCACTCTGCCTGTCCGGCTTCAGCCAGACCCGTCAGTCACCGGAAACGATCCGGGTCGGGGACAGTCGGATCGAGATCGGCACAACCGGACCGAATGACCTTGCCTTCCTGTTTGAAGCCCGTTCTCCCGGACAGCCGTTGCCACCCATTTCTGTAACCTTGCTGTCGTCCGCCGGTACGGTTCAACGATCGGTGAACCTGTCCCGACCGCAGTAAGGAACGGCGGAGGAGCACGCCCTCTGCCGACGCGCTGGATGTGATGCATTGAACACCACCAGAGGAGGCACTTCTATGGAGCAGAAAAAACCGTTTCTGCGAACAGCCGCTGGCCGCTGGCTTACGGCCGGTGTGGCTGTGCTCGCGCTCGTGATCCTCTACTTCTCCCTGAACATTCCCCCCGTCTCTGAAGAGGATGTGGGCGGCACGATCGGGGGTGTGAAGAAGTACCGGGCAGAACAGATCACGGACCAGGATGTGATTCTGGCCGGTCAGCTCAGCCGCGAAGATATCCTGCTGGCGACGCTTACCAATGCGACGCCGGAAGCTCAGCTGCAGGCCTACGAGAAGCTGGACGCCGCTACGCGCCTCGAGGCCCTGGCCCGGTTGGATGCCGCGCAACGGCTCAACGCCTATCAGGCGCTGGATGCCAACGCCCGGCTGGCGGCTCTGGCAACGCTGGATGCTGCTGCCCGCTTGGCAGCCTATGAAGCGCTTGGGGACGCGGCGAGGCTTAAAGCTGCTGCACAGCTGGATGCCATGGCGAAGCTCGACGCCGCCGGCCGGCTGAGCGCGTTCTCGAAGCTGGACGCTGCGGCCCGTCTGGCAGCGTACGACCGCATGGATGCCGCTACCCGTCTTGAGGCCCTGACGCGCCTCAATGCGGCGGCCCAGCTGTCGGCCTATGACCGCCTGGATGCCGCTACGCGGTTGAATGCCATGTCACGCCTGGACGCTGCAACACGGTTGAACGCGTACCAGGCACTTGACGCCAAAGCCCGTCTTGCCGCCTGCTCGAACCTGGATGCTGCTGCCCGATTGGAGGCCTTCAGTCGTCTGGGGGCCGCGGAACGGCTCTCCGCCTACACGCAGTTGAATGCCGCTGCAAAGCTGGCCGCGTTCGACCGGCTCGATGCAGCCACACGGCTGGAGGCGATGTCGAAACTGGACGCCGCAGCTCAACTGCGGGCGTACGATGCCCTCGATGCTGCTGCCCGTCTGAAAGCGTTCTCGAGTCTGGATGCTGCGGTGAAGCTTCAGGCTTACGAAGCGCTGGGTGATGCCGCCCGCCTTGAAGCGGCATCCCGGCTTGAGGCCGCGGCAAATCTGGATGCTGCAGCCCGTCTGCAGGCGTTTGCCGCCCTGGATGCCGCGGCAAAGCTCCAGGCGTACGAAGCGCTCGATGCCGCGACCCGGTTGAATGCGATGTCGAAGCTCGATGCGGCAACACGGCTCGACGCCTATGGACGATTGGATGCTGCCAGCCGTCTGGAAGCGATGTCGCGGCTCGATGCCGTGACGCGCCTGAATGCCTATGAACAACTGGGCGCTGCGGCTAAGCTGTCGGCGTTTGATCGCCTCGATGCCGCGGCCCAGATGGCTCCCTTCAAGTAAGAAGCGGCGTTGTCGGTTGGAACGGCTGAAGCGCCGTTCGCTGCGGGGGGGAGTTGATGCATCGCTGAAGGCCGTCGCGATGGGCCATGAGTCGAAGGGGAAGCAGACCCTGCTTCCCCTTCCTCTTTTCAGGGACGGCCTGTCTTGCTTTTCCTGCACGTTTTGCCAATCTTTGAGCGCACCGTCGCGTTACCAGCGCGCAGTCCATGCCGGAGAAAACATCATGACTGCCATTTCCGCGGGCCGGACCGTTGCAGTCCTCACCGGACTCCTCAACCTGCCGTTCCTTTCGCCTGCTCAGTTCCGCTCCCTCGAAGGGGAACAGCTCCGCCTGGTGTACTTCGACGACGCAACGTACGTCATTCCCCACCTGACCCGCTGCTATCACAATGCCCTGAGGTTCCACCGCCGTCTCTTCTCCTACACTCCCTCCGAGCCGGTCACCGTTCTGTTGCAGGATCTCGACGACTACGGCGCAGGAGGGACCTCCACCATGCCGTGGAACTTCATCAATGTCTGCATGGAGCCGTTCGACTACGTGTATGACACCCGTCCCAGCAACGAGCGGATGAACTGGCTCATGAACCACGAGCTGGTGCACGTCGTGGCAACCGATAAGGCCTCCGCGACGGATCGACTATATCGAACAATCTTCTCGGGCAAGGTTGTCCCGACCGCCGAAGCGCCCCTCACGATGGCCTATAGCTACCTGAGCACGCCCCGCTGGTACTCTCCGCGCTGGTACCACGAAGGGATCGCAACGTTTCTGGAAACATGGATGGCGGGAGGGATCGGACGGGCCCTCGGAGGGTATGACGAAATGGTCTTCCGCACGATGGTCCGGGATTCCGGATACTTCTATGACTTCGTCGGACTTGAATCGGAGGGGACCACCATTGATTTCCAGATCGGCGCGAATGCGTACCTCTACGGAACCCGCTTCGTGAGTTATCTGGCCGCGCAGTACGGACCAGCAAAGGTTGTTCAATGGTTCTCGAGAACAGACGAGAGCGAGCGGTACTACGCCGCCCAGTTCGAGCAGGTGTACGGCATCCCGCTCGATGAGGCGTGGGAGGCCTGGATCCACTGGGAGCACGATTGGCAACGGAAGAACCTGGAGCTGGTTCGCCAGCATCCGGTCACCGCCGCCCGAAGAGTCTGCAACAATGTCCTTGGCTCCGTCTCACGTTCTCACTTCGATCCGGACCGCCGGAGTCTCTATGTGGCGGTGAACTACCCCGGCCAGGTGGCCCATCTCGCCCGCATCCAGCCGGACGACGGTTCGATCGAGAAGCTCTGCGAGGTGCCGACGCCGGCTCTCTACTACGTGACCTCGCTGGCGTACGATTCCACCAATCAGAAGCTGTTCTATACGACCAACAACAGTTTCGGTTGGCGGGATATCCACGAATTCGATCTCCGCACCCGCGAGTCCCGGGAACTGCTCAAGGATGTACGGATCGGAGATCTGGTCGTTCATCCGCACGACAAGGCGATCTGGGGCATCCAGCATCACAACGGACTCTCGCGCATCGTGCGTGTCTCGGCGCCGTACACAACGTGGAATGAAATCTTCGTGCTCCCCTACGGAAAGGACCTCTTCGACATCGACATCTCGCCGGACGGCTCGGTGATGACGGGATCCATGGTCGAGATCAGCGGCCGTCAGCACCTTGTGAAGGTCGACCTGACCAAGCTGCAGAACGGCGACGCGGTGTTTGAGACGCTGTACGAATTTGAGAACAATGCGCCTTCCAATTTCGTCTTCACACGCGACGGAAGCTCGGTCGTCGGCACCTCCTACTACACCGGGGTCTCGAATGTGTTCAGGTACACCTTCGCGACCGGCACCATGGAGGCATTGACGAATGCGGAGACGGGCTACTTCCGGCCTTTGCCGCTGGGGGAGGATTCCCTTCTCGCCTTCGAGTACACGAGGGAAGGATTCCAGCCGGTGGTCATGGCAGCGCGGCCGTTGGCCGATGTGAACGCCGTACACTACCTGGGACAGGAAATCGTCGAGCGGCATCCGGTCGTGACGACATGGATCCTGCCGTCGCCGACGCTCATCGATCTCGACTCCGTTACCACCACCATCGGGGACTATCGAACGTTCGACCAGGTGGGGCTCGGCTCTCTCTATCCGGTGGTGGAGGGGTACAAAGAGTTTCCTGCGTTCGGTCTGCGGGCGAACTTCTACGACCGCATCGGCATTCAGCGCCTCGATATCACCGGCGCTTATTCTCCCAACGGGCTTCTCCCTCCCTCGGAGCGTTTCCATGCAGGTCTGAGCTACCACTACTGGAACTGGAGCGTCACGGCGACCTACAACAAGTCCGACTTCTACGATCTCTTTGGTCCGACGAAGGTCAGTCGGAAGGGCTATTCGGTGGGAGTGAAGGTTCACGACTATCTCGTCTATGACCGTCCGATGATGCTGGAGTATACCATCAATGTGGCTGGGTACGGGGGTCTCGAGCGTCTGCCCGACTTCCAGAACGTTGCCGTTTCCTTCGACCGGTTTTTTCTCGGACGCGCACAGATCCGCTACAGCCGACTCCTGCGGACCCTCGGGGCAGTGGAGTACGAGCAAGGGATTTCGGCGGCGCTTCAGACGGAGCAGACCTTTGTGCGATCCACCCTCTACCCCCGCATCTTTGCCACTGTGGACGCAGGCATGCTGCTGCCGTGGCGGCATTCGACGCTCTGGCTCCGCAGTTCCGTCGGCCATTCCTTCGGCAGGCGGGAGGAGACGTTTGCCAATTTCTACTTCGGCGGATTCGGGAACAACTGGATCGACTATCAAGATGCGCGACGGTATCGGGAGTACTACAGTTTCCCCGGCGTCGAGCTGAATGCCATCGGCGGGACGACGTACGCGAAGACCCTGCTGGAGGCGAACTTCCCGCCGCTCCGCTTCCGACGCTTCGGTGTCCCGAGCTTCTACTGTACCTATGCCTCGGCGGCTCTGTTCGTGGGAGGTATCGTGACCCAGCCCGGCGGAACGGGAGGAGCGGTCTACGGCAACGCGGGAGCTCAAGTCGATTTTCGGCTGGTGCTCTTCTCACTTCTGGAATCGACGCTGTCGTTCGGCTCCGCCGTAGCGGCGAAGGTCGATCAGCGGCCGACCCCGGAATTCATGATTTCTCTCAAGCTGCTCAAGTGAGCGGCGGAACTCGCCATCGGAACGCCCCATGCCTTCGTTCGGTCTTGTATCTCTCCTTGACGTCGGTGTGAGCCTGCTGCCGGTCTTTTCATTTCTGGCGGCCTTGATCATCTTCGACAGCTTCAAACTTGTGCATTTCCGGGCGGTTCTGCGCGCGATCCTCGCCGGCTGTGTTGTAGCCATGGTATCCTTCCTGGTGGGTACTGCCGTGATCGGAATGCTGGGAGCCGACATCGACCTCTACCGCCGCTACAGCGCCCCGATTCTCGAGGAAGTCGGCAAGGCGCTCTATCTCTACTACCTCCTTCGATCGGAGCGCATCGGCTTCGCTGTGGACGCGGCGATCTACGGGTTTGCGATCGGTGCGGGCTTCGCCTTCCTCGAGAATGTCTACTACCTGCAGTCGCTGACGGACGCGTCGTTTCTCGTCTGGTTCATCAGGGGTTTCGGAACGGCAATCATGCACGGCGGCGCCACGGCGATTGTCGGGATTCTTTCAAAGGCACTGGCGGACAGGAGGCCAACGCTTTCTCTGAAAATTCTGGCGCCGGGTCTTGCCATGGCTGTCGTCGTTCATTCCGTCTACAATCACTTCCTGCTCTCTCCTCTTGCGTCTACGATCGGCATTCTGATCATCCTGCCTGTCCTGACCATGGTGGTGTACGGGCGGAGCGAGCGGGCAACGAAGGAATGGCTGGGGGTCGGCTTCGATTCCGACATGGAGCTCCTGAAGACCATCATCGACGGCAACATCCAGCGGTCTCGCGTCGGACGGTATCTGCAGACACTCCAGCATCGGTTCCGCGGAGAAATGATTGCCGACATGCTCTGCTATCTCCGCATACACCTTGAGCTGTCCGTCCGGGCCAAAGGGGTGCTCATGATGCGGGAAGCGGGCTTCCGCGTTCCGCCGGATCCCGAGGTCCAGAGTCAACTGCAGGAACTGCAGTACCTGGAGCGGATGATCGGCAGGACCGGCAAACTCGCCATGCGTCCTTTCTTCCACACCTCGAAGCAGCACCTGTGGCAACTGTACATGCTGGATGCAAAGTGACGACGCCGGGACCGGGAGGTTAAGACGTGAGGGATGGTGGAATAATGGAATGATGGAACGGTGGAATGATGGAACTGTGGAGGATGAAACGGATAGACCGCGGAGGGAAGGACAGCAGACCCCCAGAGGTGAAGAGCGGAGCGTGACGTGTGGAGAGCGCAGTCGGTTGCTGCGATGCCCCGAGGAGTATCGGGGCATTGTGATTTCAGGGGAACCGGATGATCACCGGAAGATACTCCTGGCGACGAACCACACGTTCGCAGGGCGCTCCGCAAGCCGGCGCATGTACCACGGGAACCACGCCGATCCGTAGCTGATCAGGGTCCTCACCCGCCATCCTTCGTGTACAAGACGTTGTTGCAGGTCGCTCTTGATGCCGTACAGCATGTGAAACTCGAACGCATCGGTCGGAAGACCATGCGACTTCGCGTGTCTCAGGAGCTCTTCGATGATCGCGATGTCGTGGGTGGCTATCACGACCCGCCGAACGCGGTCAGGGATACCTCCGAGAAGCATCCGGCCGATGGCCAGGAAGTTGCGGTCTACGTCGGCTTTGCGGGGAAAGGCCACAGTCTTCGGCTCGCGGTATGCCCCCTTGACGAGCCGGATGGAGGGAAGCAGCGGCAGGAGCGACGCGAGATCGCCGTTCGTCCGGTAGAGATACGCCTGCAGGCAGAGTCCGACGTTGGCGTACTCCTTCCGGAGCCGCCGGTAGGTCTCCAGCGTTGCTTCCACGTAGCCGCTGCTCTCGATGTCGAGCCACAGGAAGTTGCCGTGATCGGCTGCCCCGCGGGCGAGGGCGCGGAGATGTTCCAATGTCCTGTTCGGCGAGAGGTCGAGGCCGAGCTGGGTCAGTTTGACGGAGATCTCCGTCGGCAGATGCCGGGCAGCAATCTGAGCGTACACCCCGAGATAGTGCTCCCGCACGCGGTCGGCCTCAGAGAGATCACGGATGTTCTCGCCGAGGTATGTCAGAACGGTGCCGAGACCCCGGTCGCGCAGAGCTGCGGCTTCAGCCAGAGCGGCCTCCAGTGTTTCCCCCGGCATGAAGCGCCGCACCGCCCTGCGGACGAAGGCGTAGCGCGGCAGGCGCTGACTCATCCACCGGTTTCGGGAACACCACAGAAGCAGAGACTTCATCGGACTCATCCACCACCCCGCGTGTGCGGCGTCGCTGTGATCCTGAAATTTTCGGACTACCCTCTGCGTTGAAGACGCAGTCCCGTCGCTTCGAAGAATGCGTTGATTCTACTCAGATTTTGGCGTACTTACAATGGTGGTTCTTCCTGTTTCACGTCAGCATACTGCCATGAAGCGAATCGTGTTCGTTGTAATCTTCCTGATGGGAGCCCGCGTCGCCGGTGCACAGCCGACGGAAGACGCCGACAAGTTCTCCGCGTGGCTCCCGTGGCAGGCGTTTCCGAGTCTGACCTGGTTCGACGGCGTGAACGACCGGGCGTTCGGATTCGAGTGGGAGCTGACGCCGTTGCTCTACTCCTTCGGCATGAATCGGCACATCTCTCCCTGGTATTCCTTCATTGTTGAGCCCCCTGCCAGGTTCACGGGTTCCGTGGAAGCGACACTCAGCCTGCAGGTCTTCACAACGAAGGCCGGGGCTTCCTACTTCGGCTTCTGCGGGCAGGTGATGGGCTACGTACCCCTGGTGGAGCGCGGAGAGCACCTGACGCTCAATCTCGGGGTAGGGATGTACAGGATCGAGAACCGGCGGCCGGTCGTCGGCATTGTCGGGCTTTCGACGCTCTTCGGGTTTGTGCATTTCAACCTGAAGCACAGTCCCGATCCGAACATCTGGATCACATCACTCGAATTTCGATTTTTCTGAATTCCCCCATGCACCGTTTCGTCGTGACCCGCAGAGGCATTGCCGTACCGGCGCTTGTGCTTCTTGTCCTCGCGACCGAAGGGTGCAGTTCTGTCGTCGGCAGGTTCATGGCGCGCGCTGTTACGCAGATGGGATCTCCCATCATTTCCACACCGCAGAAGCTCTCGTCGCCGCTTCTGGATGATCCGGAGCTTGCGATTCTCTGGGCGGGTCATGCCACGGTGCTGGTGCAGATCCGCGACAAGGTCTTCATAACAGACCCGAACTTCACAACCACCGTCGGGATGGTCATGCGGCGGAAGGTCGAGCCGGGCCTTGATCCGGCCTCGCTGGACCGGGTTGACTATACGCTCATTTCCCACCTCCACTTCGATCATTTCAGTTATGGGAGTCTCGACCAGCTCCCGCAGGACGGTGTGCTGCTGCTTCCGCAGGGATCACTTCCGTACACGCCGGCGTTCGGCTACCGGGAGATGCGGGAGCTGAAACCGTGGGAGACCTTTGAGGAAGACGGTGTGCGGATCACGGCTGTTCCGGTGCAGCACTTCAGCGGACGGTACGGGTTTGACAGTTTCTGGATGCGGGACCGGGGATATACGGGCTACGTGGTTCAATATCAGGGAACGACGGTCTTCTTCGGCGGCGATACGGGCTACCATCCCGAGCTGTTCAGGGAGATCGGCCGGCGGTTCGCCATCGACGTGGCGATGCTGCCAATCGCGCCGATTGAACCGCGCGACTTCATGCAGCGCTATCATCTCGATCCGGCTGAGGCGCTGCAGGTCTTCGAGGATGTCGGCGCTCGCATCCTGGTGCCGATTCATCACAGCACCTTCGTTCAGGGATTCGACTCGACGCTCACCCTTGCGGTGGACCGTCTGCGGGAACTGGCGGCGTCGCGGGGCATGCTGGACCGTCTGGTCGTGCTGGAGATCGGGGAACAGCGGCTGCTCTTCTAGGCCCTCTGCGCTCTTGCTTCTGTCGGCGGGAATCGGGATATTGCGCGAGCTGGTTCGCACGAGGTTCTGCCCATGAGTACTGAACCACGGCCGTCGACTTCTGATCAACCCAACACTCCCTCCCGCTCACTTCGGATTTTCCTGATTCTGCTGGTCGCTGTTGCCTGCGTGGTGGCGATGGATGGCATCATCAACCACTGGGAGTTCGCGCGCACGTTGATGCACTGGAACGCTCTCGAACTGCGCGGTACGGACGACTCGTCGTGGATCCTGAAGGCGCCCGGCGACTGTACGATCCTCAGCATCGATGATCCGAGAACCATCGTTGTCTTCGACAGTCTCGCTGCCTACGACCGTCCCCATCGGGAAGCCGGTCTGTTCCGGCTGTACTTCCGAATCTCCGATTCCGTTTCCACAACTCTCGCGGCAATGTCCGCGAGGCTCTCGGAAGTTGACGAATCAGGCGAACTGCGGCAGACGGTACTCCAGGGGGGACATGCATACCGGAACTTCCTGCGGCTGATCGGTCTTGATACAACGAAGCTGGAGATACGTTCCGCGCAGGGGCGCGACACCCTGCAGCCGGCTCAACCGACGAGCGGCGCGGTTGTTCTGAATGATGTCGGGACGGGGTCAGAGAAGGATGTGGGAAGAATCATCGGCAAGGTGCTGGGGAAGAATCCTACCCTGCTGATCGGCATCGGCGTGGGTCTTGCGGCGTCTGCGGGATTGGGTCTGCTCAAGGGGGAGACCTACGTTGCGCTCGCTCCGACCGACGTCTTCCGCATGCAAACGCTGGAGGTCGGCATGCGTGCAGGACGATGGGAGGGAAAAGACATCGATATCTTCTGGGTGTTTGCGCCCGAACCAGCCGCGGGTGCAGAAGCAGGGAGTGACAGGCTTCCGCACACCGTGCCCGCTCATCCTGCTGACAGCAAAGAGTCCTTGCCCGACAGCGTGCAGCCGTAGTTCCTACCGGTACCGCTCCATGACCTCAACCACGGAAGACAACCGCTCTTCGTAGAGTCTCCCGAGTGCGGCGAGATCTGCAGAGGAGAGCTGGACAAGCGGTTCGGTGTTCGCGATGGCCTGCTCGGGCGTCTTGATGCCCGGGATGATCGTGGAGATTTCGGGGAAGGATGCTGGGTAGCTCAAGGCGAACGTCGTCTTGCTCACGCCGTACTGTTCTGCCATCCGCCAGACGGATTCCAGAGCGTCGAGACTCTTCTCGAGCACTTCCCTCGTGAGCCGGAAGGAGCGGTGGTCGTTCTCGGTGAACACCGTTTCCCGCGAGAATTTACCGGTGAGCAGGCCGAACTGCAAGGGCATGCGGGCGATAATGCCGTAACCGCGCTCCGCGGCGCGGCGCACCACGGGAAGAGCCCGCTGATTGATGATGTTCAGGACAAGCTGGAAACCGTGTCCCAGGTTCCGGCTCAGAAGGAACTCGGCCTCGGGCTGAGGGGCAAACGTGTTCAGCGAAATGCCCCAGTAACGGATCTTTCCCTGTTCATGAAGGCGCTGCATTGCTTCGAGGCACTCCCCCCGCTCGAGGTGAGCCAGCTTGGCGATGTGGAGTTGGTAGTAGTCGATTGCCTCGCGGCGAAGACGCCGCAGACTTGCCTCACAAGCCGCGAGCATGTAGTCGAGCGAATAATCGGCTGTGAGATTCCCGTCCTCTCCTTTCCGACTCCCGACCTTCGTGGCGATGACGACATCCCTTCGCGCTCCGAACACCTCGCCGATCAGCTCTTCCGAATGACCGAAGCCGTACACATCGGCCGTATCATAGAACGTGATGCCCCGGTCGTACGCCGTGCGGAGGGCCTTGCGGGAGGTGTCGTCATCTACGTCTCCCCATCCGATCGGCACGTTGCCCGCCATCGCCGGACCGCCGATACCCCACGCGCCGAAACCGATGACGCTCACGGTGAGATCCGTTCTTCCGAATCTTCGATACTCCACGGGCTGATCCTTTCCGGGTTGCTGTTCGCGGAAGAAGTTAATAACTTATCGCCGTTCTTGTCAATGCACTCTGCTCCTTCCACACTTGGATACTCCGTGCCATGAATCGGCGTGACATTCTTCGAGCCCTTGCGGCCGTTCCGTTCACGGGATTGCTGGCCGATCGGATGCTTTCGGACTCGCCCCTCTCTTCTCTCGGAGCAGTGAACGGGAGAAGTGTGTCGGCTTCCATGTGGGCCTACCTCTGGGACCTGGTCGATGACGGCTACGATGTCTCGCTGTCGCGGCTGAAAGAAAACGGACTGACGTCGGTCAGTCTGGCCACCGCCTACCATGCGGGGCGCTTCCTGGCTCCCCATAACCCGAAGCGCAAGATCGTGTTTCTTGAAGACGGGACCGTCTATTTCAACCCCGATCCGGCCCTGTACGCCACCGTGAAACCTCTGGTGAACGGACTCGTCGGTCAGGGGCAGGATCTTGACGTCGTTCGGAGGGAGTGCGAGAAGCGGGGGCTGGAGACTCGTGCCTGGGTGGTCTGTTGCCATAACACGGCGCTCGGGATGCGGTATCCGGAGATCACCTGTGAGACGGTCTTCGGGGACAAGCTCTATCACAACCTCTGTCCGTCGAACAACGACGTGCGTGCCTACTTGCGGGCCATGGTGAAGGACATCGCATCGCACGGTGTATCGGTGATCGAGCTGGAAGCTATGCAGTTCCAGGGGTACGCGCACGGCTTCCACCATGAACGGGAAGGCATTGTGCTCACGCCTGCGATCCGTTTCCTGCTGGGAATCTGCTTCTGTCCGTCGTGCCGAACACGCGCCGCTGAAACCGGGTACAGTCTGGAGGAGGTTGGCGCGTTCGTCAAGAAGACGCTCGAAGCACACTTCGACGACCCGTCGGTGGCGGCGGAGCGCGCCGCCGGCATGGAGACGCTTCCTGCCGGTCTCTTCGGGCCCCTGCATGCCTGGCGCCAGACGGTCGTGCACTCACTCGCCCAGGAGCTTGCCGAAGCCGCGGCAGCGACCTCCGTGAAGCTTCGGCCTCTGGTCTCCCTCGATCCGCTGACACGGCTCAGCGTGGGCATGGATGCGGGGAAGGTTGCAGCGGTAACCGGGGGAATCCTCGTGCCGGGATATGTGAGAGATGGAAGCGCTCTTGCCGGACCGCTCGCACATCTCCAAACCATCGTCGGTCCGCGGGAGATCACCGTCGGCTTCCAGGTTGGCTTGCCCGAGAGCGGGGGGAAGGCAGAGTTTCTCAGCAGGATGCGGACAGCGCGGCAATCGGGAATCACAAGCTTCAATTTCTACAACTATGGGTTCATCCCCCTGCGAAACCTGGCGTGGATCAAAGAGGGACTTGACGACGGAATATTCTGAGGATAGAAATGCGAATCGCAAAACCGCTCGTTGCTGCTTCTCTTCTCCTCCTGCTCTCACTGGCCGCAGGAGTTTCCGGCATGCAAGCCCAGTCGCCGCCGGTGAAGGAAGACCCGGTGCTTCTCGAGAAGCTGAAGGATCTGTCAAAAGGATTCCGCGGCGACGTCGGGATGTACGTCCGTCACCTGAAGACCGGACAGACGGCGGCTCTCCGGGCTGACGAGCTGTTTCCAACGGCGAGCATGATCAAGGTGCCGATTCTGCTCAAGATCTTCGACCGCATCGAGAAGGGGGAGCTCGACTACCACGCCGAGCTTGTGTATGACGATTCGCTTCTCTATCCAGGGGAGGACATCCTGGGGGCATTCAAAGACAGCGCGAAGATCGCGTTCAGCAAAGTGGTCATGCTCATGATCACCATGAGTGACAACACGGCGAGTCTGTGGCTGCAGCAGATGGCCGGCACCGGGGCAGCGATCAACGAATGGCTGGCTGTGCACGGATTTGACAGCACGCGCGTCAATTCTCGGACACCGGGTCGGGAAGCTGACCGGCAGAAGTACGGATGGGGACAGACGACGCCCCGCGAGATGGCAGAGATGCTTGTGATGATCCGGGAGGGGCGGGCGGTGAGTCCGGCAGCGAGCGAGGAGATGTACCGGATTCTCAGCCGGATCTACTGGGACGGCGAGGCGCTGTCACAGATCCCGCCGTTCGTACAGACAGCTTCGAAACAAGGAGCGGTGGACCGGTCCCGGTCCGAGGTTGTGCTCGTGAACGCGCCTTCCGGCGACTATGTTTTCTGTGTCATCACGAAGAATCAAGAAGACACGAGCTGGAAGACGGAGAACGAGGGGTTTGTGCTTCTGCGGAATGTTTCGAGGGCGCTCTGGAACTACTTCGAGCCGACATCCGGCTGGACTCCAGCGCCGGGGATGGAAACGATTTGGTAAGGACGTCGAGAAATGAAGACGATGACGATCGGCATCGTTCCGATCCTGATTCTCTGCAGTTCGCCGATGCTCCCTGCTCAGACGACCGTCGGCGCCGACAGGCTCTTGTCGGAATTCTCCCACCTCATCGACGGGAAGCGCCTCGCGCTGGTCTCCAACCACAGCGGCAGGCTGGCGGATGGGACGCACTTGGCGGATACCCTGAACCGCCTCCCGAATGCCCGGCTCACGGTGTTGTTCGGGATGGAATTCAACATCCGCACCAACGATTATTCGCTCCCTCGTGACGGAGAGGTTGCGCTTGATCCGGAGACAGGGTTGAGAAAATACTCCCTCTACGGAGGAACGCACAAGCCGACGGCTGAGATGCTCGGCGATGTCGATGCGATCATCTTCGACATTCAGGAGGTGGGGGCGCGGTTCTACGAACACATCAACATTCTCGGCTTCGTCATGGAAGCAGCGGCGGAGAACAGCTGTGACGTCATCGTCCTCGACCGGCCGAACCCGATCACGGGGGTCCATCCCGACGGATTCGTGACCGATGATGAGTTCCTTTTCCGGTTCGGCTCGTACGCGAAGGTTCCCGTCCTCCACGGCATGACGATCGGAGAGCTGGCGTTGATGTACAACGGTGAAGGTATGCTTCGAGGGGGAGGGAAGGCAGTACTGCACGTTATTCCGATGCTGAGGTGGAAGCGATCCCTGTGGTATGATGAGGCGGGACTTCCGTGGAGGAAGCCCTCGCCGAACCTGCTGACGCTGACATCCGTGTTAGCGTACGCCGGGACATGTCTCTTCGAGGGGTTGAATGTGTCGGAGGGGCGGGGGACCGACACACCCTTTGAGGTTGTGGGAGCTCCCTGGATCGATCACGCGGCGATGAGCGCGCTTCTCAATGACCTTGCCCTGCCGGGCGTGATCTTCGAGCCGGTACTCTTCACACCGGAGAAAAAGCCCCACCTGAGCAGACTGCCGGAGCTGAGCAACAGCCTTTGCAGAGGCGTCCGGCTGAAGGTCTTCGATCGGGACCGGTTTCAGGCGTACCGAACGGGGGTTGCCATGGTGTGGGCCGTCCATCGCCTCCACGCGGACAAGCTCGTGTGGGACGAGGAGGTGATCGAGCGCCTGACGGGCACCGGGAGGTTGGTCCGAATGATCCGCGAGGGCCGACTACCGAGCGAGATCTTCGCATCGTGGGAAAACGAACTCGAACTGTTCAAGCATGTCCGCCAGAAATATCTACTGTATGAAGAGTGACGTCTTTCGGAATCCGTGCCGTCTCCGCCGCCGCGGTGGCGGGAAAAGGAGTGTGAATCCCTTCTGTCTCCTTCTGCCGGTGTGGGTGCTGTGCACGGGTGCGGTGGATGCACAGCTTCCGCTCCACGTCCGAGGCCTCCTGGATCGTATCTCTTCCGACACTCTTCGGCGTCACATCGAAGCCCTCGGCAGCGACGTGATGGAGGGGCGGGGTACCGGGACTCCCGGAGGAGAACGTGCTGCCCGCTACATCGAGGAACAGCTGCGCGCCTACGGACTTCGTCCGGCAAGCCGTGACGGCTCCTACCGACAGGAGATGCCCCTCCACGGCAGTTACGCCTTGCCGGAATCGCGGCTGGAGATCAGCACCACGCACTCGGCGACGGAGCTTCAGCTCTGGTCGGACTATCTTCTGTTCAACTCGGGCGCTCAGACATTCATCCCGCTCCCCCTTCCCCTCGTGTTTGTCGGCTACGGCATCGTGGCTCCCGAGTACGACTACAACGACTACCGCGATCTGTCCGTCGAGAACGCCGTGGTCGTCTTCCTGTCGGGTGAACCGCCGTCGGACGATGAGGCTTACTTCCAGGGTCCGCGTCCGACGATCTATTCGAATCCGGCGCTGAAACAGCAGACAGCGATTGCCCGCGGGGCGCGTGGAAGCATCATGATCCCGTCGGTCCGGGAACAGCTGTTTACCGACTGGGAGTACTGGACATCTCAATACCGCACGGAGGATGTGCGTTTCCTCTATGGTGTGCCGGAGAACCTGAGCATTGTCGTCAATCCGATGCGGGCGAAGGTGTTGTTCGAGGGAGCACCTTCGACGCTGGAGCAGGTTCAACGGCTGGACGCGCTCGGAGCGATGCGCAGCTTTCGGCTGGAGGTGCGCATGCGGTTCGACGGCCGTTTCCGGGAGCGTGACTTCCTCGCCGCCAACATTGCCGGCGTGCTTCCGGGCGGCGATCCGCTGCTGCGCGACACCTACGTCGTCGTCTCGGCGCATTACGATCATCTGGGAATCGGCGTGCCGGTCGACGGCGATTCGATCTACAACGGCGTCTTCGATAACGCGGCGGGCACGGCCGGCGTGCTTGAACTGGCGCGGGTGTTCAGCTCTCACGACGTGAGGCCAAGCTGTTCCGTGCTGTTTCTGTTCGTGACGGGAGAAGAAAAGGGCCGGCTGGGCTCACGCTTCTACTGCGAAAATCCTTTGGTGCCGCTGTACCGGACGCGTGCGGCGCTGAACGTCGACGGTCTGGCGCTGTTTGAACCGTTCCGTGAAATTGTGGGAGTCGGTGCCGAGCTCTCCACGCTGGGAGAGCACCTCGAGACCGTCGCCGGATGGATGGGGGTGAGTGTCGGGAGTATTCCTCCGGAGTTCCTGCAGCAGGAACCCTTCTCCAGCTCCGATCAGTTCTCGTTTGCCCAGGCGGGGATTCCATCGGTCCTGGTGAGCGAAGGACTGCAGTACGTCGTCACACCCTACGAGGAAGGTGTCCGGCGCTTCGTGCAATGGGGTCGCACGGTGTATCATACGCCGTCCGACGATCTGCATCAGCCCATGGACTTCGCGGCGGCCGAACAGCATGTCCAGATCCTCGGTGCATACCTCTGGGAGCTCGGTACCACCTACGTTCCGCCGCAGTGGCTCCCGGGATCGCCCTTCACCGCGGCGCGACTGCAGTCCATCGCGGAGAAACGATGAACCGATCTCACTTCTATCCCCACTTCCTTCTGTCTGCACTCGTTGCGCTGACCCTGAGCGGCTGTCTCTCGGGCCGGCAGGCGGAGGACCCCGACGTTTCCCGGACGATCCGCATCAAGGGCTCGGACACGATGATGCCGCTGGTCCAGCGCTGGGCGGAAGCGTTCATGACGGCACATCCCGACGTTGCGGTCTACGTTGAAGGGGGAGGAAGTGCGACGGGCATCCAGGCGCTGATTCGCGGGTCGGTAAACATCTGCGCCTCATCAAGGCCAATGCAGGCGGAGGAAATCAGGGAGTTGATGGAGCGGCGCGGCTCTCTCGGCATTACCATCCTGACGGCCCGGGATGCCCTGAGCATCTACCTCCACTCCGACAATCCGGTGCAGAGCCTGAGCATGGATGAGCTCAGAGGAATCTTCACGGGGCGTTTGACCGGCTGGCGCGAGGTCGGCGGGGCGGACGAACCGATCCTTGTCGTGAACCGCGAGCCGAACTCCGGCACCTTCCTCTTCTTCGAAGAGCACGTCCTGCTGGGAGCGGCGTACGCGCCCCGCGCGGTGACGAAGCCGGGGACGCGGGGAGTTGTTGAAGCTGTGCGGCAGAACAGGAATGCCGTCGGCTATGGAGGATTTGCTTATGCCGAAGGTGTCCGGCAGTGTCGTGTGGAGGGCATCGAACCGACGCCGGAGAACGTGCGGAACGGCACCTATCCGATCGCCCGCTATCTGTACCTCTTTACCGTTGCGCCTCCGAAAGGGATTCTCAAACAGTTCACGGATTGGATCCTCAGCAACGAGGGGCAGCGCATCGTTCGGGAGGTCGGCTACATTCCTCTCTATGAACCTTCGGGAGGAAACGCGCCATGATCCGCAACCTGATCTTCGACATTGACGGCACGCTCCTCGATTCGCGGCAGGACATTGCGGCCGCGCAGATCTGGACACTCCATCAACTCGGCGTGACGAGTATTACTCCTGAGCAGGTCTTCCCGCTCATCGGCCGTCCCTTGCAGGAGATCTTCGAAAAGCTCCTCCCCCTTCACCTCCACGGAGAGATTCCACGGGCGGCGGTGATGTACCGGGACTACTACCGAGCCCACGCGCTGGATACAACGAAGCTCTTTCCGGGCGTGGCCGAGACGTTGGCTGACCTGACGAGCCGGGGGATTCGCTGTGCCGTTGCCACCATCAAGTCCACGGAAACATCCAGGCGCGTGCTCGAGCGTTTCGGCATTGCCCGCTACTTCCAGCGCATCCAGGGGATTGAGGAGGGGATTCCGTTCAAACCCGATCCGGGGATTGTTCTGAGAATACTTGAAGTGACAGGTTGGGAGAAGCGGGAGACGGGAATCGTGGGGGATACGGACTACGACATCCTTGCAGGTCAGCGGGCGGGAATCCGGACGTGCGCCGTCACGTACGGTGCCTGTCCCCGTGCGGTGTTCCTGCCGCTCAAACCTGACCGGATCATCGACGAGTTCTCAGAGCTAAGGGTGTTCTGCTGATTCTTCGAGGCCTTCTGCCGCTCCGATGACTCAGTCCTAACGGTCCATTAGCAATCGCTCCCCTGCCCCGTTGGCCTGGAGAGAAAGACGCCGGAGTCCGCCCCGGACGCATTCCAGCTTACCGCGTGGTATCCAGCCCGCTGAGTTCCGCCGACGAGCATCGTCACCCTCAGTCCAAGCATGTCGTAGATCTCAAGTTGCGTCGTTGAAGGCTCGTTCAGCATGCAGCGTAGCTCAGTGACAGAGCTGAACGGATTCGGATAGTTTTGAAGGAGCCCGAAATGGTCGAGATTCAGCCCACCAGTTCAGCCCATCATGTCGCATCATCTTCTGCCGACAATAGCTAACGCCCTGCCATCAACGGATACGGCTTCGTAGCCCACGATGGCCACGCTCTGCTTGTGCACCGCCACTGACTGAAATCCCCAAACAGAGTTTGACAACTGGGTCCACACCTGCCAGGTCGAGCCATTGTAATGCGCTGCCAGCCCGTAATCCCCCACAACAACAACATTGTTCGTGTCACTCCCCCGGATTCTGTTGCTGAAGATGCTCGGAAGCGCGATGTCGTTCCACGTTCCGTTCCTGTATTCTCTTACCCCACTGCCGCATTCGTAAACGAGACCTGACGGATTATTGAACCAGAGGCTTGTCACTCGCCGACCCAACGTCCAATTGAATGCATCTTGCACTCCGTTCAGGCTCACCGAGAGAATGCGCATCTCGCCGGTGTGATACTTGTCAGATACAGCCGCCAGCACCAACGTCTGCCCGGTCTTTGGATCGGACGCTCCCCAGATATCGTTGATGACGGTCGTCGTCCC